>NZ_JALKIM010000005.1 GCF_023050945.1 Anaerobiospirillum sp. NML120448 | reverse complement strand
AGTACTTTAAGTTAGCACGTAAGAGCTCAGCAGCGCTCTTAGCCATGTTCATGGTTTGCTCTTCTAAGGACTCACGAACCTTTAATGGGCCACGACGACCATCAATAGTAGGACGAATACCAATCTTTGGATGTGACATGATATATACCTTATTTTCAAAGCAACGACTAAACATAAGTCGTTGCATGCAGTGGAATTAAAACTTAGCAAATGATTTCAAATAGAGCCCTTAAGTGCTTGTGCCTTTTTAGGCCCATCTAGAGCTTTATCGCTGGCTCTTAATTGTCTTAGTTAAGTACAGGACTCTATCTGTGTGCTATTCCTGATTAAGAAAGCTTAGCTTTACTTAATGATTAAACTTGTGGGTGGTAAACCTTAAACTCAGAGGAGTCTAAGATTACCTTGCGGCCTTGCTCTAAGCTGTCAAACTCTTTAAGAGCAATCTTTTGAGCAAGTAAATTGCCATAAGCGGTAGCTTCCATTGGGCCTGCGATTACTTCCAGACCAGTTACATTGGAAACTAATTGGCATAAGAACTTAGACTGAGTACCACCACCAATCATGTGAAGCTTCTTGAACTTCTTTTGTAAGATAGTTTCGATATCTTGTAAGGTAGCGTGATACTTCTTAGCTAAAGATAAATAAATTACCTTGAAGTAGTCGAAGTCATTTTCAAACTTAGTGCCTAATAAAGAGTTGATAGCCTCTTTAACATCAAATTCGTTTTGAGCAAAGACCTCAGCACCAACATCAACAAATTGATCAACTGGGCAGTTTTCAACGTAAGCGGTGATTTCATCGAATGGAATCTTAGCGCCACGCTTGGCCTCGAGCTGGTTCTTTAACATTTCAAGAATGTAAAGACCAGTGATGTTCTTGAAGAACATATTGCTGCCAGCAAAACCAGTCTCGTTAGTTAAGTCACGAGCAAAGGCTTCTTTGCTAATTACTGGCTCATCAGTTAAGCCACCAATTAATGACCAAGTACCGCAAGATAAGAAAGCTGTATCGCGATCGGTATAGGCTTCGGTTAATAATACGGCGCTAGCAGTATCGTGAGAGGCGCAGGCAATTACCTTGATATCCTTGTTAAGCTCACGAAGCTCTGGAATTAAGCTGTCCTTGATAGAACCTACAACTTCGGTTGGGTATACGATAGGAGCAAATATGCTCTCTTTAATACCGTAAGCTTGTAAAATTGGCTCAGCAAACTTCTTGGTACGGAGATCTAGTAATTGTGAGGTTGAGGCAATAGTAAGCTCAGCACGTTGTTGACCTGTTAATAAGTAGTTTAAAAGGTCTGGAAGCATTAAGAGCTTGTTGATCTTGTTGTAAGTAGGGCAGCCTTGGGCGCTATCTTTCTTTAAAACCAATAATTGGAATAAAGAGTTGATAGACATGATTTGGTTGCCAGTGGCCATAAAGATTTGCTCTTGGCTTAAGGTCTCTTGAGCATACTCAAAGCCTTCATTGTGGCGGGCATCACGGTAGGAGATTGGATTTACTAATAACTTACCATCCTCACCGACAACACCAAAATCTACACCCCAGGTGTTAACAGCAATAGAGGAGATCTCGTGGGCATGAGCCTTAATGGTCTCAACAACCTTATTTACGATCTTGTCCCACTCCCAACGGCTGCGGCCATCTTCGGTCACACGCTGGTGAGACATACGCATTACTTCAGTGGTAACAAAACGACCATTTTCAACTGCACCTAAAATGGCGCGAATAGAAGTGGCACCGAAGTCAAAAGCTAATGAATATTGAGCCATAGTTTGTTTATCCTCAGTTGCTGCTTAGCTAATTGCGAACAATCCTAAAATCTGTAATTCATTACCCTAAAGAGCAAAACTCCCATCAAATCACAACTTTTTAAAACAAGCCCTTGCAAGAAATACTTGCAAGGACAAGATGATGTGTGTGTTTGAGTGTGTTGGAGGGTGACTTTCCTATAAGTAAGACTTTGTGTGAGGAGTTTCTTACTTAAGGCCTTGAAGAAGTATTGCTTCTTCATATTTGTTTAAGAGCGTTGGCTCTTAAAGAGGCTAGTCACAATGCCCTGGTAAAGGAAAAATCTTTTAGAGCGTATTAATGTTTCTTGCTTACACTCTCAAGAAAAAACTGTTGTTTGTCTTTCAGCTCTTTCTTGAGAGGCCTCAGGAGATTAAACCACCAAGGCCTCGCAAGTGACTAGGTTTTTACTCTAGTCTGTGATGTAGTTCTAAAGAACCACATTTTTAATTTTTTTAGTTTAATTACTAAGCCTTCTTGGAGTTGAAAAGACCGTATAAGAAAACTACAACCATGCAAACAAAAGCTGTGTAGTAAGAGGAGCGAACAGCAGCCTCTTCACCGCTAAAGCCTGGAACTAAGAAAGCTAAAGTGGAGTTATCAATGAAGGAGCCCATGATTGGAGTGATGATAGCACCACCGATAATTGCCATGATTAAGCCTGCTGCGCCTAACTTAACGTCGTCACCTAAGCCACGTAAAGCAATACCATAGATGGTTGGGAACATTAAGGACATACAGCCAGAGATTAACATTAAGCAAATTACGGACATTGAAGTTGGTAAGTAGATAGTACCTAAGGTTACTGCCATACCAACTGCTGCAACTGCTGCCATTAAGCGTGGAGCGTGGATGTACTTCATTAAGTAGGTGCATAACCAACGAGCGCCTACGAATAAGAATACAGCGTAGATGTAGTAGTCAACAGCCTCGTGCTCAACCTTGTCAGTTAAAGCCATGATGTACTTAATCATCCAAGTCCAAACAGCGATCTGCATACCAACATAGAAGAACTGGGTGATAACGCCGAATACGTAACGCTTGTTGCCCATTAAGTTGGTGAAAGAGGCCATGAAGTTAAGAGCTGAACCTTGATCCTTTAAGTCAGACTTTTGTCTAAAGAAGAAGAACCAGATAACTAAAGCGATAGCGATTAAACCAACATATGGAACACATACCCAGAAGAGCTCGCCTACACGAATGGAGCTTAACTCCTCAGGAGACATAAGAACACGCTCATCATAGGTAGCTGGGTTTAAGTTAGCTAAAATTACGAACTTAGCTAAGAATAAACCAATGATAGAACCTACTGGATTAAAGGCCTGAGCAAAGTTAATACGACGAATAGCAGTATCTTCAGAACCTAAAGCGATAACATATGGGTTACAAGTGGTCTCTAAAACTGATAAACCGCCTGCTAAGATGAAGATAGATACTAAGAAGATATCGTAAACTTGGAAAATAGCGGCAGGAATATAACCAAGAGCACCGATAATGTAGAAGCCTAAGCCTAATAAAACACCGTGGCGGAAAGAGTACTTCTTAATAATCATGGCTGCTGGGATAGCCAATACTGCATAAGCACCATAGAAGAAGAACTGTACCATTGAGGAGTCAACAGCCGACATCATGAAAATCTTACCAAAGGCAGGAACTAAGTTGTCGGTAATGTTGTTTAATAAGCCCCATAAAACGAAGCAGGAAACAAGCATGAAGAAGATTAACTTCTTATCTGATGGTACTACTTCATCCATATCGGGGGTACGGGCTAAGTTTTTATCTAATTTAGCGGCGCTTTCCATGTCAGATCCTCTTATGACAAGTGAGTTTTTAATCTCAATCCCATGCTAATAACATTTATATAACTTGTGATTAAGCATGGACGCATGTGTTTAAATGGTTAGGTCGTTATGCTTTTAGCTAAAACTAATGAGCGATAACAAAATGACTTAATCTAAAGAAACTGACTAGCTGTATTGTGATGCTTCAAAATTGAGCATTTTTGTTATCTAGCTAGTTATTTTGACTAACTAAATTTACAATGTAGCTAGCTTAGTTACTTACAGTAGGTTAAATACTTATTTGGCGATAAGACTAACCTTAAAGGTATCTAAGCTTTGCGTTAGCTTTTTTGTCCTCAGGTTAACGCAAATACCTTTCTTGTTTCTTGGGGCATTTAAGCAACCAAGATGTCTAAGCTTTATCTTCAGTAAATTATGAGCAAAGTACTTACTTATAAATAATACGTTTGGTAATTTATTGTCCTAAACTTGGTAAAATTTGTAAGTAAGAGTCACTAAATGCTAAAACTTAAACCACTCGACTTAAATACCCAGAATCACAACAAAAACTTGAAAGATAAGCTCTTTTTTAATTAAGGGTATCTCGTTAAGTCAGGGTTATTATGTTTCTTTGTACTGGCGCACGCTTGCAATATTTTTAGCCTGTTTGGTAATTTTTTCATCTCTTGGAATAATTTTTTACCAAATAGTACAAACTCAGGCTGCTAAATAGAAAAAATTTCCAAAAACACCATGGAAGTTAATTATAGATATAAAACCACATGCTTATAATGTTTGTTTGCTCACTGGTCGACCAGTGCTGAGGTGATTTTTTTAGTATAGCAACACTATCTTTTAAGTGATATTACAATCGTTCTCAAAGGCCTTATATATAAGGGATTAGCGCATTTTTACGCCCGATTAAAATCAAATTTTGATAATACCAAAAATTTCTTTAAAGCCTTATTCTGTCTAGCTTAGATAGCTAAATAGGTAGTAAAATCTGAAAAATTTACCAAAACATTAAAATGGTAAAGATTACAAAATGAGCTTTACATCACATGATTAGAGCAAAAATTTTTCATCAGAACAGCAAAAATATCTCAATAAAGTAAGTAATCTAAGACTAACTCAGAGAATACGACCATCTAAAACAAAAGCCATATATAAGCCATTCAATCTGCTAAAAGCTTATGAGCGATGCCAAACATCACCCGACAAACTACAAGCAAAGTTGCTTAAATTTGGTTGCTATTGAGCCTTCAAAAATTTTTACCTTTCATCACAATTGCACATAGAGCAACAAATCGCAAACAAAGCCCAAAAACATAAAAAATTGCCAAAACCTCAAATAAAGTACCAAACAACACGCAAAGAATAAAAAATTACCAAAACCATCACTAAAAACTACCAGAACCACCCAATAGCCTACTCATCATGAAGTTTTACTCCATAATCCCTCAAGATCACATCAAAGAAGCACATTAGATTTTGACAATCTCAACCAAATCGCTCCGCTTAGCTTTGCTTCGCATTGCTCCGCTCAGCTACGCATTAGCTTAGCTTAGCTTAGCTTAGCTTCGCTAAGCTCTGCTTATCGCATATCAGACCGCAACATATATGGGGACAATCTTTATCGCTTTGCCTAATGCTAAGGTTAAAGCGAAAGCTAAAGCTACAGTTAAAGATAGGACTAAGGATAGGGCTATAGGACTATATGGCAACCAAGGACTTTTACAGGCTAAACCACTAAGTAGAGTATTAAGCATTGTTCTATCAAAGTATCAAGAAGCAGCATTAAGCAAGCATTTGAAGCTTACTTTAGTAAATAGTAAAGAGGTCTTATGGTAAATAGGTAAGGCTGTAGGCTGTGATGGTTTACCTCAAAGTAACAGTAGGGTGGCTTCTATATAAGCATAAGCTGACTCAAGCTTTATAAGCTGCATTAAAAGTTTTAAAGCAGGCATGAATATAAGTTCTTTCATGTTTGGAGCTTAGTGCGCTCCTTTTCATAAACAGCATAGACTTGCTAATACCATAGCTTATCAATTCAATAATAGTGTTAGCTATCATGGCCAATGCACAATAAGCCCAAGCTTAGGCTTGAGCTTAAAATTATGCTTTTTACTAATTCCCTCAGCATAGCTTCCCAAAGCTAATGAACTTTAGATGGCGCTTTCATCCAGAGGTTAATATTCGATTTTCAAGCGAACTGATAGCTAAGATCAGCTAAGCTCAGCTAAGCTAAGTGAGAGGCCTCTAACACTTACAGCCATAGCATCTTTATTACTACTATTACTGCTTAACTTTAACCAATAAAGATGTACAGCACAGTAGTAGAAAAAATGACAACAAGCTGCTGATTTAGCTTGATGCTTAAAACCTTATATTAGCGATTTTAAATAATTTAATTTATACAAAAAGACTAGTACTAGACTAGTTTTGTAGTGATCGTTTTGGGTATAGGTAAATGTCGCAATTTTAAAATACGACAATTTCACTAACATATTTATGATATTTTGGCGAAGATTATAGTGGTTAAGTATTAGTTAGCCCTTATTCTTTATACTTAGCTCACAGAATAAGAGATTGCTTGTATATTGATACATACATAATGGGGTTTCTTGCTAGCTATTAGGTAGCTATCTTTGTTAGGATTAACAAATGAGTCATTGCACAGCATCTCTTACAAATATTTTGGATGGTATTTAGTTCGTATAGAGACGGTGCGAATGTTGTGTTTTGTGTGTTTAGATTAAGCAAATTCTTATTTACTGAGTACGAATAGGGATAGTAGTGTTTATCTACTAGTAGGATGTAAGAATGCAAGAGATTATTTTAAAAGAGAGTAAGGAGCATGGCGATATCTCGTTTCCTTTTGCGTATTACCATGTCACTAGCTCGCATCCTCGCTATGTAATGGAAACTCATTGGCATGAGGAGTACGAAATCTGCCGTGTTTTAGAAGGTGAGTTAAAAGTTACTATTGATGGCCAAACTTATATGGGAAAAGGCAGCAATGGTACTGGCGATATATTTATTTTTAACTCAGGATCAGTGCACTCAGCCGAGCCTATTAATTGTGTATATGAGTGTATGGTGTTCGATTTGCACTTCTTATTACGTGAGCGCTCGCTATCCAACTCTTTCATTTATTCTATTTTATATAATCAAAGGCAGTTTAAACCTCATATTCCTTTTGTATCTAAAGACCTTGAAGGCCCTGAAAGTCTAAATAGAACCTTGGGACAGCTGTTTACTGTGCTACAAGAGCAGACCATAGGTTATGAGCTTAAGACCTTTGGCCTTATGTATTACTTGCTAGGTATTTTTGAGCATCGAGATCTGTTTGTTTTACCTAATGATACAGGCCAGGCTGTTAATCGCATTATGAAAATGCGTATGGCTTTGTCTTATATTCATCGCAATTACAAAAATACCATTTGTTTAAATGAACTCTCCGAGCTTTTAGAGTTGCGTCCACAGTCAGTAGTAAAGCTGTTTAAAGACATTATTAACAAAAAGCCAATGGAGTATATCAACTCTTATCGTGTGCAATGCGCTATGGAGATGTTAAAAGATCAAACTCAAACAGTAACCAATGTGGCCTATGAGTGTGGTTTTACTGATGTCTCTTACTTTACTAAGGTCTTTAAAAAGTTCACTAATAAAACTCCTAGAGAATATTTAAAGAATGCCCATGATGGCGGAGATATATTACATATGGTCAATGTACCTAATAGTGTTGATACTTCTTTAGAAGATGAGGGTGATGACACAATGATGAATGCCAAGGCAATAGACAAAAAGGTCTACCTTGCCTAACTAATCTCTAGTCCACATCCATATCCATATCACAAGATTAAAGGCAGTTTCAAAATTAAGACTGCCTTAATTTTTTCTTCCCACCAGCTCTACCAATATCATCCCATCCCTCTCAACACTGGATAATCCTTAAAAAACATCCACTACAGTTAGTAAAACCTGTTAAAGGCTGGATAACTTTTGAGCTAAAGGCAGGTTAGCAAAACCTGTAAGAGGCTGGATAACTTTTGGGCAAAGGCATTTAGTCTCTCCTGTAGGAGGCTGGATAACTTTTGAGCTAAAGGCAGTTAGTCAATTCTGTAAGAGGCTGGATAACTTTTGGGCAAAGGCAGTTAGTTAATCCTGTAAGATGCTGGATAACTTTTGAGCTAAAGGCAGGTTAGTCAATCCTGTAAGAGGCTGGATAACTTTTTGGCTAAAGGCTGATTAGCAAAGCCTGTAAGAGGCTGGATAACTTTTTAGCTAAAGGCAGGTTAGCAAAGCCTGTAAGAGGCTGGATAACTTTTGAGCTAAAGGCAGTTAGTAAAGCCTGTTAAAGGCTGGATAACTTTTGAGTTAAAGGCAAGTTAGTCAATGCTGTTAGAGGCTGGATAACTTTTTGGGGTGAGGGATTTTGCTTTTATAAGCCTGATGCCAGGCGCTGTAGCGGTAAAGGCGGTAAATAAGCGGTTTTAGGGGATGGCGTGGTAAATTTTTTAAGTATGGTCTTGTGATCTCTTCTTTAGATGGTGCTATAAATATATATAGTGTAGTGAGCACTTTATCCTTTCTTAAATTCAATTTTTAATATCAATTCCCTTTAATCAATCCTTTTTATGTGGTTTCTGTTTAAGCAACCTCAGAATAGTTGCGTCTATAGTTTTTTATACCAGCTTTTATAGGTGAGTTGATATAAGAGCTTTGAAAAGAAGATAGCGGACAAAAGAGCTCTCTTGGAAATAGCTTTTAGGTGAAAGTACATCTTTTGAAGGAATTTACTATGAATAACTTTAATGCTTCCAATAATGTAACTGAGGCAAGCCCTTATGCATCACCAACCATGCCTAATGGTGAGGCGGCAAACTATTATGGTAATGGCGCTAACTTCAATCAGGGACAAAACTTTAATCAAGGCAATTTATTTGGACAAGTTCCTGCTTTTAATCAGGGGCCGAACAGCTTTTATAGTCAGGTACAAAATATGGCTGTCCCTAAGTACCAAAATCAGATGCCAAATCAGGGTATGATTTCAAATAGAGCTTTTATGCAAGGCCCAAATTTTAATAATGCTGCTGGTTCAGGCTTTAACAACCCTCAGGCTGTAGGTATGGGCGCAGGTGTGAATGCTCAGGCAGGCGCAGGTGCGGCTGCTGGCTATGGTGATGGCTCAGACTATAGGGCTGGTGACAGAGCTGGTTATGGTGCTGCTAGTGCAAACACTGGAGCGGGAGCGGGCGCTGGATACAATCGTGGCTATGGTAAGCAGGGCTATAAGTCATATAACTCTCGTTATGCCGATGGCAATAATAGCGCTAGACAGGATCAGGGCAGTAAAAAGATTGCTTTTAATATTGAGCGCAATTTTGGAGCTATTAGTGAGCCTGATCGTAATGGCTGGACTAAGGAATTTACCTTTACTTCTTGGAGTGATCATCCTGGAAAGTATGATATTCGTTGTTGGTCTCCTGACCATACCTCAATGCAAAAGGGATTAAACTTTTCTCGTGATGAGTTAGCCAAGTTATACGTCTTAATTAGCAAGGCCAAGGAACAAGATCAGGCTTTATCCTCTTTAATTGAGCAGGAGTTAGAGCGTGAATACCAGACTAATGCAGCACTTACTAATTCTTTTAATAACAGCACCCCTATAGTAGAAACATATGATGTTAATGCCAATAGCGCCAATAATGCTGCTATTGCTAGTGCGGCTATAAGCGCTCAACAGGAGCAAGGCTCTCCAGAGGCCATAGCAAATCAAGCCAATGGCTTTAGCGTCTTACCAGGTGCGGGCGCTGTTACAAATGGTGCCTTAGCAAGCAATGTGGTTAATACCAGTCAGGAGGTTATGGTACAGCCTCAGCAACAACTACAATCACAAGTACAACCACAGCTACAGCCTCAGCTGCCAGAGAATAAAGCTAATATGCCTTCAGGAGAGTATATTTTGCTTAAAGAGTCTAATGCTTCATCTAATGTCGCCGCTAATAACACCTCTAATGCCGCAGCTACAGCAGCCAATGTAGCTCCTCCTAAGGAGGATAAGGTAAATAAGGGCAAGCGCAATAAGGGAAATGGCGACTTTTTTTATAGTGCTACTAACAATCTTGATAGTGATAATTCATCTGATATGGCTGTGTCCGTAGATTAGTTGAGCAAAAAATTGCTGTACAAGGTCAACTTTTACTAAAACTTGGGCGTAGGGTAGGCTTTTTCCATTTTAGTGGCAAGCTTGGTAATTGCGCTTGGGGCTAACTTTTGTTTTGTTTGAACTTAGTTTGAGCTTGGCTTGAGCTTGAGCGTGGAAGGAGCTTGGCTCATAGTGGCTTAAGCTGGTACTGGCTTAGCTTAGCTTAGCTTGGCTTGGCTTGGCTTGGCAAGGATGGAGCTTGGGAAGGGGCGGGCGGTCATTGGGGTATGGAAAGGCGCTAGATTTTTAGGTCTAGCGCCACTGTTGTTTTATAGCTATTCGTGATGATAGCTATGGTTTGTGTCTAACTTGTGTTTAGAGTTCGCCTTCTACCTTTAAGGTGAGTAAGCTAAAGCTTAGAGCTGGGATCTTGACGCAGAGGCTCTGCTTCTCAGCGTCAGTAAAGGCTCTGTGCTTAGGAACTACAGCATCTGGAGTGATAAAGGTGTTTTGAGCGCTTAACTCATAACCTACTAACTCTTGTCTATCCTTGAGCTCTACCTTGCCAAAGCCATCTAATACTAAGGAAATTTCTTGATCTTGAGTTTGATCAATATTAAGGATAAATAAGGAAATTTCCTTGGTTTGCTCATTGTAAGTAGCAGCAGACTGTAAGGTCTTTGTTTGACCATGGATAGTCTCAATGTGAGGTACGTTAGCAAAGTAACGTAAAGCTTTGCCACGACCATAAACGCTTGCCCACATGAATGGGTAGTAAATGGTCTGCTTAATAGCCTCACCATTTGGCTTGGTAAAGATAGGGGCGATAACATTAACCAACTGAGCTAAGGATGCCATCTTGACACGATCGCTGTGGTTAATAAGAGTACACATTAAACCACCTAATACTAAGGCATCTAAGAAGGTGTAGTGTTGCTCTAAAAGTGGAGGAGCTTTGGTAAAGCGATTGTTTGGATCACGATCAAAGAAGTCCATCCATGGCTCGCCTGCAATTGACCAAATATTGTACTCATCAAAAGAAATCATCATGTCTTTCTTAGAGCGTAACTTGGCCTTTACGTAGTCAGCAGTGGAGGTAATAGTGTGGATAAAGTTATCCATGAGCACGAATGAACCTAAGAAGTCATTAATATTGCCTGTGCTATTTTCAAAGTAGTGGTGGCAAGATAAGGCCTCAACCTCGTTGTAAACACGCTCTAAAACTATACGATCCCACTCTGGATAGGATGGCAACGTAGTGGTGGCGCTACCGCAAGCAACTAATTTTAAGCTTGGGTCTACCCAGTGCATAATCTTAGCTGTTTCAAGAGCCTTCTTAGCATAGTCGTCAGCCTCTAAATGGCAGGTCTGCCATGGGCCATCCATTTCATTACCAAGACACCAGTATTTGAAGTTAAATGGCTCTTCATGACCATGTTGTTTACGTAAGTCAGAGAAATAGGTGCCGCCCTTGATATTGGAGTACTCAACAAAGTAGCCAGCCTCTTGTGGAGTGCCAGTACCTAAGTTAACAGCTACCATTGGGGTTACACCAGTCTTCTTAGCCCAGTCGTAGAACTCACCAATACCAAATTCATTGGTCTCTTTAGAAAGCCATGCATAATCAAGACGTACAGGGCGTTGCTCTTTAGGGCCTATACCGTCCATCCAGTTATAGCCTGAGACAAAGTTGCCGCCTGGATAGCGAACAGTAGAAACCTTGAGCTCTTTGATCATGTCCATGACATCACGACGGAAACCTTGCTCGTCAGCACAAGGATGGCCAGGCTCATAAACGCCAGTATAAACAGCACGACCTAAATGCTCAATAAAGCTGCCATAAAGAGTATCTTCAACTTCAGAAATGTAATTACCAGCTTGGAAAAGGTACTTGATTGCCATGATATTTGTATCCTATCTACTATCTTATAAGGCAAAAGATATTTTTTTAAATTGGTTAGGGAGTAGTTAGCTAGTTTGAATTTGCACAGGTACTAGCTAACTCTCGTTGTTAAGGCTTATTACTATTAGACAGTACCATAGAGATCTTTTGAGATCTTGGCCATGGTCTGACGATTGAGCTTGTAGAAGAATTGGGTTGCTAAGAAGGTTAAGAGGTAGCCAATAGCAGGAATCCAAGTCATAAGAGCGTAGATACCAGCAATAGCAGTTTCGCTTTGCTCAGCAACATTAGCCTCGTAACCAGTAACGGATAATACTAAACCAACTAAACCACCGCCTACAGCTAAGGCTACCTTAAGAGTAAAGAGGTTGCCTGAGGTGCAAAGGCCAGAAGCTCTTTGACCTAACTTCCACTCACCATAGTCATCTACGTCAGCAATGTATGACCAAACAATTGGTGTTCCAATTGAGTGAATAATGTTTAATACGATAACGACGATGTAAATTAAAACGATTTGATCGGATGGAATAGCAAATAATACTAAGGATAGAACGATACAAACCAGCTTTACAGCCTTATAAATAGTAACCTTACACCACTTTCTAGTAAGTACAGGGGTTAAATATGCGCCAACAATGCCAGATACAATGCCTACTGTTAAGAATAAAGAAGCAGATACTTCATCAAAACCTAAAATGTAAATGGCAAAGTAAATAGAAACAGCACCACGAATAAAGCTTGGCAAGCAGTCTAAGAACATTATGGTGATGCATGATAACCATTGGTCATTGTGAATGATCTTCTTAAAAGAACCAATTAAATCTTCTTTAGGGGCGTTCTGTGGAGGCACAATACGCTCACGAGTATAGAAGAAACAGAAGAGGAATAAGAAGATTGATAAGGTACCGAATAAGGATAAGGTCCAGAAGAAGCCACTTGCTCTATCCTCACCACCAAAGAAACCTACTAAAGGTAATAAGGTAAGAGTACAGAACAATGAGGCTAAACCAGCGCCAATGAAGCGGAAGCTTTGGCAAGATACACGATCAATAGGGTTGCTGGTTACTACATTGCCTAAAGAGCAATATGGAATATTAACGCAGCTATAAAGAATTGATAATAAAGTGTAGGTTACAAAGGCGTAAATTACTTTAGCGGTATAGCCAACATCAGGGGTGTAGAACATGATGAGGCAAGAGATAGCAAAAGGAATGGTAAATACAGCCATCCATTTGCGATAGCGACCAACCTTAGATCTGGTGTTATCAAGCCATGCGCCATAGAAAGGATCAAAGAAGGCATCAAATAGACGCACTACTAAGAACATAGTGGCTACAACAGCTGGGGTTAGACCAAAAATATCGGTATAGAAGAAAGAAAGGAACATGGTAATTGGGTTAAAGAGCAAATTACATGCTGCATCGCCCGCACCAAAACCACATTTTTCCATGAAGCTCATGCGTGAGGTATCAACCTCACCAGAGCGACGTGAACTGGCACTAACGTTTATTTCGTTTGAAGCGCTAATCTCACTCATCACAAGACTCCTCAAAACAGTTAAGTTGTCCTAAAAAGTTTTCCTCACAAAACTTGCTAAACCTTAACAACTACAAAACAAACTACAAAGCTGGATGATAAATCCTAAAAATAATTAAGGTTTTGCAATTTAATAAATTAAAGGACAACTACCACTACAAAATGCTTAGACTTAAAAAGCCAAGCTCGTTGGATGGGTCTAATAATAGATTTTGCTTTGATGAAATTTTGTGATCTACTTATGAATAATTTAGTGCTAATAGTTTGCAAGACGCTTATCTGACTTTATTATCAATTTGACGACATTTTTTCTGATAGACAGTCTAAAACTAGAACTTATAGCTAAGGGATAGACTATATCTTTATTGGTAAAAGCTGATATTTATAGGAAATTCAGTATATGCTGTTAGAGCAAGGTAGCTAATAGCTTAGTTCTAAAATATTATTGTCTATGATTGATATATTGGCTTTAATACAATTGTTGCAGCCGTTTCATGCAATAAGTATTGATTGAGTAATTATGAAAAATAAGCAAAATCTTTTGGGCCTATTTAGTGTAATTGAATCGCCTATTTTAGTCTTTGGGGCTAATAAGGAATTGCTCTATGAACTATGGCCTCGAAAATCTAGTTTTGGCTATCAAACAACCAAAGATGGATCTGGTAAAAACTCAGATAAGCGCAATGAGATACGCTCTCAGGCTCAAGCTTTATTAGCATCTTGGCAACGAGCTATTGGCGATCCTATTATGCTAACCCAGCCAAGTGATATTGGCGCTATACGTCTTTTCAATGGTAGCTATGTTTTTATTGGACCGATTACGCCTTTAAAAATCAATTTAGAGCAAGTCAGGTATATTGAAAATCGCACAGCACTGCAAGCATGTAATATGTGGCTCAACCTAATGAGAGATCTGTGCCGCTCTCAAGTACATATTGCTACTAATAATCTATCTGAGCATGTGCAGGATCATAATAATGGCTTGCATGAAAGTATTATTGCTAGTGCTAGCTCAAGCTCAATCCCTAGTGCTGATAATAGTGCCTTAGCAGAGGCTAAGCATGAGGCAGTAGTTGGCGCTGACCACTTATGCCAAGGCCAAGGCCGAGAGCAAGGGCAAGGGCAAGAGCAAGTTCAAGTGCAAGGAGAACTTGAGTTAGGTAAGCTCAAGGAGCGCAACTTAAGTGGTAGCTATAGCGATGATGATAGCAATAATAATAGTAGCGCCAATATTAAGATTAAGAGCTTAGATGATTTGCTCAAGCCTATAAGCTTTGATATGAGCGCTATTAATAAGGCTATTGGTATGTCTTTTAACCCTTATGATGGTTCGATACGTAATGAAGACTTTAATTTTAGTGAAGAGCAATTTATTAAAAGTCTAGGCATAAGTACTGTTAGTGTAGTGCAAAATCATAATCAATTTCGTAATGAAGTATTAACCTCAGAGGCCGTGCGTGAGGGTAGTAGGGATAAGCTTAAGTGGGCCTATAATCTACCTCCTAAAGGAAAGGCAGGTATTCTAGGTTTTACTCCTTTACGCTCATGGCAAAATCATGCTCACTTACAAAATGTCTTAGCCTCACGTGCTGCTATTGATGCAGGAATTACTCCTGAGGAGGCATATAGACTGTCTGATAAATTGTATTTAATAGTAGAGGCTATAAGTGATCCCTTGATAGCAAAACATATGCGCTATATCGTTGCGCTAGCCTTTACTGAACAAGTACGTGCCCATAAGAACAAACTAAAAGAGCAAGGTCAATTAGGCAAAGAGGAGCCTGTCTTTGTGCAAAAGGCCCGCTATTATATTCAGCAACGCTTATGTGAAAAGTTAAGCCTAGAAGACATTGCGCTACAAGTAGATTGCTCAGCAGAACATTTAGCTCGTTCTTTTAAGAAGTTTCACTTAAAAACTATTATGAACTACATTACTGACGAGCGTATCAAGATGGCCAAAGAGTTGTTAATCGAAAGTAATACTAAAATTAAGGACATAGCTGAGAGCTTAGGCTTTTGCACGGTATCGCACTTTTGCTACATCTTTAAAGAAAAAGAGCATATCAGCCCGCAACAGTGGCGCAAACAAAATGCCAAAATCATTGAGGCCTAAGCACAATTGGGCCTTAAACGCAATTAATAGGGAGGAGCAATTGAGGCAAAGCGCAGGCAGGTAAGAGGTGATGCTAGTAAAAATAATAAAAGGCTGATAGACACTATTGCCATCAGCCTTTTAGTATTGGGGATCAACGTATTAACTAAGTTAAATTTCTTAGCCTAAACAATGCCTAAATCATGTTTAAGATCTTTAATCGCTGCCTGAAGAGTAATGGATAGTGCTCTTAAGTATTCAATACGCTCTGGATCAGAGGTTTTGCTTTCAATTTGAATAGCATTTTTGAGTGAGGCTAAGTGAGCTAAGGAGCGCTTGTAACAGAAAATCTTAGCATTCATTAGTCTTTGAGCACGACGCTTTTGAGCTACTTTAATGCCTAAGAAGCCTAAAATAGCAATAGGGGCGGCTAACACGAAAATACCAGTAGTAGCACCACCACCAACTAAAGCACCAGCGGTACTAAGGGCACTGGCTACACCAGCTGCCGATACACCGATAACACTGCCACTTAAATATAAAGCAGCAAAGCTCAAAGCACTACCAGAGCCAATACCTAGAGCAGTTGCTAAAACTTCAGGCATAGAGGAGGTATTAATAGTTCTTGATTTATTGCCTAGACCTTGATCAATTTCAGCAATTACGTGTTCTACTGTTTTGAGCGCATTAATATTTTGAAAGAGCATATCTTTCTTGCGCATGATGTAAGTTCTAGTTACCATAGCTCCCCTCCAAAAATTGTGCTTTTCTTATGGCTCCAAAAAAAGTCTACAAATGATTAGTAAAATGCTCATGTTAATTTGCAATTTGGTTAATACTTGTCTTTAGCTTAGCATGTCCATGCTTAGCAAGTTCTTAGTAAGCTATTTATTTTTAATAGGTACAATAAAGGCTGCTCAATAAAAGGATCAATAGTTCCTTTAGGGCATTATATAAGGCTTAAATTAGGGATAATAAAGATCAAGGGCTAACCAAAATAGATATATTTAATGTTAACAAAGCTAAACCTTGTCAACAATATACAAAAACAAAATTTGCCAAAAAAAATTTCTCACTAGCAAAACAAGCACCCCAGAGCCTCCCATCCTACCAAACCCAAGCCTTTCCTTCCCATGTTTAAGCCATGCTATTACTCTGATGATTGGGGGCAGTTAATTAGCAAAGCTTGTCTGGAAGGTAGAGATAATCAATATGGCCAGATATCAGTTAGCTATTTGCGTAGGTAGACAAGTAGGCAGGCAGTCTGGCTGGTAGGCAGTCTGGCTGGCAGGTAGATAGATGGCTCTTTAGTAAGGAAGACTGTAGAGTGTGCATGCTATTACGCCTACTTGTAAACCATTCAGGCCAAAGCGAGCTGGTAGGCCTGCAAGCATGCATGTATGCAAGCATGCATGCAAGACTGCAAGGCTGCAAGGTTGTATGAGAGCAACTGGGGAGTAAGTTGGTTTGCTCTGGTTATGGGATTGGGATTAAGTGCAGAACTTTTAGGCAAGATGTGTAGTTTGGTAAAAGACAACCTCTTATTTAGTGACGAAAATAGGTCAACCTCGATACACATGAACCATAGGGGCTTGCCCATTGGTGTTGCTCAGTAGTACTAACAGTATGGACTATTAAATTTGAGGTAGGGGGATAGGGTTTGTTGGTTTGTTGGGCTAATGGAGAGGTTGGTAGAGCGGGCGTGGTGGTTTGGGGAATGAAAAGCCCGCTTAGCAAGAGTGCCAAGCGGGCTGAAATTTAGTTAAAAGCCTTGGGCTTCTAGGGCTTTAGTTAGACTGTATCTTGGTGTTTGGATACAAACTCAGGATCAGCCATGAGCTTAGAGGCAAGCTTTAAGGCCTCATCAAAGTTAGTGGTAAAGGCAGCCTCAGAGTCTTTACAAATACCTGCTTTATCGAGCATTTCTAATGGCTGCTTACGCATACCTGCAAAGATAATAAAGCTATGGTGTTGCTTACAAATCTTAACAATTTCCTCAATAGAGGCCTCGCCTGAGGCATCTAAGTAAGGCATGAATCTCATTCTTAAGATTAAGATACGAGGCACTGTTACTAAGTTTTGCATGCGATCGCATAACTCATTGGCTACACCAAAGAATAATGGGCCATTGATTTGGAAGGCTGCTACACCCTCTGGAACAACCACCTCATTCTTTGCTGCACGAGCAGAGCTTTGAGGATCATCATTATCGCCATCTGAATCATCGTATTGAGTTAAACGCATTTGTGGGTGAATCTCAATAGACTTGGACATGTGGCGCATAAAGAGTAGGGAAGCAAAGGTTACACCTACACCAATAGCAACAGTTAAATCAACTAATACAGTTAGCGCAAAGGTTAAGAATAAGATAGTACGGTCTGATGGGCTAATACGTGAAATCTGCATAAAGTGCTTAATATCAGACATACCCCAAGCAACCATAAAGAGCACTGCAGCTAAGCCAGCCATTGGGATATAGGCAAGAATATCCATAATGGTGTATAAGAACACTAATAAGAATAGTGCGTGGAAAACACCAGACATTGGAGTCTTACCGCCTGACTTAATATTGGTAGCAGTACGTGCAATAGCACCAGTTGCTGGTAAACCGCCAAAGAAACCAGAGGCGATATTAGCTACACCTTGACCTACTAACTCTTGGTTTAAAGAGTGCTTAGTGCCAATCATAGAATCAGCTACTACTGCTGATAATAAGGCCTCAATACCAGCTAAGAAAGCAATAGTAAAGGCAGAAGGAATTAAGGCACGAATTTCCTCTAAAGTTAAGTGAGGTAAAGTAGGTGCTGGTAGACCTGTTGGCATATCAGGGAAGCGAGAGCCAATAGTATCTACTGGAAGAGCAAAGATAAATGAGATTAAAGATACAATTAAGATTGATACTAAGTAGGCAGGGATCTTAGCACTGATCTTCTTACAAATAATGATGATAGCTAAAGCTAATACACCTAAGCCTACAGCAAAAAGTGAAGTCTCATTAAGATGCTCAAAATAGGACATCCACTTTTCAATAAACTCAGCAGGTACATTAGAGTAGGTAAGACCTAAAAAGTCTTTTACCTGAGAGGAGGCAATAATTACAGCAATACCAGTGGTAAAGCCAGTAATTACAGGATAAGGGATGTATTTAATGAGTTTACCTAAACGAGCATAGCCTGCAATAATTAAGATAATGCCAGCCATTACAGAGGAAACAATTAAACCATCCAGGCCAAAGCGGGCAATAACATCAAAGATCACCACCACAAAGGCACCTGTAGGGCCACCAATTTGAACCTTAGAGCCGCCTAAAAAGGAAATGAAGAAGCCTGCTACTACAGCTGTTACTAAGCCTTTATCAGGAGAAGCTCCAGAGGCTACAGCCATAGCCATGGCTAAAGGAAGGGCCACAATAGCTACAGTAAGACCTGCGATCAAATCAGAACGCAAGGTGGCAAACGAGTAGCCTTCTTTAAAGCACAAAAATAGTGCTGGGATCAAACGATCAGAGTTTGGCTTTTGCATGGTGACAAAGAAAAAAGCAGTATGCAGTTTCTAGCAATTAATATGTTTTATTGACCAAAATAAAAAGAAAAACGCACCAGCTCTTAATGAAAAGAGTGGTGTTTATGCCTTTTAATAGAGGAGATAGAACAGCAAACATGCCTACGGTATGGCAAGCTTTTTTGCTAAGGAACTCGCAATTATCATAAGGAGTTGTTAAAGGCGTGTCCATTCAATCTATCTAATAAGCCTATATCTACAGTATAAAAAGCGCATTGATTAGCCTAAGAACCAATAAAAGACTCAGATCATTTATCAAGTTCAGCTACCACAGCTTATTGATAGATTTTATTGACACGAATTGCGACAGATTATAGGATTTCTTGCAGCAAGTATCAACAAAAAACAGACAATTCCCCATAAAATGGCAATACGTGTTATGCAAAATAATGCAAGTCCATCATGAAAAAGCACTAAAAAAACTGGTATACAAACTGTTCAAAGTAGCAGTGCTAAATAAGTTTTTTCTAAGGGGTGCTTGTATTACAAATTAGGCCCAAAATTACTTTTTTAGGTAGTGGAAACTAAGGCACAAAACCAAGAATGGATTAATGATATTTTGAAGCTAGTGTACTCTCAATGGAGGTTTGATTATGAAAGCTCTGACTCCCTTATTTGCTATTGCTTATATTGTCTGCTCTATTTCTGCTATCGTTTTTATTGTAGACATGGCGTGTTGGTTTTTTGATACTGACGCTTGGTATACCAATATCCTAGCAGGCATGGCTGCCTTTTTTGTTTTAGCTTTGCCTTTTGGCGCAATAGCAGTGTGCGCATTATTATTTTATTATCTGGCTTTTGTCCAAGATTGGAATATATGGCTCACCATATTCTATATGTTCCCAGGCCTACTCTTCGCCTTAGTAGGTACCTTATCAGAATTAGTAGGAACTATCTTTAGCAAGAAAAGCTAACACCAAATCTCTTATTCGTCGCAATAACTGCCATTCTTTTGGCAGCAGCTACTCTGACCAACTCCATTGGGCAAGCCCATGAGCTTGCTTGCGTAGCAAGGTTAGCCTATTTTCGTAACAGTCTTGACTCAATAGGGTGTTTAACTTTGATCTATAAAAAAGGCCCTATCGGTGAGGATAAGGCCTTTAGTTTTTGTTCTAAGTTTTCTTGTGATTATTGAGGATTAGAAATCTTTGTGAAGCCACTTACCACGTAAGAGAACACCCTTTAAGTTGAGGTCACGATCTACTACTAATAAGGAAGCAACCTTACCTGGCTCAATAGAACCATAGTTGTCTAATACCTTAATAGAGCGAGCTGGGTTGTAAGAAGCGCAACGAACAGCAGTTTCAAGAGGTAAGCCTACTAACTTGTGAGCAATCTTCATGCAGTCAAAGAGGTTGGTAGCAGAGCCTGCAATGGTGCCAGAGGCTAAGGTAGCACGACGATCTTTTACGTATACAGCCTGGCCACCAAGCTCATAGGTGCCATCTTTTAAACCTACAGCCATCATAGAGTCAGAAATTAAAATCATGCGCTCGTCGCCTAAGAGTCTAAAGGCACAACGAACAGCAGCAGGATGGATATGAATACCATCACAGATAATTTCAGCCTCACACCACTTAGCATCAGAAGCAGCGGCGATTGGACCTGGCTCACGGTGAGCTAAACCTGGCATAGCATTGTAAAGGTGAGTTAAGTGGCAAGCACCATTAGCAATGGCCTCTTTAGCGATATCATAGGTAGCAGTGGTATGAGCAATAGAGCACAATACTTCGTCTTTGAGCTCTTTAATAGTGTCCATAGCACCTTCAACTTCTGGAGAGATAGCTAATAACTTAATCTTATTGCCAGAAGCCTTATTGCAGCGACGGAAGAAATCAACATCTGGAGCGTGAACGTACTCTGGGTTTTGAGCGCCAACCTTATTTGGAGAAACGAATGGGCCTTCCATGTTAATGCCAACTACGTCAGCAGCATCATCCTTAAGTGGGTAGTCACGAACGTTTTCACAGGCCTTAATAATGTCAGCCTCACCCATGGTCATAGTAGCAGGGCAAATAGCAGTTACACCTACAGAGGCTTGATACTTAGCAATAGCGTCAAGAGCTTCTTCTGTGCCTTCCATTAAATCATGACCCATAGAGCCGTGGAAGTGAACATCAACTAAGCCAGGAATAACCATTAAGCCCTTAAGATCATAGGTGCCTTCCTCTGGAAGACCATTCTTGCAGCACTCTGGTAAAGGCTGGCCGCCCTCTAAAATACGCTGAATGCGATCGCCCTCGATTTTAATCATGCTATCAGGAGCAAAACGAAAATCACGGGTATACATGTTGGCATTAGTAAGGATCATATGACGCTCCGTAAAAACTGCTCAAATATTAATTCAGGTGCTAATAAGGTTTAAAAGAATATGGAGATATTAGTTTCCTGATATGGTTAAGCAAAAATTCTGTATGGTTAACACTGCTGTGCAAAATGTAGCTTTAGGCTATTTGGCACAATGCAAAATATTGAGGTAAATGGAAATTTGGGGTAGGGACATCAACTTTATTAAAAGCAATATAGTGTTCAATATCCTTACTTTCAGAAATCTTATATAGGTTTAAAGCAAAAGTATGCTCAGGGCTAAAGGCATCGTAATGGGACAGCTCTTTAATTAAATTACGTGGCACCACCAAATCAATGCACCAAGTATTGTCATTGCCATAAGCTTTTATCTGCAAGGACTCAATTTGCTCTTTAGTAAAAGCTATGCGATTTTTGCGGCTATGGCCGTGTTTGGCATAACAAATACCTTTTGAGTTAATTTCAATATTTAAGTACAAGCATTGCTCTAACATAGGAGCAAAGTTTTGATCATGCTCATCATCAGGAAAGGCCAAAAATAACTCTACAGCACTATCTTGGCAAACCATGAGCATTGGCTCTTGTTGTATTAGGGCTGTAGTAAGTGGTTTACTTTCTTCTACCTCAAAATGAACATGTAAACCATCTTCTTTAACCCCTAGAGTTGCTATGGTTTTAGGTCTAACAACACAGTTCCATAAGTGATGTTCTAGGGCAAAGGTATTACTTGGACCATTAAAAGACAATGTAAGCATGCTTTAACTCCCTTAGCGCTAAAAAGGTTAACTACCATAGTGCGCTTGTGTGACACATATTATAAACCTTTTAGGAGGTCTTAGAAAAAAATCTCCAAAAATTATCAATAGAGCTCACATTTTTTGAAATAAAATTCCAAATCACGTGAAATTTCCCAAATATATCTTTTTATTTGGAACAATTATTTTTCAATAAAGTTCATCTATTTTCATATTAATAAGCTTAGCTAAATTTTATTGAGAGCTTAGGCATGTTTTGAACAGCTTTTAAGCAGAGCATAAACTGCGCCCTTGCTAGTGCCATATCACCGCTTGAGTAAAGACCACAACCAAGAATCCCAAAGCTAAGAACCCAAAAGCCCAAAAGTTATAGTCAAGATTCAATAGCCCTGAGCCCAGACCTCAGAGCTTGATGCGCTCTTATATAGGGATGTTCTATCTGCTGAAACTGTCTTTTGTTCCCTTTAACAAGCTTGTAGCTGTAGCTGTAGCGGTAGTTTTAAGTATTGACGGAGCGGTGCTTACAGTTATGAGCTGTAGAACAGTGGTGCGCTTTAAAAGTTGAGGGGCGGTGGGCTTAGTCAGTTGGTGATTGCTATTGTATTAGCTGGTGGTGATGGTATGTACTTGCTACAAGTGCTCAGCTTTTATCAGCACTAAGGCATGAGCAAGGGCATGGGCATGGCCATAGGCATGGGTATAGACTTTTGCATGGTAAGCAGGGGGATGAGATTGATAGTGGTTGGTTTTGATGCATTATTATGGAAAAAGCTGATGAAATTGATCTAAAGATGAGCAAAACCGCACTTTTATCAGGCAAATTACTATCGCAAAGCACACTAAAAAAGCACGATACAACAATAAGTTGACGATGATCAAGCTATAAAGTTTAAAGTAGTTTAGCTCCTGATTAGCTTAAGGAGAATAATATGATTCGCTTTGAGGATGTAAGTGTCAGATTTAATAATTTCACAGCTGTAGATGGGGTATCACTTCATATAGAAAAAGGTGATTTTTATGGGGTGTTAGGACAGTCAGGTGCTGGTAAGTCAACCTTGGTTCGTACTGTCAATATGTTGCAAAAACCTAGCTCAGGTCGAGTGATTGTGGCTGATACTCAGGTAAGTGCCAATATTAGTAGTGCGCAATTAAGTGCCTTGAGATTACGTATTGGTATGATTTTTCAGCACTTTAACCTTATTAAAAATGCCACAGTATTTGACAATATTGCATTTAATCTTAAAGCTAGTGGCACTAGCAAAGACCAAATAGCTAACAAGGTGCCTAAATTATTGTCTTTAGTTGGCTTGAGCGGTAAGGAAGAGCTTTATCCTCACTCGTTGTCAGGTGGTCAAAAACAACGTGTAGCTATAGCTAGAGCCCTGGCTAATGATCCTGATATTCTTTTATGCGATGAGGCCACCTCAGCTTTAGATCCTGATACTACTAATGAGATTATCTCCTTGCTCAAAAAGCTCAAAGAAGAGCGCAATCTGACAGTATTGTTTATTACTCACCAAATGGAAGTTGCCAAAAGATTATTTAATAAAGTAGCTCTTATGGCTAATGGCAAGGTAGTAGAGCATGGCAGCACCTATGATTTATTTGCTCATCCTAGCAGTGAGTATGGCAAGGCAATGATTGCCCGCCATGATGCCTTATTGTTACCTCCTGAGCTTATTGATAAGGAAGATAATCTTTACGAGATCACCTATAAAGAAGAGCAGGCTTACGATAGTGTCATTGCTGAGGCTATTAGGCGCTTTAATGCTGATATTAGTATTTTGGGCGGGCGTATTGAATATATAGGCGGCAAGCCTTTGGGCAACCTTATTATTTCCATACGAAAAGCTGAGCAAGACACTGGCAAAATATTAGATTTTCTTGGCTATAGCGCCTGTATCAAAAAGATAAAAGAGCACGGTCAGGTAATAAGTCCTCTTAATAATTTTGGGAAAGAGACGCTAAGTTCTATTGCTCAAATTGACTATAGTGAGCAAAAGTTAGGGGAGGCTGAGGTTAACCAAGACGAGCTTGCTCTGATGAGATCAGTTAAAGCCGCCATCGATCCTAATAATCTTTTTAACCCACAAAGTGGTTATGCTAACTAACAGTTAACACTTAACAAGTAAGGAGCGATAGCAAGAGCCATAATGCTTATGGCTATCAGTCTGGTAAGCTTCTCTTGCTATTTATTTGTCGCCACCAAGGCCTTGACCCAGGCCATGGCCCAAACCCCAGTGCTAAGCACTGGGGGCTGGCCATGACCAGATCCATGGCCAGGGTCTTGATCCTAGGCTTAGCCCTGGCCTTATGCCAGGGCTGAGCCTTTAGGGCCTGAATGAAAGAAAGATTTTTTACTATGCAAACTTCACTAAGAACAGCGTCTTTTACTGACTCTATTATTCGTCGTATGACTCGTGTGTGTCTGAAATACGATGCCATTAATTTATCTCAAGGCTTTCCTGATTTTGATCCGCCACAAGAATTAACCCAAACCCTAAGTAAGGTAGCTTTAACTGGCCCTCACCAATATGCCATTACTTGGGGAGCTCAAAATGTCAGAGAGGCCTTAGCAGCCAAGATTGAGCATTTTTCTGGACAAAAAGTAGACCCTAATAGTGAGTTGGTCATTACCTGTGGTTCAACTGAGGCCATGATGGCTAGTGTCTTAGCAACTGTTAATGCTGGCGATAAAGTAGTGGTGTTTTCTCCATTTTACGAAAACTACGGAGCAGACTCTATTTTGTGCGATGCTCAGCCTATTTATGTACCACTTAAGCCTCCTACTTTTACCTTTGATGCTCAGGAGTTAGAGCAAGCTTTTGCTCAAGGTGCTAAAGCCTTAATCTTATGCAACCCATCTAATCCTTGTGGCAAGGTCTTTTCTAAAGAGGAATTAGAGACTATTTGTCATATAGTCAAAAAATATGACGCTTTTGTAATTACTGATGAAGTCTATGAACACATTGTCTATCAGCCATATAAGCATTGGTATTTAGCTACTTTCCCAGGTATGAAAGAGCGTACTTTGGTATGCAACTCTTTTTCTAAAACATATTCTATTACTGGATGGCGTTTGGGCTATGTACAGGGGCCTGCACATATTATTGAGGCTGTACGTAAGGTTCATGATTTTCTTACTGTAGGTGCTGCAGCCCCGCTACAAGAGGCTTTAGTAGCTGGACTTACTTTGCCTGATAGCTATTACCAAGATCTACAAGCAAAATATCAGCATAAGCGTGATTTATTTTGCTCAGGTCTTAGCAAAATTGGCCTTAATTACTTTAGCCCTCAGGGTGCTTATTATGTCTTAGTAGATATTAGTGATTTTGGCTATAGCAGCGATCTTGAGTTTTGTGAGGATTTAGCTGCTAAAGTTGGCGTAGGTGCCGTTCCTGGTTCTTCTTTCTTTAAGGAAAATGTTAATAATTACATCAGATTCCATTTTGCTAAAAAAGACGAAACCTTAAAAGCAGCTCTAGAGCGTCTTAATAATATTTTCACGCTCAAAAAGCTAAAAGCTTAGTAAAAGCTAGCTCTTAGTCATAGGTAAATAAAAAACGGTACTTGAAAAAGTACCGTTTTATATTGAGAGGAGGCCCTTTTTTTAAAGGGCCTCGTTTTGACCTATATAGGTCAGTTGGCAGTTTAGTAAATTATTTGAGTAATTTCTTTAACTCATCTACTACGAATTGAACTTGAGTGCCTACGATAACTTGAACGGCGGTGTTAGATGGGTGTAATACGCCCTTAGCACCAGCAGCCTTTAAGATGCTGTCATTAACCTTGGAGCTATCGACAACCTCGCAACGAATACGAGTAATGCAGTTATCTACAGAGGTGATGTTTTCCTTACCACCTAAGCCCTCTAATACCTTCTCAGCATAGGCTACGAAAGCTGCATCGCCCTTGAGATCAGTAGTAACTGGGACATCTTCGTCTTCACGACCTGGGGTCTTGAAGTCAAACTTAACAATGGCGATACGGAATACTAAGTAGTAAACAACAGCGGTAGCTAAGCCTACTACAATGATCATCCATGGATTTTGTGCCAATGGAGTTTGAGAGGAGAAGAATAAGTCTAAGAAACCAGCAGAGAATGAGAAGCCTGCACGGATTGGCAACATAACTGTGATGGCGGCAGTAATACCAGTCATAACAGCGTAGAGGACGTAAAGACCTGGGGCCAAGAACATGAAGGCGAACTCTAAAGGCTCAGTAACACCAGTGAAGAAGGAGCAGAATGCGGCGGATGCTAATAAACCGACAACAGCCTTCTTACGCTCTGGCTTTGCACATTGGTACATAGCAAAAGCAGCAGCTGGTAAACCGAACATCATAACTGGGAAGAAGCCAGTCATGTACATACCAGTAACACCGTAAGTACCAGTACCTGCCCAGAACTTAGTAAGGTCAGAAATACCAGCAACGTCGAACCAGAATACTGCGTTCAATGCGTGGTGCATACCAATTGGGATTAATAAACGGTTTAAGAAAGCGTAAATACCTGCACCTACAGCGCCTAAGGAAATTACGGACTCACCTAAGAGTACTAATGCGTTGTAAATGAGTGGCCATACGAAGAATAAGATGGCTGCAAGTACGATGGAAATTAAAGCAGTAACAATAGCTACGGAACGCTTACCAGAGAAGAAAGCTAAGAAGTCAGGAAGCTTAGTACCACTAAAGCGGTTATAGCAGGTAGCACCAACAATACCAGACATAATACCGATGAACTGGTTGTTAACCTTGTTAAATGCTGGGTCAACTTCACCACCAGTTAAAACGCCGATAAAGCCAGGGCTTAAAAGGGTTTGAATAACAAACCATGCTACGATACCTGCAAGTGCTGGAGTACCATCTTGCTCCTTAGCCATACCAACAGCAACACCGATAGCGAATAATACGGACATGTTGTCGATAATGGCAGCACCAGCCTTCACGAAGAAGGTACCAAGAATTAAAGCCACAGAAGCTTCTGCGTTACCACCTTGCATAGTAGTAGGAGCAAGCAGATAGCCTAAACCCATGAGAATGCCTGCTACTGGCAAGCATGCGACTGGTAGCATTAAGGACTTACCAAGTCGCTGAAGATATTTCATCATAGAAGCGATCATCCAACCAAAAGTAACATCCCAAAGAAAGTTTTTAGCATTTACTGGTGACGATTTACTAACAACTACTAATTTCCTAAAAAAGCATCCATTAATAATTTTAGGAGAGTAGTGCAGGGCTTTATCAGGCGTACTCTTTTGACCTCAGAACATGTTAGGTTAAAAGAGTAAGTCTAAATATCGCTGAGCATGTGAGCTAGTAAGTTTTACTTAGTAGCGCTAATGAGCTTTCCATCTACAAAAATAAGACACAACAAGGGCAAGTCTTAAATTTGTACTTAAATTATCCAATAGCTTATAGCTTTGGGCAAAATGAATACTTGCAAATTGTGCACTTAAGCACATTTATGTAATAAATTTTCATGATATGGCAACATACATCACAAAATAAAGAATTTTTTGCAAGTTTGGTCGTCATGTAAATTAGTTGCTTTTTGATCACGAAAAATACCTAATTTATAGGATTTTGCTACCATTTTAGTGTTGAGAAAATGGCGCATGAAAGCGTTCCAAAGCACTTTTGAGTTGTAATAAGTAATTTGTAAGCAATGAAATAAAGTTTCATACATACTTTGCTTAAATATCATATTTGTGAGGAAAAATATGTACTCATGGCCTTATGATCATGATCATAAGCACAAACGATAAAAAGTGATAAGACCTAAAGCTTTTAGGCATTACGCTCCTTTAGTTAAAAAAGGTTGGTGAACTAAGAGCGAGTAGGGCAGCCCAGCAACGTCAAGCCAAGCCAAGCTTAGCCGAGCTAAGCTAAGTTAAGTTAAGCTATAGGCACTATAAGACTTGGGTAAAGCATGGAGTGGTAGGAGGCTATGGAGCACAGACTTATTGCTTGAGCCTCATGAACATCAATACTGCTAATGGCTAATGGCTAATGGCTAATGGCTTGTGGTCTTTAGTAATGAGGGGTGGGGCTTTACTTAGGGGGATAAAAAAGGCGCATAAAGCGCCTTTTTTTAAGTTAGCGAAAGTTTAACTAACTTTAGAGATTCTCTTTTAAGAATTGCTCAGCAGCAGCGCAAGCTTGCTCTTCGTCTTCACCTTCAAATTGTAAAACTAGCTCTTCACCTTGCTGTATAGCAAGTTTCATTACAGCTAAGAGACGCTTACCATCAATTAAGGCACCCTCTTTACCCATCTGGCAAGAGCTCTTAAAACCAGAAACTAATTTAACTAATTGGCCAGCTGGACGAGCGTGAATACCACGTGGATCAGTGATTTGATAAGTAATAGTCTTCATAAAGTATCAAAAGCAGCGCCAAGAGCACTGCTCCTCCTATTAAAAATAAAAATAGATAAAATTTAGTTAATGCTTAGCTAAGCAGCTAGCTTTTGGCTTAGAATTTTTTCTGAGGCTCTAAACTGGTTCGTGAGTTAGTTAATTCATTAAGGCATTTAGTCTCTGAATTACGAACACGCTCACGTAAAGCTAACACAGCACCAGGGGATACAGATAACTCATCATAGCCCATCTCAATAAAGAGATCGGTAAGTTCTGGATCGGCGGCTAACTCACCACAAATACCTGCAGGAATGCCGTTAGCGTGGGCATTTTTAGCAATTAAACGTAGGAGTTCTAATACGGCCTCATGGTGAGGATCATAAAAATCACCCAAGTCCTGGTTCTGACGATCACAAGCTGTGGTGTATTGATTTAAATCATTAGTGCCTACAGAAAAGAAATCAACATGCTTGGCTAATTGATCAGACAAGATAGCAGCTGCTGGAGTCTCAATCATGATGCCAATTTTTGGTACAGCATACTCTTTGCCTTCATCCTTGAGTTCTTGCTCTACTTGAGCACAGATAGCTTTAGCTTGCTCAACTTCCTTAAGGCGAGTAACCATAGGGAACATCATGGCAATATTGCCACGAGCTGCGGCACGATAAATAGCTCTTAATTGAGTCTTAAAGATATCTACCTTGGTTAAACAAATACGTAAAGCTCTCATGCCTAGGGCAGGATTTTCCTCAACTGGCAAGTTGAAGTAATCAACTTTCTTGTCGGCACCAATATCTAAGGTACGAATAATGACTAAGCGACCGTTCATGGTGGAGCCAACTTTGGCATAAGCACGATATTGCTCTTCTTCATTAGGTGGATCATTGCGACCTAAATATAAGAACTCAGAGCGGAATAAGCCAATACCCTCGCCATCATTTTCTAATACTTGTTCAACGTCATCTGGTTGACCAATATTGGCAAAAGTATGAACACGATGGCCAGTTTTGCTAATGCCTGGTAAGCCACGTAAAGCTAACTGACGTAATCTTTGCTGCTCAAAAATATCCTTATCAATTTTGAGCTTGTCTACAATTTCCTCATCTGGATCAATGTAGAACACGCCTTTAACAGAGTTAAGAGCAATAGTATGACCACTAAGATCTAAGACTTCCTCGCTTTCAGTAGCAGCTCGTCCCTGGCCTGTTAAATCGGCAGGTAAATTAGCGTTAATGATAAGAGGAATATTCATAGTACGGGCTAAGATAGAGGCATGAGAGTTTTGTGTGCCTTTGCGCAACACAAAGCCTAAAATCTTAGAGCGATCCATGGCTACTGTTTGTGATGGCTGCAAATCGTCAGCTACAATAACGCAGCTTTCGCTTAAGGTAACAGTCTCACCACCACGTAAAATACGAGCTAAACGACCTGTAACATCCTTGATATCGGCTGAGCGCTCTTTCATGTAGTCATCATCAAGAGCTTCGAAAATAGCAGCTTGCTCTTTGCCCACAGCAATGGATGCGTCAGCAGCACTAATACCACCTTGCTTAATCATATCCCTAATATTGTCCACAATATCAGGATCATCAAGCATCATACGGTGGATTTCAAAAATCTCGGCCTGTTCTTGGCCAATCTCAACACGGGCTTTTTCAATTAAGCCATCAAGCTCAATTTGAGCTTTATTGATAGCTATATCAAGATGAGATAGCTCTTGGTCTACTGATTGGCAGGTAAGTGCAGCTGGAGTAATGTCAGGAGTCTTGATGTGCAAGATCTTGCCATAGGTAATACCAGCACAGGCGCAACGTCCTTTACCTTGGTACATATTGTTACTCCGAATTATTTCTCCGATGGGGTAATAAAGCAGAACTTGTCAGCAGTAGTTACACTTCGTGTGCCTGCAAACTCAATTGAATTAAAGTCCATAGCATTGCAAATTACTACAGGAACTAAATTACTTAAACCTGCTTTGGCAATTACTGTTTGATCAAATTTGATTAAAGGCTGGCCGCACTTAACTACATCATCGTCCTTAACAAAGGCCTCAAAGCCTTCGCCCTTAAGATCAACAGTATTAATGCCTACGTGGATTAACAGCTCAACCTTATCAGTAGAGGTAATGGTAATGGCATGGGCAGTCTTAAAAATTTGAGTTACAGTGCCATCGCAAGGGGCATAAATAGTGCCGTCCTCTCCTGGTTTAAAACAAATGGTAGGGCCTAAAACACAATCAGCAAAAGTAGGATCTGGAATTGCTTTAGTATCAAGTATCTCGCCATTTAATGGAGAGTTTAAAGTAATAACCTCAGCTTTTTTGCTGCCAAATAACTTATTTAAAAAGCTCATTCCTAACTCCTAAAAACCATAATATTGCTACTTGGGTATAAGCAGCTAAAAAAATTAATAAGCAGCCTAAGAGCTAAGCAAGGTGGTACAGTGTCCTTACATAAGCCTAAGGTAGCTATCTTATAAAAACAAAACCTTGAGTCAGACTCTCAAATAATCTTAGGTATAAATTAGGCAATATTACAAGCAAGAATAAACATCGTAGATTTTAGGGTGTCTGTAAGCATGTAGTATGTGAATTATTTAAGAGCCATAAATCTATAGCTAAGCATAAACTAATGTTTAGAGCTTAATTATGACGATAGTCGGAAAACAAAAAAAATTAATAGCTTTTTTTTAAATTTTTGAAGCTGATTGCTAAATATATATTATTTCACCTACAGCAAAGTTAAACTTTGCTTTTTGTAAATAGTACTTGATTGCGTTACTAACAATGCAGTCTATTTTAGCAAAAAGCATTGTATATAATTTATAAAAAATTGAGATGAGTCTAACAACTTCGTATCAGCCAAGCATTGACGTGATACAATTTTAACTAGGACAAAGCACAATTCTTTCCACCAAACATGCTGTGTATTTGTTAGCTAAAGAAAATTTAATGTTGGCTAAGTATTTGCATTGTGGCCTAGCGGGGACTAACGTCAAAATGTTAGCACCTGTAAAATCCACGTATGTTTGGAACTTTGGTAATTTGACCTGGCTAAAACTGCTGTTAGTAGTTTTCAGATTAAGTCATAATTTAAAGCTCTCATGGTTAACTGCAAACAGGTTTTGCATGCGCTTAGAGGGTTAAATAAAGAGAGAGATATTGTTTGATTCCTTAGGGCAAGCATGCGTGGATAATTAGATTTATTGAATATGCTTCCCTAAAAACTTATTTATAAGCTTGGTTAGCATTAAGCAAAAAAGGCTTCCTGGGCATGATTTAAAGCTGGGATAGTGCAGATTATTATTAGAACCCTTTGAGGTTTTTGTCAGGAGATTTAGTAGGTATGCGAAAAGCTGGAAGATTCGGCATGGGTTTAGCTGCTTTTGTTGTGGCCACTATTTTTGCCTTACCAGTGCACTCTCAGGTACGCTATGAAGCCTCTTTGAGCGATACTAATGCCAAAGATTGGTCGACTAAGTCATCAAGGATTTCATGCATACTTTCCTCCCATATTAGTGGTTATGGTCGAGCTGACTTTACCTTATTGTCAGGTGCACAAAGACGCTTAAGTTTAGAGATCTTCCCATCAGTGGATGTTAATTCTAAGAGTGTTATGCGCATTATTTCAGCTCCTCCAGAGTGGCGTCCTCAGGGTGTAGAGACTGATATTGGTCAAATTCAGCTTTATCGTGGTTTTAGACCTTTTATTGGTGATTCCGTTTCTTGGGCCATTTTACGAGCCCTACATAACGGCAATCGTGTGCTCTTCCCATATATTAGTGAGCACCCAAATTATGCCGAAAGTATTATTCCTGTATTAAGTCCAATGGGTTTTTCATCCCCATATAAGGAATTTGTAGACTGCTCTGCTCAATTATTACCTTTTGGATATACCGATGTGGGCTTAGTAGCCTTAATGTTCTATGAGCAAGAGAATAGACTAACTCCTTCTTCTGATGCTCGTTTAAAGCAGCAAATTGAGTATGCCAAGATTGATGATTCTATTAATAAGATTATCATTTCATCATTTGGCTCTGGCAATACCGACAATCTTGATAATTTAGATTTAGCTAAGCGTCGTGCTGAATCAATTGCTAAGATTTTCACTGATGCAGGTATTAGTAAGGATCTTATTGATATTAAGACTTATGGTGATGAGCAGTTAGCTACTACTGGTTATACCTTGTCAGATCGTCAACAATCATCTAAAGCTATCGTAGAGCTGCAACGTGATCCATTTAAGGTTGATCGTCGCCAGGAAGTTGATATGCCTGATGTTGGTGTACCTGAAAATTGGGAATAGCTAATATCTTTAAGCCTAGGATCTTGAGTATTATCAAACTTCAAGACTTTTAGATCTTAATGCGCTAAAACAGCAGTGCGTTTCACTCTCTTTAAAAAGGGTGGTGGGCCCCTGCTGTTTTGCTTTGTAAGCTAGTTTAATTAAACAAAGAAAGAGTAACGCTTATGGCAAACATGTTAAAAAAGATCAAGGAGATGGAGAGAAGAGAGCTAATTCGCTATCGTCAGCGCTTGACTGTGGTAACAATTGGCTTTTTATTCTTCATTGGTATTTTTAGCGGCATCATTTGGGCTTATACCTCTCATGCAGAAGGAGCCCGTCGTGAGCTTGTTGAAAATGGCATTAAGGCTTTAAGCTACTCTGATTTTAGACGTGCTGTCTCTTATTTAGAAAAGGCTGATAAAGACGATGATCCTTATGCTGCTGAGTTCTTAGCTTGGTATGCAATTAGTGCTGGTAATTATGAGCAAGCAGCTAAATATGCCGAGCGTGCTGTCTTGTTTAGAAGACATGCAGCTTATGAAGTTTTAGGTGATTTGGCATTATTAGGCTTTGGTAAGGCTAAGGGCATAGTTGCTGCTATTTCCTATTTTGAGCAAGGCGCTATTCGTATTGCTAATGATGAGGCTGCTGCTATTAAGGCTGGTACTTTAGTTACTGATAAATGGTTCCAAGGCGATCCAGCCACTATGATGCCTGACGATATTAGAAATCGTGCTACTGATTTATTCTCTGGCATGGTTTATCGCGCTTTACAAATTATTCCTAATGGCAAAGACTTTGTTGATTTTGTTCTCCTAGCTAATAAGAAAGGCGCTAAGAGTTTAGAGCTGATTATGGGCGATATGTTCTTTGTAGGTAATAATAAAATCGCCTCCAATGCCCAGTCTGCTGTGCAGTATTGGCAGCAAGCTATGGACAATGGCTTTGATCAAGCTTATGTTCGTTTAGCTGGTGCTTATTGGCATGGTTATGCTGTAGAGCGTGACCCTCAAACTGCCTTTGATCTTTACTCTAGTGCTGCTGCTAATCATGATCCTGTAGCTCAATATGCTTTAGGTTTAATTGCTTTACGTAGTAACTCTACTTCTACTAGTAATGTAGCTGTTAAGTTCTTTTCTAGTGCTGCTGCGCAAGGTTATGGACCTGCCTCTAGCGCTTTAGGTGTGTTTGCCTATACTGAGACCAATACTCCAGACTCTTTAGATAGAGCTATACAGTGGCTGAAAATTGCAGCTTTAGAACAGCATGATCTCTCTGGACGTATTATTTATGATTTAATGCTTATGTCTGGTAAGGGTGTACCAAAAGCCTTCTCTAAAGGCTTTGATGATTTAATTAGCATTGCTAATATTTACCCTCCAGCCCAAAAGATTATCGATTTATTACAAGAGCGTGTACCTGCTGAGCAAATTTTAGATCAGGTTATGGTCTTGGCTAACCAAGTATTACGTGGCCATATTGCTTATAAAGAGGGTGATCCTATTTTTGAGTTAGAAATTTTGGATCCTACAACTTTAGAGCCTATGGAGCGTCCATTTACTTTCTATCAATCTGTAGATAAGTTAGCTCCAACCTTTAAGAACCATTTTGGTTCATTAAACTTTACCTCAGTTACTGATCTTAATAAGGTTAATATCAATGGTAAGAACATACTTGATCCTAGCTTAGCTCAAGTGATTGTTCAGTATGCTCCATCAACTGGTGTGGTAAGTTTTGCCGCTGATCCTCGTATGCCAAGACCAAAAGCACCAAAAGTTCCTAATGGTTATGAGGTAAGTGATTTTGTTCCTCCTGTATCCTTGGTTGAGCCATTAAGCTTACGTGACGAAAATGGCGTATATAACAAGGTTCAATAAGAACTAAAGACACAAAAAAAAGCTCACAGATTACAAATTTGTGAGCTTTTTTTTAATTGATGTTTTTTTAAATTATTGGTTCTGAGTAATGACGTGGGTGCCATTAATAATGGCTTGATCAAAGCGTTGTGAGCCTTTGATAAAGTCAGCAATTTCTTGTAAAGCTGGCTGATCATTTACCACACTAAACTCAATGAAACGAGTTTTGTCTCGTTCTGTCATTTTATCCAGACCCAAACGAGTTAGTAGGTTGAAATTGTCATACTTTAAGATCATGGCAAAAATAGAACCGAATAACTCTTTGGCGTGAGCTAAATAAGCTTGGTTAATTTCCTCACTGCTCTTGCCTTGATAAATTAAAGGTAGGGTAATAGCAGGTAGGGTAGATAACAGTGGCTGTACCATTGGGTTAACGGCATGTCCTGTTACTAAACCTTGAAGGTTAGTACGGCCATTGAATTTGCTTAAGTTTAAGAACTTACAAATATTCTTACCATCATTTACAGGGTAGTTGTCCCAAATAAATGGTTTGCGGCCTAATAACTTAGTGACATACTCAATATGCTCAACAGTAATATCGTCTGATAATACCTTAGGGCCAGTCCAGAATATTTCTACTCTTTGAGGTAAATCTTTTAATAACTCGTCAAAGTAGCTCTTTGGACGCTCACCAAAGATGCGATCAAGCACAGGATCATCTGTATAGTAGGATGGGCAAATAATAAAGTGCTTTACATGCTCAGGTAAGTTCTGCTCAACAATCTTAATAATTTCATTTTGTTGTGCGCCAACATGCTCTGAGTCTTTGAACATATCGTCAAAAAGTAAGCAGAAAATTTCACAAGAAGAAATTTGGCATAAAGAACGTACACGCTCTAAAAGTAAATCCTTTTGCTCCTCAAAGTTAGAGGTAAGATTTAAAGGAGATAAGGCAACACCAAAATCTAACTTAGCTTTATGAGCGTCAGCTGCATAGGAGCACAGCTCCTTTTCATACTCGGCACTAATAGGTTTAGTCCACTCATCACGTAACTGTAAATCAGCCTTTGGTGCGTAGATGTAGAAGCTATAACCATTTTTTTTAGCAAAGGAATAGAAGTAATTGCGCTCGTCCTTGCTGTATGGACGACCGTAAAAACCTTCAATAATTCCAAGATATGCGCTATCCATTAGAGCGAATCTCCCTTACAAGACTTTTCTAAGAGCTTATAGCAAAAGTTTTGATCCCCAAAAAATTTAACAAGAGGAGGTCAAAACTTTTGCCAAGCTGTAATTAGATAAGATGGCACAATAATGATAGAAAAATTTCAAATGCAAAATATTCACATAAAAAAATATTTACAAGCATTTTGAGAGCTCACTATAAAATTGTCAATGTAATCATAATACAAGCTTGAACCTTGCCACAAAGTAGAGAACGCTAACTTAGCTTTAGCAATACTTAACATCCCAACCCCGCTGTCCCAACCAATCAAAAACACCTCTCATCCAGCCCTGCCGCCAGCAAGGTAGCCTGCTAAGCTTACTAAACCAGCAAGCTAATCTAGCCCGCTAAACACGCACGACAAGCAAGCTAAACAAGCCGCTTTTTTTCTACCACCATAAATTTGCCAAGTATGGGGAGGCCTTTCATTGAGAAAACCAATTCCTGCTTTGCTATCTTTTGGTCGTTTCATCAATATAAAGCAGCTTGTCATTATGCTGCCAAGCATGTGTTCATACCGCAAGGTAGGCAAGTATCAAGAAAAGTAGAAAAGCAATCACTTTCTTAAGATTGGTGCACTTTAATCGACATTGCTAAGCCCGTTACTTGAGGTGAGCAAGATAGCTTTCTAAAGAGTTAGTGGCTGTAGCTTGAGATAAAGCACAATATAGCAACCGCTACTACAGCAAAAGATGCAATAGCTCTAACAGCTACGTAGGTGGTAGCGCCAGCGGCGGTGCGGCAGAGCAGGGTAGTGCGGAGTGGCATGGCATGGCATGGCACGGCTAGGCAGAGCGGTGCGGTGCTAAGCTTTGTTTTTTTAAGGGGAGGCTATGGATGGAGGTGGTGACGGGTGCTTATGTTTAGGGGTGGTAATGGTGCTTAAGGGATGAGCTAGTTCTTATTGGGGGAGAGGTGCTTTGGCTTTTGGTAAGAGTATTTGATCTTTTGTAAAAGATTATGTGTAGAGACAATACTTATATACTTAGTAGGGCATTTTTGTGTCTAGGTTATGGAATTTAAACGATTATACTATTATAATCTTTTGGTTTTATTGTCGCTAAATGCCGATAGCAAAGATTAATCTTAACCCAGCAGATGCTGAGGACTTGTTGTACCAAGTGGCAGTTTTAAATTTCATTAAAAATTTTAGTACCTAGACTTTAAAAATGGTTATACCGACCACATATAGTTAAATGGCACTATGTACTAAGAGCACTCAGAACTGCGACTTGGTGCAGCAAGTGATTAAGTCTTTACTTAGGTATAAGTAAACAGGCGATTATAAGCAAAATCAAGATAGTTATTTCTTGATTTTTACTCCCCAGTATTGGGCATTATGCTGTAGAGCTGGGCATATATTCATTCTGCACTCGCACTTTGAGGTTTAACAATGCAGGTTACTGTTAAAAACATTAATGCTACTAAAGATCAATTAGATGTAGTAGTTCCAGTTGAAAGTGTAAATGAGATTTACACTGCTACTTATAACAAGATTTATAAGAATGCACGTATTGATGGTTTCCGTAAGGGCCACATTCCAAAGTCCGCTTTTGAATCTATGTATGGTCAGCGTGTAAAGGCTGATGCTTTAGATGAGCTTTTCAACAAGTTTGTTCCTGAGGCTTTAAAGCAGTCAGAAGTTGACATGATTTCAGGCAGCTATCCATCTATTGTTAATGTTGGTAAGTTAGAAAAAGACGTTGAGTTCACTTTCTCTATGACTGTTGATGTATATCCTGTTTTAGAGTCTAAGGACTTAAAGTCTGTTAAGACTGAGGCCTTCACTGTTAAAGTATCTGAGGACGACTTAAACAAGGTTGTAGATCAGTTACGTACTCAGCAAGCTAAGCTTGAGCCAATCGATGGTGGTGAGGTTGCAGACGGTACTGTAGCTAACATTGACTTCTTAGGTAAGAAGGACGGTGTTCCATTTAGTGGTGGCGAAGCTAAGGGCTTTGATTTAGACATCGATCACGCCCAGATGATTCCTGGCTTTATCGAGAACATCAAGGGTCACAAGGCTGGCGAAGAGTTCACCATTAACTGCACCTTCCCAGAGTCCTATCACGTAGCTGAGTTAGCTGGCGCTGCTGCTACTTTCGACATCAAGGTAAATAGCGTATCTAAGTACGTTTTACCAGAGTTAAATGAGGACTTCTTAAAGGCCTTCGGTTACGGCGATAAGGGCGTAGAAGAGTTCAAGAGCAACTTATCTCAAAACATCGCTCAGCAAGGTGAAAGTGTTTGTGTAAACTTAAGCATTGAGAACATTGTTGAGAAGATTGGTGAGCTCTATGGTGAGATCGAGCTTCCTGAGGTCTTAGTACAAAAAGAGGCTGAGCGTTTATTAAGCAGCCAGCTCCAGATGCCTAAGGTTGATGAGAAGTTAAAGAAGGCTTTAATGGCTTCCTTCGTACCATTAGCTGAGGATCGTGTTCGTACTCAAGTTTTAATCCACGGCATTCTCAAGAACAACAACATTGACATTGTAGTTAATCTCGAAGACATCGATGCTGTTATCAATGATCTCTCCGTAGCTTACGAGGATCCAGAAGAGTACAAGAACGAGATTAAGAAGGACAAGAAGGCCGTAACCGCTATGGCCAATATCGCTTCTGAGCGTAAGTTAGTTAAGGTTCTTACCGACTTAACTGATTGCACTGTAACTGAGAAGTCCTTCAATGAGTTAAAGGATCTCGCAGCCCAGTTTGAGGCTGACAAAGGTAAAAAGTTACAAGAGAAGGCACAGGCTGCTTCTGAGTCAAATAAAGAATAGTCTGCTGATTAATTAATCTCTAAGTAGCTTATTCTTGCTAAATTTTAGCTAGGATAAAAATGCAGCGCTCATTATGGGCGCTGTATTTTATGAGTTTAGTCAGTAGTTTTCTTAAAAGTTTTGACCAAAAGTTCTAGGTTTAGTTTAAGGTTTTTGGTCAAAACTTTTGCTAGGTCATACTGGCAAAGGGTGCCTTCTCAAATTAAGTAGAGTGGGCACTTTTTTTATTTAGCTACATTTGAGTCTTGTTTTCAATAGATAAGCGACATGGCTATAAGATTAGGCTATAATCTTGGATCCATGGTATTTTTATAATTTGTCCTTTTTAAGGTTTGGCATAATTAATTAAGGTCAAGTTGTTAGTTTCTTGAGGTTGAGTCTAATAGCGTTAATAAGTTAGCTATTAGATAAAGTGCAAGTTATTAATGAGTTTTTAATGTTTAATTTGGGAGTTGAGCGCTTCATGTCTGGCAGTGAGCTTCAAACTAGAATGGCCAATCTCGTTCCAATGGTGATTGAGCAGACAGGACGCGGTGAGCGTTCTTTTGATATCTATTCTCGCATGTTGAAGGATCGTGTGATCTTTTTAACTGGCGAAGTAGAAGACCATATGGCCGATCTTATTATCGCCCAGCTGCTATTCTTAGAGTCTGATGATCCTAATAAGGACATCTACTTATATATTAATAGCCCTGGTGGTGTAGTGACTGCTGGTATGGCTATTTACGATACTATGCAATACATCAAACCAGATGTTTGCACATTATGTATTGGACAGGCTTGCTCCATGGGCTCATTCTTACTTGCAGGTGGTGCTAAGGGCAAACGTATTGCTCTACCTCATGCTCGTATTATGATTCACCAGCCTTTAGGTGGATTTAAAGGTCAGGCTACTGACATTATGATCCACGCCAAAGAAACTGAGCGTATCAAGCACACTTTAACCTCAATTTTAGCTGCTAATACTAATCAGCCTTTAGAAAAAGTAATGGCTGACTGTGAGCGTGATAACTTCATGTCAGCTCAAGAAGCTTTAAATTATGGCTTAATTGATAAGGTTATTACTCGTCGTGGCGAGGAGGCTCAAGAGCGTCAATCTAACGGTGAAAACCATGGCTCTTCTAAGAGACCTGATGGTGATGACCCTAATGATGATGGCCCCGGCCCTGCCGGCGGAGCACCTATAGTTAACAACGAGACTTCTTTAAGCCCAGATATGGCTACCATTTTTAGTTCTTTGGTCAATGCTGTACCAAATAATGAGACTAAAAATGCTGCCCCTAGTGGTTCTTTAGTAAATGCTAAGGCTCATAGTGATAATAGCGAAGATGAGCTAATTATTGAGCCTTGCGCTAAAAGTGTCAGTACTCAAGATCCTGGAGATAAGGTAGTCGAAGCTCAAGATTTAAATGCTAAGGATTTAGCTTTAAATTTAGATAAGACTATTGCACAACAATCTGCTGTAGCTGGAAGCTTACCTGATGGCAACAATAACAAAGATGCTGCCAATGCAGAAAATAGTGCTCCTGAGGCAAATAAAGAGTTAAGTCCTGATAATGCTAATGCCTTAGCCGCCGCTTTAGGTGCTAATGGTGGCAATATTGATTTAAAGGCTTTTTTTAATTTTATGGCCCAAGCTCAAGCTCAGGCTCAGGCTCAGGCCCAAGCCCAAAACCAAGGCGCACCAGCTGCGCCTGCTGCTCAAGGCAGCGCAGGTACATCTATCACCCCAGGAGTACCTGGGGTAGCTGGGGCAATGCCTGTTAGTGGCACAAATGACTCTAATGGACAGGGCATTAATCCTCAATTAGGCGGTCAGAACAATATGCAAAAGTTTCCGTCTGCCCCTATGATGGGTGTGCCTCCATTTATGGCTCCTAATGGCATGATGATGCCACCATTTGGTATGCCTAATAATATGGTGGGTGCTAATAACAATATGCCTCGCCCTAATATGATGCCTGGAGCTAACCCTAATTCACCTTTAGGTCAGGTTATGCAGTCCTTTATGCAAAATAATGGCTTGCCTCAAGGTCAGAATGTCAACGCCATGGGAATGAATAATGGTCAGGGTATGATGGGGGGTATGCCTGTTATGCCTAATCCTTTTGGCGCTAACATGATGGGAGGCCAAGGCATGGTTCCTCCTGGCATGATGGGCAATATGGGACAAAATATGCCACCAAACCAAGGCCAAAGCGGCTCAAATGTTAAGCCTAATGGTCAAGAAAAGAATAAAGGTCGTGGCAAAAATAATAATGCTAACGGTAAAGGACGTAATTAACGGGAATTTTGCGAGATGACCACTAAAAAGAAAAATTATTGTGTCTTTTGTGGCGAGCAGTCTAATGACTCTCGTACTTTGATTCAATCTTCAGCAGGTTCTTGTATCTGTTCTGATTGTGTCGAGCGTTGTTACGAAATTGTTAAGCAAAGAAAGCAGGAAATGGATCCTCATAAAGATGATCCTGGCTATATTGACTTAGACAATATTCCAACCCCACACGAAATTGCAGCCCATTTAGATCAATATGTTATTGGTCAAGATGATGCTAAAAAGGTGTTGTCCGTAGCTGTTTATAACCACTATAAGCGTCTACGTCAGTCTTATGTCGAGACTGATGTTGAGCTTGGTAAGTCCAATATTTTAATGATTGGCCCTACAGGTTCTGGTAAGACTTTATTAGTTCAAAGCTTAGCTCGTTATTTAAACGTTCCTTTTGCTATGTCTGATGCTACTACTTTAACCGAGGCAGGTTACGTAGGTGAGGACGTAGAAAATGTAATCGTACGTTTATTAAACTCTTGCGAAGGCAATGTAGAAAAGGCTCAAAAGGGCATTATCTATATTGACGAAATCGATAAGATTGCACGTAAGAGTGAAAATCCATCCATCACCCGTGATGTATCAGGTGAGGGTGTACAACAAGCCTTATTAAAGCTCATTGAGGGTACTGTAGCCTCTGTACCTCCTACAGGTGGTCGTAAGCACCCAAATCAACCTATGATTGAGGTTGATACCTCTCAGATCTTATTTATCTGCGGTGGTGCTTTTGATGGCTTAGAGAAGATTGTAGATAAGCGTCTTACTACTAATAGCGGCATTGGCTTTGGTGCTGATGTTAAGGGCAAAGATGAGCAAATGACCTTAACTGAGAAGTATCGCAAGGTAGAGCCTGATGACCTAGTTAAGTTCGGTATTATTCCTGAGTTCGTAGGCCGTTTACCTGTTATTTCAGCTTTAGAAGAGTTAAATCGTGAGCAATTAGTTCGCGTATTAACTGAGCCAAAGAATGCTGTAATCAAGCAGTACCAAGCTATCTTTAGATATGAAGGCGTAGAGCTTGAGTTTACTGATGAAGCTTTAGGCGCAATTGCTGACACTTCCATTGAGCGTCATACTGGTGCCCGTGGCTTACGCTCTGTAGTAGAAGGCTTGCTCTTAAATACTATGTACGATATTCCTTCTGTAAGTGACGTGCAAAAGGTTATTGTTACTGAGCAAACCGTACGTGAGGGTACTGAGCCTCAAATCGTTAAAAAGAACGAAGCTACTGCACAATCAGCTAATAGCTAAATTTGGATAAAAGCTCAATCAAAGTACCATTTTAGCCTCAAGAGCAAAAATGGCGCTTATTTCTTTTATGGTATTTGATTAACCAAAGATTTTAAGATGGTAAAAGCAAAGACTTCTTCACAAGCATCACAAGATAAGGATCAAGCAGAAAATAAAAAGCCTGCTGCTAAGTCCAAAACTACTAATGTGAAAACATCAGCTAAGCGCCCTGCTAGAGCTAAAACTAGCAATGCTAATGCAGTTAAGAAGAGCGCTAGCAAAGTAGAGCTTTTACAGGCAGATGAAGCTGAACAGTTAGGTAGCAATACTGATACTTTAGTAAATGCAGTTAGTGACAGCGATGGTGCTAATAGTGCCACTAAAGAGGCTGTTAACGCTATTAAGTCTACTAAAGTTACAGCTAAAACACGTAGCGCTAAAACTAGCAATAAAGGTAGTGCTAAGAGCTCCAATGACAATGTGTCAAAGGAAGATGGCGTGTTAGTAGTAGAGGATAATAACAAGGTTACTACTTATCCATTAGTAATCTTACGCTCTATTATTACCCCAGGTGCTAATGTAGCCTTAATTGCAGGCCGTGAAAGCACTGTGCTTGCTATGTATGATGCCTTGGATACTCATACCAAGATTGCTGTTTTTAGCCAGACTAATGACACTGATCTACGCCCAGAAAAGGAAGATTTAAGTCGTTATGGCGTACTAGCTCAGGTGCTAGATGGCGACTATAACGATCAAGATCAGTTCCGTGCTACTATTTGTGGTGAGCAGCGCATCATTATTAAGCGTATTGTTGATGATCCTACTGACAATGTACGTCGTGTTGAAGTTGAGGTAGTGCCATCTGTTGAAGTGGATGACAATATTGCTAAGCGCTATTTAAATGCTGTCTTAAATGCATTAGATTTAGCCTTAGAACAACAGAACAAGGGCGGTCGCAATATTCTTGATCGTGGCGTTCCTGTGGAAATGCTCAAAAAGGTTCGCAAGATCGCTGACTTAGGAACCTTATGTGATGCCTTAGCTCAATTATTGAGCTTGCCTCACTATGACAAGAACTACATCTTAGAGACCCTCAATCCAGTAGCTCGTGCCAAGGCTATTATTGCTTATTTAAACAATTATACCTATAAGGCTGAGACTGATAAAAAGATTGCCGAAGAAGCTCGTGCTGCTATGGATAAGTCCCAGCGTGAGTTCTATTTACATGAGCAATTAAAGGCTATTAAGCGTGAGCTTAATATCAATATTGATGATAGTTCTGATATTGATGAACTCAACAATAAGACTGAGGCCTTAGACGCACCTCCAGAGGTTATTGCCCGTTTAAAGAAGGAAATTAGCCGCTTGGCTAATATGCCTATTAACTCAGGCGAGAACTCTACTGTTCGCAACTACATTGAAACCGTGCTCTCGATTCCATGGCGTGCCCAATCCACTTTAAACCGTGATTTAGGTAAGGCCCGTGATGTTTTAGAGCATGATCACTACGGTTTAGATAAAGTTAAAGATCGTATTTTAGAGTTCTTAGCTGTGCAAACCCGTCGTGAAAATGTTGATGCTCATGGCCAGATTTTATGTCTCATGGGCCCACCAGGTATTGGTAAAACCTCACTGGCAAGCTCCATTGCTAAAGCTACTGGACGTAAGTATGTTCGTGTTGCTTTAGGAGGTATGTATGATGAGTCCGAAATTCGTGGCCACAGACGTACTTATATTGGTTCTATGCCTGGTCGTATTATTCAATCTATGATCAAGTGTGGTGTCAACAACCCATTATTCTTGCTCGATGAGATTGATAAGGTTTCTACCAATTCGTTCCATGGCGATATTTCAGCAGCTTTGCTTGAGGTATTAGATCCTGAGCAAAATAAGTCCTTTAATGACAATTATTTGGATTTAGATTTCGATCTATCCCATACCTTATTTATTGCTACTGCTAATAGCTACAATATTCCACCAGCTTTACGTGATCGTATGGAAATCATTGATCTTTCCAGCTATACAGCTGATGAGAAGTTCCATATTGCCCGTGAGCACTTATTGCCTAAGCAGTTAGTAAAAAATGGTTTATCAGAGAGTGAGTTTGATATCTCTGATGCAGGCCTAAAGCAGCTTATTACCCACTATACCTTAGAGGCAGGTGTTCGTAGCTTAGAGCGTATTATTGGTGAGCTGTGCCGTAAGGTAGTTAAAGACTTAATGATCAATCCTCCAAAGACACCTAAAAAGGTTGTTTTAGGCGTTAAGGAGATTGAAAAGCTCATCGGTCCAAAGCGCTTTGACTTTACCTCCAAGCTCAAAGAAAACCGTGTAGGTATTGTGAACGGCTTATCAGTAAGCTCGGTAGGTGGCGATATTTTACAAGTGGAAGTTATTGCCAATGAGGGCAAGGGCTCTCATCTCTTGACTGGTCAATTAGGCTCAGTCATGAAAGAGTCAGTTTTTGCCTCCATTGCTTGGGTAAGATCTCAGGCTAGAAACTTTAAGTTATCTCCAAGTTTCTATCAATGTGTTGATCTAAACTTACACTTCCCTGAAGGTGCTATTCCAAAGGACGGCCCATCAGCAGGTTGTGCTATCACTACCGCTATTGTTTCAGCTTTAACTGGCAATCCAGTACGCTCTGATGTGGCCATGACTGGTGAAATTACCTTGCGTGGTGATGTGTTAGCTATTGGTGGACTAAAAGAGAAACTCTTAGCTGCGCTCCGTGGTGGTGTTAAGACTGTATGTATCCCTTATGATAATAAAAAGGATCTCTGGGATATGCCTAAGGTAGTATTAAATAGCTTAACTATTAAGCCTGTTAAGACTATCCAAGAGGTTTTAGACATCGCACTGGAGAACGATCCTCATAAGTTTGAGCCTAAGACTTTAGAAGAGTGGACTCTAAAGTATTACTTAGAATCAGAGCATAAGCGCAAGCTTAAGCAAGAGGCTGAGGATCGTAAGATCTCTATGGAGATTAAGGATGCCTCAGAGGCTAGCGTTTCTGAGATTAGGAATAATCCTATTCAAGAGAGTGAGGAGCAACCAAAGGGCCCATCTAAAGGCCGCTCCAAAGCTCCTACTAAAAAGGCTCAATCTTGCTAAAGAGCCCTAAGAGACCCTTCCTAGCTTTAGCTAGGGCTCTTAAGTTCAATTATTAAGCACAAGCCATGGTCTGACCAAGCCCATGGCTTTGTTGTATTTGAACCTCTCTCAAAGCCACAAATGCGACCTCAAATCCCATGCTTGCCGCTTGGCGCTTGCCCCAAGTCCAAAAGCCCAATCCCCAAGCATGGCTCCATGCTTAGGCATGGTTCTTGACCTTTGTCCCTAAACGCCCAAGTCCATGCTTGGCGCTTGCTACCCAAACGCCACAGCGCTCAAAACCTCCATATCATAAAAGACCAACAAGCCCTTAGCTCTTGGCCCCTTTAGCTTCCCTAAGTTCAAAGCCTAACAAGCTACACAAGAAATTAAGCAGCAGCGCTTCTAAGTGTCTGCACTCATGCGCTCCAACGCTCCTACGCCCATGCGACACGGGCATTTATAAGCCATCGCTACTACGAGATTGCGAGCCTAAGCAATGGTGAAATGAAGGTAATAAATTGCCATTAATAGGGTAAGGGTAAAATGTGGGCATAGCTTTTGGGCATTGATAAGCAGGGCTGAGGGTAGAGTTTTTGCTGTTTGACTCTTTGTTAGCTTTGATAGTGCAGGACTTAATAGGGTCAGCAGCTAAGCTGCAAAGGAGCTAAGAAGCTAATGTGCTAAGGTGGGCCAATAAAAAAGCCATGATCTGACTAAGACCATGGCTTTTGGTAAATAGCAAGTTTTTGAGCTGTGACTCTTAGCTAGGTCTTTAGAGTGTTGGCTCGGTAACTGGAGAAATGGCCATAATAGCAGGTCTGCTTTGTTCGGTCATTTTGCTAACTTGACGCATTTTTACTAGGCTGTAGGTGAGCTCATTTGGTAGATAAGATTGAGCAAAGCCAAACATAATGCTATCAAAGATACCCATATTAGAGCCAGATCCTGGGGCCTTGTGCTCTACAATTACACCTTGAGGGTTGATATTGGCCTGTTTAGCTGCATAAGCAACAGCATCAGATAGTGGGCCCAGATAATCAACTAAGCCTAAAGTCTGAGCCTCTTGGGCTAAGAAAATCTGACCTTCGGCAAAGACCTCATAAGTGTTAGCCACTAAGTTTCTATTTTTAGCTACTAATTCAATGAAGTCCTTATAAGTGTTCTCAACAGATAAGTTGTACATGGTTTGTTGAGAGTAAGGCATTTCTTTAGCAATAGCGGTTAAAGCTAGTTCATTAGTAACTACGCCATCTTGGTAGGCACCATATTTATTGAGTAGCTTATGAGCGCCAAAAGTAACACCAAAGACACCAATAGAACCAGTAATAGTGCTTGGGGTAGCAAAGATTTTCTCAGCTTGAGACGCAATCCAATAAGCGCCAGAGGCTGCTGTGCCATTCATAGAAACAACAATTGGCTTGAGGCTAAACTTTTGGAATGTTTCAACAGCACGACGAATACGCTCTGAGGCTAGTACGCTACCGCCAGGGCTATTGAGGTAAAGCACTACAGCTTGCACCTCAGGATCGTTTTGCGCATCTTCGATAAGTGGAATGATGTTATCAGGAGTAAAGTCGGTAGGCTTTTCTCCTACGTCCATAATTTCACCAATACCGTAAATAACAGCAACTTTACCTTTGCCTTTAACCACTTTAGAGCCTTCTTTTTGGCGACGCTCAATTTGCTTAGCAGCTTGGCTAATCAGTTGCACCTCGTTAAATTCCATAGCTCCTTTAGTAGTAACCTTATCCTGTAAGCCAGAGATGCTAGTATTGACTAGGGAGGTAGCAGCATTAGCAGTAAGATTTGCTGCCTTGGTATCACTGAGGAATGGGGAGGCTAACAGAGCAGCTTCTTTAACATCTACTTGAGATAAAGTGCCATTAAGCTTAGAACCAGTTTGCTTAAAGTGGTGACGTAATAAATAGTCTTGATAGGTGATTAACGCTGGCTTGTAAGGAGCATCATAGTCAGTGTTTACTTGAGTGCTTAATAACTCAAAGTAAGTAGTTAATGGCATAACCTCATCAACTAAGCCTTGGCTTAATTGCAACTGAGCACGGCTACCACCGCTGCGATTAATCCATTGGACATAAGTAGCAGCATCTGGAAGGATGTTGGTCTTAGTAGTTTGCTTACGAGCTGCAATAGACTGACGATATAAGTCCCAAGACTTAAAAGCAATGGCTTGATATTCACGTCTTACATCATAAGACATACCATTAAACATAAAAGGCTCAACGGCACTCTTAAAGTGTCCAGCACGGAAAATATAAGGAGTGATATTGGCATTATCTAACATGTCCTTAAAGTAAAGGGAGGACATGGCAATACCTTTAAAATCAATCTCGCCTAAAGAGTCCATGACAATTTTGTCAGCATGAGCTGCAATAGCATAGGCAGCTTGGGAGAAGCCATAGCCAATTACTACCACCTCACGCTCAAAGCCATCTTCGCTATTACGCTTGGCTACACCCTTAGCGTTATCCATAGCTTTGCCAATACGCTCAGCCATAGAAAGGTTAATAGGGCCCATTTGATCAAGATCTAAAATGACCTTTTTAATGGTTTTATCTTGAGCAACTAAGTTAAGGGCCTTTTCAATGGCAATAAGCTCATGGCTTTGTTTGCCATAAAGTGCTACCTCTAACTCTCTTTGTAGATTGTTAAGACCACCTGAGCTAAAAGGCATCTCACTAATAGGGCCACTTAAATCAAAGTAAAGTACCTCAGGAGGCACCAATTGATCATTAACTTCCTCTATAGTGCTGCTAGAGAGGGAAATGCCGTTATCCATAAGACTGGTAACAGCCATGTAACCGCCAAATACTACAAATAGTAATAGCAAGAAAATTATATTAAAGACAAAGTTGCGGGCAAAAGTGATCCAGCCACCTAAGGTTAACAATAGGGTGCAAATGGAACCATGCTGAGATTTTTTGCGCAGCTCATATTGATCCCAAGGCACATTGACTACATTAGGGCCACGATTATTGCCCTTGCCATTATTATCAAATCCTGAGCCATTGCGGTTATTTGGTCTTGGCTCATTACCTTGGTAATTAGTATTTTGACCATATTGACGTGAATAGCCATCAGGGCCAGCACCAGCACCTGCGCCATAGCCTGCATTATTGCCATTAGGGCCTGATGAGGAGTTACGATTTTTTTGGTAGAAATCTCTATTTTGACTACCATAATTTTGGTAATTGCCCGAATAAGAGCCTCGACCTTGGTTAAAGTTACCCTTTTGATCAGTCATTTAGCAAAGTCCTTTGTCTGTCTTGCTATTAGAAAACTATAAAAATGTATGATTTTAACACGCTCATTAAAACTAATAACGCTCAAGTAAGAAAAGCTTGGTCTAAGATGATAATTAATCTTTATCTTGCAGTACAATTGTGTTTATATTTGGTGATGGTAAAAAAAAATCATTTAGAGCCTAAAGCTCTTAATTTTTCCGCCGCTAAAACACTAACAACTAACAATAGAACCGCCGCTTATAAGCTTTAACTGTACTTATTTAGATAGAGTTAAATGTTAACAAGCCGTGAGCTATTCGTTTTTTTTTTTTTTTTTTTATCAGGTCATAAGGTATTAATCTTAATCCTAAGAATCATTCTTACTATGTGTGTCTATTATCTAGTAATAGTTTGATTTTATTTGAGCTGTTGTTTTGATTTACCGCTGCATAATGGAGTCCTTTATGAGCTTATTTGCTCCTTTATGTTGGTAATTGGGGTCAGATTTTAATTTGGTTAATCTTTTTCTCTAGTTTGGAACTCATTTATGCGACATTTAGGAATTATCAAAAGTCTTTATCTAGGCTTTGGCTCCTTTATTTTCCTCTTCATATTAATGGCATGCACGACCTTAATTTATGTCTCATCCATTGATAGTACTTTGAGCCATATCAACGATAACTTAGCAGTAAGACAACGTCATGCTATTGATTTTCGTGGTGCGGTACATGATAGCTCTATTGCTATTCGTGATGCTGTATTAGCCCGTGATAGTTCATCAAGGCAAAAACATTTAGCTACTGTTGCTGACTTAAGAGCAGACTATTTAAGAGCCAGCCGCTTAATGGAAACTATTTTTGCTGATCCTAATGTCGATGCAACTCAATTGCGTCTTTATAATGACATTAAATCAGTAGATAAAAGAACCTCTCCTAAACTAGACAAGATCATAGGCTATATCAATGCAGATCAAATTGATCCTGCTGAGCAGTTGATTGTTAATGAAGTAGCTAAGGACTTTGAGGATTGGTTAAGAGTAATTAATGCCTTTATTGATGAGATAGAGGCAAGATCCCAATCTGAGGTTAATTATGTAAGAGCTCAAACTACCAGCTTACTTTACATTATTATTGTTGGCTCAGTATTCTCAGTAATTTTAGGTGTAATTATCGGCTTTAGCTCCATTGAGAATATTAAGCGTGTCGTTGGTGGCAATCCAGAAGATGCCGTAGACTTCATTAAGAAGTTTGCCAATGGCGATTTGACTGTACGCTCTCAAACCCAATACAAAGATTCCATTGCTGATTATTTAAATGTGATGGCCAAAGAGTTGTCTGCCACTATTGGTAAGATTTCAACTTTAACTGAAAGCTTAAATAACTCAGCTCACTCTTTCTCCTCTATTGCTTCTCAAAACGCCGAGTTTAGTGTGCATCAAAAAGAAGAGACTCATAGTGGTAATACCTTTATTGAGGATTTAGTAGCTGGTGTAAACAATGTTGCTCAGCTAGCCGACAATGGTGCCAACACTGCCCAGGGCGCAACTTTAGAGACTAGCAGCGGTAATGAGGAAGTACAAAAGACTATTGAGAGCATCAACAACCTGGTATCTCACTTAGACCAAGTACTTAATATTATTAATGACCTCAATACTAATGCCCAAGAAATTGGCAATGTGATTAAGATTATTGCTGAAATTGCTGAGCAAACTAACTTATTAGCTCTTAACGCTGCTATTGAGGCTGCTCGTGCTGGTGAACATGGTCGTGGCTTTGCCGTGGTAGCTGATGAGGTGCGTGCCTTGGCTGGTCGTACCAAGGATTCTACCAATGGTATTATCGATCTGATTAAAACTAACCAAGAGCAAACCAGAAGAGCTACTGAGGCTATGCAGCACTCTAGCGATCAAGCTAAGTTAGTGGTACAACAGGCTGAGCGAGCTGGTACTGCTTTAAACTCTATTAACAATAGAGTAAATGACATTCAAGACATGTCTAACCAAATCGCACAAGCTGCTGATAGTCAGAACAATATCTTGCAGCAGGTTAGCTCATCATTTAGCAATATTAGCTCTATGGCTGAGAGCGGCAATGAGGCCTCACAAAAGATTTCTGATCTTTCCAATGAGTTAAGCTCTCAAGCTAATAACTTAAAGCGCCTTACTTCATCATTCAAATATGAGTAGTATTGTATTTTGTTAAGATAGGCCTATAATTAACCTTGCAGGGACAAACCCTGCCAAAAGCTAATTTATGACATGAATTGGTTTTTTTATAATGTTTGGTTGAGTTAGTGAGCTAAAAGGCAATAGCTCACATTAATAAGGCTCTCTGGTGTTAGTTTGACAGAGAGCCTTATTGTTTTTTTAGGCCCTAAAAATACCTCACAGCAAAGCTTCACTCCGCCGCTTACACCTTGCAGCCAGCAGCAGCAAGCTGCAAGCAGCAAACTTCAAGTTTACATCATGCAGTCCTTAGCTAACCGCACATAGTTTAGAATCCTACAGCTAACAACTTGCAGTTTGAAGCTTACAGCTGACCAGCTGATGCCCAAGAACAACAAGCCACAGTCCATAATCAGCAGTCCTAATGGCTTAGCTTCTAAGGCTAACATTACAGCAGGGCACAAAAGTGCTGTACAGATTAACTCTATATCACTAACTAATGTATGAGCTCTTGCTAAAGAGCAAGCTTAGACTCTATCTTAAGCCTTAGCTTAAGCTAAAAGCTCATAACATAAAGCACAGACATTGCCTTAGTACACCGCATAGCGCATGCCTGCACTGCTAAGGCCATTTATTGGTGCTAATGCTATTTAGGTAGTAGTGGTGCGCTTTTGGTGTTGCCTTTATCGTTGCCTTGGTTATGGCCGTTGCCGTTGCCGTTGCCGTTGGTATTGATCCATTGTGCTGCTGCTGGTGCTGCTGTTGGAGCTGGCACTGGAGTTTGCACTGGTGATGGAGTTGGTAATTTGTTTTGTTTGGTGTAGTTGAAGGCTAGCTAAATCCTGTGGGTAAGGGATATAGATTAAGGCAATATACTTAGTTAATCTGTTAATGGATACATGTATATTTAATATGTGATGCAAGGCTATTGCATTATAGTACAATAATTTCTATACTTGTAATGAGTGTTTTATAGCTCGAATAGTGATTGCGGCATTTTTTGATATTAAGTTTTTACATTTCGATAGGGTGATTTATGAGTGAAGTTTTAAAGCCATGCATGGAAGTTTTATACCAAGAAGAGCTTGAGGCTTTAGCTGCTAATGATAAGGGTGAGCGTCCTGCTAATTGGCAGTTATCACCTAAAGCAGTTCGTGATTTTATTCTTGGTAGAGACAAGCCATTAGAGCACAATGGCAAAAGTATCACTATTAGTCAAAAGTTCTACGGCGATAATGCCTTAGTAGAGCGTTGTATTGTGGCTTTAGCTAGCTCTCGTCCTTTAATGCTCATTGGTGAGCCTGGTACTGCTAAATCTTATTTAAGCGAGCTTTTAACAGCCGCCATTTGCAATAACAGCCGCAATACTATTCAAGGTAGTATTGGTCTTACTGAGGATATGATCAAGTACTCTTGGAACTATGCTTTGTTAATTGCTAAAGGCCCAATTCCAGAGGCTTTGGTACCATCTCCTTTATATATTGGCCTTACTCAAGGCATTATTACTCGCTTTGAGGAAATCACCCGTGCTCCTTTAGAAATTCAAGACTCTTTAATCTCAGTTATGTCAGATAAGATTTTGTCAGTTCCTGAGCTTAAAGATCAGCCATATATCATGGCTCAACGTGGCTTTAATATTATTGCTACTGCTAATACTAGAGATAAGGGCGTTAATGAAATGTCCGCAGCTCTTAAGCGTCGTTTCAACTTTGAGACTGTACGTCCTATTAACAATATTAATATGGAAATGGCAGTAATTAAAAAGGAGTGCTCCAAGCTTTGTGCTGATATGCCAGAGACTTTACTGGATGACTCTATGATTGATTTATTAGCCACTACCTTTAGAGATTTACGTACTGGACAAAATAGTTCTGGTGGTAAGTTTGATAAGCCTGAGGCCGTCCTTTCTACTGCCGAAGCGGTACAGGTTTACCATCAAACAGTTGTTGATGCTCACTTCTACCATGATGATCAATTGTCCTTAAAAACTTTGGTAAACAATATTAGCTCTGCCATTGTTAAAGATAAGGAAAGTGACCTTAAGCTCTTTAAAAACTATGTTAAGGCTATGGCTAAGACCCAAGAAAAGACCGACGATACCTTGTACCAAGATTTTGCTAATTTAGTAGCTAAGTGCTAAAGGAGGTGCGCTATGGCCACTTTGCGTGGATCACAAGCCAATGAAGCTCCAGAGACTAATGATGCTCTTGTTCAGGAAAAACAGGACAGCCCAAAAACTGCTACCAAGCGTACTCGTAAGTCTAAAGCTCAAGTAACTACCAAAGCCTCACAATCAGAACTTAGCTCTGTTGATACTGCCATTAGTACAGAAACAACTGGCGCTGCAGTCTCTCAAGAGGATCAGTCTTTAGATCCTCAGGAACAGCACGCTAGCGCTGATGGCAAGAAAGTCCGCAAGACAGCCAAAGCTACCAAGGCCAAAGCTACCAAGGCCACTACAGAGGCTAAGTCTACCAAGGCAGAGGCCGAGCCTAAGGCAGCCAAGGCTACTAAAGCTACCAAGGCTTCTAGCAAAAACAGCAAAGCTAGCAAAGTCAGCTCTGCTAGCTCGGCTAGCACTGATAGTGTCCTTTGCGAAGATGAGGGTGCTTTAGCTGATAGTGAAAGCTCTAAGGTTGAGGGTACTAATGAAACTGCAAAGGCTAGTGCTAAGAACGTGTCTGGTGCACTTAGCGATACTTGCAATGAGGGCCAAGCTCAAGCACAAGCTCAAGAGCCAACTAATAGCGACAACCAAGATGGTATGAGTGCTGAGGCTAATTGTGATGTAACCGAGCCTGAATTGGAAAAGGGCAAGGCTAAGAAAACCTCTAAGGCAGCTAAGAAGGCTAAGGTTCAAGATGATCCTATGTCTAAAGAAAGCATTGAGGCTCATGCTGCCAAGGCATTAGATTTTAATGCGCCTGTACTATTAGTACCAATACGCCATCACTCTGTGGCTATGGGCTTGCACCTGCCTAGAATTATTGATGCTTATCAGCCTGATTTTATTGCTGTAGAGATGCCTCACATTTGCCAAGATCAAGTAAAACACTTGGCTAATGAGAAGGTAGTACCTCCTATTGCTTTTTTTAGCTATGGCTCCACTAAGACTATTCAATTAGTTCCAGTTAATGAGGATGATCCTGAGTCAGCCTTAGAAGAGCAAGAGGTGGATGTTGGCTTTAGATATATCTATCCTATGCTGTCTTACTCTCCTGAGTATGTAGCATTAAAAGAAGCTCTTAAGCGTAACATTGAGTATCAATGCATTGATTTAAGCTCTTGTGAAAAAGACTACATTGATCATTGTATGCAACAACAGCAAAGCCAAGAGATCTTGGATCAAGATCATAATCAATGCAGTAGCGATGAAAAAGAATTTGGTCGTTCTAGCTATTATCAAGAGCTGTTTAAGAAAAGCGGCGATTTGAGCTTTGAGGAATTTTGGGATCGCAATTTTGAGATCAATGCTCTTGCGCAAGATACTAAGACTTTTCTCCACAATATTTATAGCTACTGCTATTGCATTAGAAAAGGCATTTCTGACGAGCAAGTGCTTGATATGGTTCAGCGTGAGCTCTTTATGCTCAAGCACATTACTGCTGCCCAAAAGAACCATAAGCGCATTTTGGTGATTACTGGCGGTATGCACTCAGTAGCTTTATGCGACTATCTTTACTATAAGAAGAAAAAAGAGAAGCCTTTAAAATTCCCTAAATCTAAGGACAATTGCTTCTTAATTCCTTATTCTTTCAAGGCTACTGATGTTCAAAGTGAGTATGCCTCAGGCATTGTATTTCCTTACTACTATCATAAGCTCTATCAAGCTATTAGCACTTCCTTATCTTTTGGCCCTGATGCTAAGTTGTTATCAGGTGATGATATTGGGGGCTATCAGGCTATTGCTGCTAATAGTGAGAATTTTGAGTACTGGGATGATCCGCTATCAGCCATTTGTCATTTGGATAACAAGATTAGCAAGGCTGTTCTCGATGAAGAAGAGGCAAGTGCTAAACAGGATGATCAAGCTAATCAAGCTGATCCTAATGGCCAGGCTGGTTCTGGTAAGAAAAAGAAGAAACGCAAGAAGCATAATAATGCTGCCCAGGGCTCAATTACGCCAGCAGGTAGACTCTTGGATGTGGTAAACACTATTAAAGAGCTTGGTTCGATTAAAGATCAGGCTAAGATTAAGGATAGTGAAACTTTTAGCGCCAAGGTTGCTCAAGTGCAAAATGCTTTGGGTATCAATAAGAATAAGAGCTCAAAGCAATTAAAGGTCTCTTATGACACTACTGTTTATAATGAGGCTCAAAAAGAGGCTTTATTGTCATTTAAAGCTAATCAAGAGCAAATCATTAATGCTTGTGATGCCAACAATTTCTTCTTTGCCAGAAAAGTTAAAGATTATCGCCAAAACAAGATGAGCACGGCGGTACAACTCGATTGTCAGGTAATGCTCAAAGGCTTGGCCTCATTGCGCGATAAGCTTGCGCCTTCGGTTCATGAGTTAATTGATGCGGTCAAAAGTACTTTTATCAAAGAAGAGTACAACGACTCTCATTACATTTTAATTAACTTACAAAAGGCTTTAACCACTGTTCCTTTAGGTAAGGTGCCTTTAGACGTTAATGTTCCTCCTATCTGGCGTGACTTTGTTTATAAAGCCAAAACCTTTGCTCTTAAGAGTGACGATCAGGAGGTGCATAAGGCCAATATCGATATTTTTAAGGATGAAAAAAATGTCCTTAAAGGTCGATTCTTTGCCCAAGTGTCTTACTTATGTCCAGGTTTTGAAGTAGACCAATATAATCGCCACCACAACGCTAACTATATCAAGCGTACTGAAACTTACACTTATCGTTTTACCGATCAGGTAGTGATGTCCATTATTGAGGCGGCTGAATATGGTGATACTTTAGAACTTGCCAGTGAGGCTAAAGTAAAAGAGAGCCTCGAGCAAGGTGGTTTGTCTTTAGTTGAGCTCTGTGGTTTATTTAAAGACTGCATAGACATGGGTATTGAAAGACAATACCAGCGTCTGCAACAACTGATTACTAATACCATCTATCATGAGCGCAATTTATCTGATATTGCCCGTTCCTTAGATATGCTTAACTCTTATGGTTTGATTGCTAAAACCACTAAGGACAACCAAAAGGTTATCGATGGTTTAATTAAATTAGTGCTCAAGCGTGCTCTACAGGTCTTAACAGACACTGTTGATATTAGTGAGGACGAGCTTGATGAGTATATTGATAGTTTAATGAAGCTTGATTATTACTTTAACAAGTATGAGTACATTACTAAGTCTTATTACGAGCTGCTTTTTGAATTAAGTAAGGACTCTGATATAGGTGCTAGCTTACAAGGTGCTTACGTATCATTCTTATTTAAGAACAAGCAAATTACTTATGATGAGTTTGAGCGTTTTGTCGATCAATTTGTCTATGGTTCTATTATTGAAAACAATGATTGTATTGGCTTCTTCTACTCGATTTTAAAGGTATCAAAGGCCAGTATTTTCTATCGTAATGGTATTTTGCAATTACTCAATGCTTATATTGCCTCGCTCCAAGGAGAGGAGTTCTTAAAAGTATTAGTAATGCTAAGACGCTCTTTTGCCTCCTTTAGTAAAGAGGAAATTTACAAAGTAGTTACTCTCTTGAAGAAGATCCATGGTATTGCTCAGACTAAGAATATCTTTGAGGTTACTGATGCTGAGTTTGTGCAAAACCGCATGTATGACCGTGATATGTTTGCCAAGATGTCAGCTTGGTTGCCTGTAGCAAATATCTTAGAGGCAGCTAACTTACACAAAGAGCAAATTGCTACTACTGGTTTGGTAGAGGAGCTAACTGGTCAAGATCTCTCCAGAAGTACTTTACTCTCTAACGATAAGCGGCCTAATCTTAACGCCATGAGCCCAGGCACTGGCCAGGGCCAGTACCCAGGCTCAGGAGAGAGCCAATGCCTGGCCTCAGGCGCTGGTGCTGGTTCGGGCGTTGCTAGTGGCAAAGGTGCGGGCGCAGACGCTATTGCAAGTGCGAGCGTAGACGCTGGCGCAAGCGATGGTGGTGAGTTAGAACTCAATCCTGATAGTCTTTAATAGCAGTGGGCATAAGTCAAAAGTTTTGAGCATTAATAGTTAAAAGGTGCTCAAAACTTACTTACAAGCCAAGTTTTACTTAATAGGAAGATAGATGGTTGATATTGACATTAAAGATAAGTGGCGACTTATCTTAGGCAAAACTGCTCAGGAAGATATGCCTCTTGATGGTGATCAGGAGTTTTTATCAGAAGAGGACAGTTCTCGTCGCTATACTTTAGGCGACTTAGACCAGTGCCTTGATTATGTCTATGAGTCAGATATGACTGATGGACATAGTGGTGATAAAAAGGTCAAGGGCGGCAAGGAAAAGCCTAGAATCACAGCGGCTAATTGGCTTAATACCTCTAAAAAGCTCTTTCCTATGGGCATTTATGAGATTGTGCAAAAAGATGCCTTGGCCAATGGTCATATCGATGCTTTATTACAAGATGATCAATTTGTAGCCCAGCTTGAACCTAATATGGAGCTGTTAACTTCCATTTTAGCTTTAAATAATAATTTACCTGCTAAAGCTATGGAAAATGCCCGTCTCTTAGTAAAAAAGGTTGTAGACGAGCTTAGGGAGCATTTTAAGCTCGAGGCACGCCGTGCTTTTTATGGCAAACGTGATTTGAATGCCATGCCAGTGCGTACTTTTAGAAATTTGGATATGAAGCGCATTATCAAGGCTAACATTAAGAACTACCAACCAGATGGGGGCTATATTATCCCTAATCAGTTGTTTTTTACTGCCAAGAGCATTAGAAGCCCTATGCACAATATCTTTGTGGTCGTAGATCAAAGTGGATCTATGCTGGATTCTTATGCTTATAGTGCCATTATTGCCTCTGTGTTTGCCTCTTTAGGTTGTTTAAACACTCGTATGGTCGTTTATTCAACTGATGTGGTTGACTATACCGATTACCTTGATGATGTCTTAGAACTCTTATTTAAGTCGCAATTATGTGGCGGTACCGAAACTTGTAAGGCCTTGAGCTATATTGAGCGCTACATTACCGAGCCGAGCAAAACTATTGTGGTTTTGATTTCCGACCTTTACGACAGTGAGCCTGCAAAAATGGTCTCCATGATTAAAGATCAAATTGGAGAGGGCGTGAAATATTTAGTATTGCCATCACTTAGCGATACTGCTCCTAACTATTATCAGACCGTAGCCAATAAATTAGCCTCAGTAGGCGCTAATGTAGCTGTCTTAAGTCCAGATCGCTTAGTTGAGTATGTAGCTCAATTAGTGCGCAAGGTATAAGTCAAGATAGGGGTATTGGTATGTCGAACAATGAAGTTTTTTTATCTCAGCTTGATAATACCTTAAAAGAGTTGCTGTTATTGGGCTATGGCATTATTGAAGATGCCTATTTATTGGAGCTGGATAATCTGTCCCAAAGTGCCAGTTCTATGGGATTTGATGCGCTCAGAGCATTAATAGAAAACCTCTATACCGCCTGTAATAATTACTTGCGTATCAATAATGACGGTACGGCAATGGAAGTTACCAAAAGCATTGCGCTACTGCAATTTGCTCTGGCCAACCTTAAATTAGGTGGCGAGACCAGTGATGATGAAGAGGAAAGCTTAGAGCACATGCTCAGTGCCTTAGGTACAGAGCAGAGCTCTGACAATGACTAGTAAGTAGTAGTCATCTGCTGAAAAGCCTGTGCAACAGGATAGTAAAAAGGCCTGTAAACAGGTTTGTTTACAGGTCGGTAGAACAGCCCTTGGGAAAGTCTTTAGTAGGGTACTTTGGTAATAGGTTTGGGTAGGGTATTGGTATGCAAAAGAGTAATAAGAGCGCTAATACAATGAATGCGACTTTGGATAATACTGTGGATAAGACCCATTGGGCTTTAAATAAGCTTAATGAGTTAACCAAAGAAAAGGAGGCGCTATACCATCAAGAGCAACTTAGTCTTAACTATACTAAAGAAGAGTTAGAGACTCTGTCTTACTTTTTTAATTGTGAAGAAAGTGCCTTTACTCCACTTGCCGATAAAAGCACTGCTTTAAGCATAGATGAGTTAATTAGCTTGGTTAACCAAGGCAATTATGGCTGCCTTAAAGATTTTAAGAACGAGTTTGCTCAACAAGTTATGACTAATAAGCAGTTCTTAACTGCTGCTATGGCTGCTATGTGCGATGATAAGAGCTATTTTACTTATGATAGTAAGAGCGACATTCTCTATTGCAACATTGTAGATTGCGGCCAACAAGTTGCCTTGAGAAAAGATGAGGATCTTTTTGCCCTTAATACAGCTGATATTAAGGCTACAGCTGGCAAGGAGAAGTCAGAAACCCTTAGTGCTTTTGACATAGTGCATACTTACTTGTTTTATTTATCCATGATCAACAAATTAGATTGTGAAGATGAGGTAAGTAAGCTGTTTTTGCAAAAGGACACTTATAAAGACTTCTTTGCTGAGGTAATTAATACTCTAAGCCAGATTTTTGTTTTAGGTCTTAACAACATTAATTATGATGTTAGCGAAAAAGTTAAAGCCCTTTATATTCAATCAGCTAGTTACCGTATTGAGTTTTTAAGAAAGGCCTTAAATAAACTCTATACCATGCTGCAAAACACGCTGGATGATAGAACCCATGCTAATTTAAATGGTGCTTTTAATCTTATTTGTAAGATTATCAATACTGTTGAGGCCATGAAGTATCAAAGCGATAGAGATAAGCTTATTACGCTCTATGGTCTCAACGAAGGGCATGAGTATGTAGTTAAAAACATTCCTGTCGTCGGCTGTGGCTATAACTGTTTTGATTTTTCAAACTCAAATAGCACCAATCAGTCAAATCGCTACTATTTTTATGACTTTGTCTCCAAAAGATTCTTAGTAATTAAAACCGTTGTCATGGACTACTTTAGTTCGCCCAATGTGCTGTTTGAAGTCAATTCGTGGAAGGATACAGCAACTCGTGGTCACGTATTGGGGCTGGACAAAGCATCTCGTTGTCACTTAACTTTCCTTGATGCTTTTGTAGTAGACAACAAAGTTACTAACTCTCAACACTCAACTGCTTTAGATCACTGTCGTGAAGATAAGGTCACCTCTATTAATGAAGATGGCTCTAAAGAGGAAAAAGCTAAGTTCGGAGATGGCAATTATCAGCAGGATCTCAAGCGTCTTTATGATATTTTTGCTTTTACTGATTTTACTGCATTAAAAGAACTAGTTTACGAGACCTCAGGTCAGTACTTTGTTCCTGAAAACCAGACTCAAACTATGCATGTAATTAAAGTGCATAAGTTAAATGCGGTTAATAACTTCAAAAAGGAATTGATGAATGTTGAGGTGGAAGATAGTCAGGGTAATAAGCTATTAGTGTACTTGCATGGTATTAATAGTAATACTTGGTCTTTAATTGATTTGTTTAATGACAACAATAAACGTTTAGAAAACTTCTATATGTTGATCCAATGTCCAATTCTCTCAGGTGTAATTCGTCCAACCTTAGTGACTTATTTTGGCCTTGCAAGTAATAATGGGGGCAAAAATAAGCGCAAGAAAAAGTGGTAATACTTAAATCTGGCTCTTACCAGAGCATTATTGGTTCTTTCTTGAATTGCATGCTCTCTTACTAGAGCATTATTGGCTCTTTTTAGAGCTGATAATTGTTTGGAGCTTACTTGGGCACAAAGATATGGGCGCTCACTGGAGCGTAAAGATAGGTGTGCTCACTTGAGCTACAAAGAGATTGGGACTTACTGGAGCTGTAAAGCTCTTGGAGCTTATTTGAGCTTAAAAGAAGGCCTCCGCATTTAAAATACCAATATGCGCAGAGGCCTGAGTATATAGAGGTAGACGTATTCTACCAAGTTTAAGTTTAAATTCATATTCTTGGCGAATAAAAAGCCCTCACAATTTTGGTTGTGAGGGCTTTAGTTGCTAATTATGGACAAAAACTTAATTACTTGCTTTGGCCAGCACTTTGAGCCTCTTTGGCATGAGCCTTGAGGTCGTCAGTAATGTCGTAGCCGAACCACTTTTTAGAAATCTTGGCAAACTCACCATTAGCAATAATGCGGTCTAAACCTTCATTAATAACATCTAATAGCTCTTTATTGCCTTTACGTACGGCAATACCATAGTACTCATTTTGAGCAGAGGTAATATCACGAGATACTACAATATCCTTGTTCTTAGGATTTTGAGCTAAGAAGAAGTCGTTAACTGGACGATCGTTTACTACTACATCACAACCGCCATTTTGAAGCTCTAAATAGGTCTCTGGAGGAGAATTAAATTGCTTAAGATCTGGGGACTTTAAGGTCTTTTGTAGGTATAAAGCACCAGTAGTACCAATTTGGGTACAAATTTCCGCCTTTTCAATCTTCTCAAAGCTATCATACTTGGTAGCTTCATCTTTCATAACTAAGTAAGTTAAGCCACAACGATAGTATGGATCAGAGAAGTCCACTCTTTGAGCACGCTCTGGAGAAATGGTAAAACCTGAAATAATAAGGTCAATATTATTGGTAATTAAGGTTGGGATAATACCATCAAAAGGATAGCCCTTCATATCAACGGTATAGCCCATTTCCTTAGCAATAGCATTGATTAAATCAACGTCAAAGCCAATAAGTTTGCCGTTATCATCAGTATAAGTAAAAGGGGCAAAAGCTGCATCACAACCTACTCGTAATACTTTATCAGTAGGAAGGTTGGTAGCCCCCGCAGCATGAGCATGGGCAACATTTAAACCAAGTGCCACGCCTATGGCTAATGCTGATACTTTATTCAAGTTTCCCATTGAAGCTCTCCTTAAAAAATAGCTTGTGCTCAGCTCCTACGCAAAAGATGTTTATAGGGTGGATTCTGCATTAGGGGCCAAATTGATAAAAAATTCTTTGTTGTGATGAATACATCAAACAGTGATGCATTTTATCTTATATTTTGCCAAATGCGCTTTATTTGCGCAAATTTACCTAAAAGCTCCCCTTCCTTTTCCTTACAGTGCACTATTGCACTACTATGGCAAATTCTTTAACCATCATCACTAGCCAGGCCCAAAACGCCCAAACCTAAAGCCCCATCTCCAAGCAACTGCCACGACCTTGGCCATGACCAAAGCTAAGGCTATGGCCATGACCAAGGCCAAAGCCAAGTCCATGGCAGTGGCCACGGGCTTAGCCACAGCTACAGCTACAGCTACTTTTACGGGCCAAGCTACACCAATGGGCAAGCCACGTCTACAGCGTAAGCTAAGCTAAGCTAAGCTAAGCTAAGCTAAGGCCTCTGCTGCTTATACGGTCAGACTACTGCCAAGCTGCAAGCCAAGCCGCAGCCTAGGCACAGGCCAGGCCAGGCCACGGGCCAAGACCTAACTCTCAAGATAAAGCTCCTAATAATGCATAAGCAACAGTCTAAGCTAATGCAATAGCATGGTATAAACCTATTTAGATCACAAAGTTTGTTGACAATTTTTGCATAATGACTGTTTATCAAAAATAATAAATATACTAAAGTAGAAAATACTCGCAAAACAGGTCATATAGGTTGGTAGCTAAAGGACTTGATTAATAGTTTAGTTGGCAAAGCTTTTGCCTAAAAACTAAAGATGAGTAGTCAGGTTGAGGGTAGTAGTTTATGGCTCAAAATGAAAATATCAATGATCATAAGGCAAAGCAGGACAGTGCCGCTGAGGATAAGGCAGGCTCGTTAAGTCAAAGTTCTAAACATACTTTATTCTCAGGAGATCTAGATTCTTTTGAGCAAAGTAGAGCCTTTGTCCACAGCCAGCGTGCCACTATGGGGGCACAGGCTTATGCTGCCATGGCTAAAAAAGCCTATCAAACTAACATGCCTAACCCCAATCAGGTTCATGTAGGCTCAACCTTTGATGCCTATGATGATCAAGATGAAAGCTTACAAAGAACCAAAAGGCCTATGCCTCATCAGCCTGATAATGCCTCGGTATGGGACACCAATAGCTTTAATGGCACTGCCTCCACCTCTGGCACTGGTATGGACACGGGCACTGGCATGGGTGCAGGCACTGACACTAGCGCTGATGTGGGCTCAGTTTATAGCACTGGTGCTAGCGGCAGCGCTGGCCATAGTATTGATGAGCATTTTAATGCTAAGTTGGCTGGCAGTAATGGTGCTATTCAAGATGCTCAAATCTATGTAGAGAGTGAAGATACAGCTGAGATTCAAGAGCCAGCCTCTCTTGAGGATAGTAGTACCACCACTTCTACTAATACTACTGCTAGCAATACAGCTACTACTGCTAATAGTCCTGATACTAGCGCCTCAAGCAATAATAGCCATAAGACTGATAGAGACCATCAGATACCAAGTAGTAAGGAATGGTCTGACTTTATGAGCCGTCTATCTCAATACCCAGATGAAGCTGGGGCTAATTATGAGCAGGCATCAAGCTTAAAATCTGGCAGTCAAACTACAGCTGCTAATAGCATTGAAGCTACAACAACTACTAAAGCACAACATGAGGCCAATCCAAGAGCAAGCCTCAATGATGGTCAAGCGCTAAATGCTGACTTAGTACAAGAAAATAATCTTTCTGATACTAATAGTTTAGGCCGTAAACCTAATCAAGTATTAGATTCCGTATCCCCAGATGATCAATATCAAGAGCAGTATGAAATGAAAAGTCCAGAGCACCATTCTGAGCCCAATGTAGCTTCAGAACAACAAAGCACATCAGACTTTGCTTCCAATCAAGAGCAAATTCCTAGTGGACAGCAGTGGTCTGAGTTTATGGAGCGCTTAGCCCATCATAATGATGCTATGCGTGCCGAAGGCAATCAGGCACCAGCAGAAGAAGGCTATTATCAAGGGCAAGTGCCAGGGCAAGGGCCAGGAGCAAATAGTGCAGCACAAGACCCAGCCCGCTTTGCCCATCTGTTTAATAATCAAGCTCACGCCCCTGGTCAAAGCCAAGGCCAAGGCCCAGGCCAAGGCTTAAACCAAGGACAAGCTCAGTCCCATGGACAAGTTTATGGCTCTGGACAGGGCTCTAACTATAACCAGTATATGAACCAGGCTCAAGCTCAAGCTCAAGCGCAGGCACAGGCACAGGCTAATATGAAAGCTAATGCTCTAAGACAGGCGCTAGGGCAGGGCCAAGCACCAGGTATGCAAGGCATGTCTGGGACGCAAGGAGCAGCAGGAGCCTTTGGGGCAAGTGGTATGGCAGGACAAGCTCAACAAGGCCATGGCCAAGGCCAGGGCCAGGGCTTTGGAACTCAAGGTCAGGGCCAAAGCCAAGGTGCTTATTATGGGCACAATCAAGGCCAGTATCAGGCCCAAGCTCAAGCGCAAGCCCAAGCTCAGGCTATGGCCCAAGCACGCATGAATCAGACTATGGTCAATAATGATATGGATTATGCTAAAAAGGAAAAGCTCAGTGATAATCTTGCCTTCCATATCTTAATGGTGGCTGTGATTTCCTTGTGCTTATTAATTCCTACCATGTTCTTTGAGTATGTGCTTAATGATCGCCAGTATACCGAAGAGATGGCCATTGAATCTATTGTTACCCCATGGGGAGAGGACCAAACTTTATCCGATCCTATAGTGGTAGTGCCAACTCCTATGCTTTCTAAGAAATATGTCAACTCAAATGATGAAACTACATTAATAGAAAGCGTCGAGACTAAGAACTTCTATGTTTATCCTGATGAGGCTAATTCCCAAAACAAGCTAAGCTTAGAAAAGAGAGCTCGTGGTAATTATGTTGCCACCTTGTATAAGGTTAATACCGAGCAAAAGGGTAGCTTTGACTTAAGGCATGCTTATGAGTCCATTATGGCTTTAAGCAAGGTGGATCATGCTGGCTATGACGAAATCTATTTATACTTCCCTGTAGAGTATAAGCGCTCTATTGGAGAAATTGCCTTTGTGAATATCAATGGTAAGGACTTTGTAGTAGAGCCAAGTAGTTTTGATACTGGCTTTATGGTTACTATTAGCCCATCAGAGGTTAGAAAGATTATAAATGGAGAACCTTTAGGTCACACTAGTAATCAAGATAGCAATGCTCCTGCTTTATATAATTCTTTAGATGCTAAGGCGGTAAAAGCTAATGAGAGCAATAATGCTGTTGCTCAAGCAGGGGAAAAAGAGTTTTCTAACTTTAACTTATTACGTCCTGGCGAGCTGCGCTATCACGCCAAGTTTGAAGTTCGCGGCTCACAAAAATTTGCATATATGGCTTTAGGTAATCAAACCTTTACCAATATTTCAGGTGTAGGTACTGTGCCTTCTTTTGCAGGTAATTACTTACCAACAGAGCATAGTATTGATGAGCAGGCACTGTCATTTGATGCTATCTACAAGCAAAGTAATTTAGCCTCAGGAAGACGACAAATCGAACTTGATGAAAAGTTTAGATTTAGTGATGAAAATAGCTATGTAATTACTATTGCTGATCGCTCTATGTCATATACTTTAATTGAGAGACTGACTAAATATGTCTTACTCTTTATTGCTATGACCTTTGTTACTGTTTTGGCTTTTGAAATTGTAGCTAAGCGTACTGTTTCTTTAGTGCAATATGTAGTAATTGGCGTGGCATTAGTGCTGTTCTATATGGTCTTACTCTCTTTAAATGAGCATACTAATTTCACTATATCTTACATAGTGGCAGCGCTCTTAATGTCATCCATGATTGCCTTATATTTAAAGGCCGTATTGGATTCAAAACGCAATGCTATTTGTGTGTTTTTGCTCCTCTTAGCTATGTATGCTGTACTCTTTGCTATTGTTCATATTCAGGCATACGCACTGTTAGTAGGAACTATCTTGTTGGTAATTATGCTTGGTGTAGTAATGTTTATTACCCGTAAGCTCAATGCCACTAAAAGCTAACTTAAGCTAAAAAACCTCAAAGAGACCATCTTGCCTAAGATAAAGGCTAGAGGCTATAGGCTATAGGCCCTTAATAAAGGGCCTCTATCAAGCGTATAGAGCTAACTAGAGGCCATAAGGCAGCTTATACAGTCTAACTGTTAGCATATTTGTCTTAGGCAAAGCATGAGGGCGATATGAGGTTGGTTTAAGCGCTAGCTGACTTAAATGAAAAAGCCATGATTATTTTCACTAATCATGGCTTTTTTGATTTGAGAGTAACAAACTCAAAAGGACGCTAAATTATGGAAATTAGCGCTTTTTCTTAGTGTTTTTGCCAGCTTTTTTGGACTTTTGGTGTACGCCCTTAATTGGCATGCCTTGGTAGGCAGAGTTTTGATTTTCTTTGCTAGCAGGGCGGGCGCTATTATCCTGCTGGTGATTAGCCTGTGCTGTTGCTTGTGCCTGGAGCGCAGCTTCCTTTTTAGCATTAGCCTCTCTTTGTTCGGCCATATAGCTATCAGCCAGGAAGAAAGAGTTGTTTAAAGGAGTTTTGCGCTCTTGAGCCTCATCCATTAAAGGAATGATATAGTTCTTAAAGCGCTCTAAATTCTTATTAGGATCATTTACTGCACTGGCCTTGGCGCATTGCTCACTATAATCGTGAGTTAATAAATGTTCTAAAGCGGCTAAATAAGGAACAATTTCCTCATCATTAGGAATAACATTATTATCAGCAAAGCTGCTAGCAGGAGGATCAACAACAATACCGCCTAAATTGCTATCATCAATAATTAGTTGGCCTTGTTCATTGGTAGCAAATGTACGACCAATAGCCTCAGGTAGGCCGCCATAATTGTTAGCCAGTACAGGAATGCCACTCATATTAGCCTCAGTAGCTACCATGCCCCAAGCCTCAAAGCATAATGATGGGCAAACCATTACTTTAGTTAAGGCATAAACAGCCTTCATATTGGTAGTATGCTCGGCAACATCAATACAAGATAAGATCTTTTGGGCATCTGGGCCTTCGAGGAATTTTGAGCCATCATGGTTTTTGAGAGATTGAATAATCTCATCATAAGAGCCTCGATTTTTAACTACTAAAAATCTTAAAGGCACAGCTGGGTACTTGTTAATAAAGGCTCTAATGAGACCAATAAACACAGCAATGCCTTTGTATGGTAGAGGGTTAACCAAGGTTATATATCTTTGGTCTCTATTTTCATTAGGGCCCAAGACTTTTTCAGGGTTAATGACAATACCAAAAGGCTTAACCGTGGTTTTTCTATCAGGGCGACGATTGTAGTACATGCTGATAGCTTGAGAATTAGTTAATACTACATCGCAGTCTGGAAAAGCAAAATTATCATGAGAGGCATTACAAACAGCATAAGCAGTAGCAATACCACGGGCCTTTGCTTCACGGCGTAAGCTTAAGGAGAAAAGATCTGGACAATAGCCAATTACAATGTCAGGTTGGTAAACCTCAAGCAATTTGACAAATAAAGACCAAACAGTGGTTTGTTCGCTGGCCTTAATTTCTCTCAGGCCAGTTGAGCTAGTCTTAACTACGAAATACTCGATATTTGAGAGTCGAAATTGATAAAAGCCAGCAGGGTTTTCTTCTACTTTTTCAGTAATAGCATTAAGACCCTGTAAACCACTAGGATCATCTCCAATAGTAGCATTAAGAGCTTTTACCTCCATTCCTTGCAAGGCTAACTGCTCTAAAATGAATTTATTGCTAATGGCAGCGCCATTAGAGCTATCAATTAAGCAAGGTAGGGAGTACCACAAAATCTTGTAAGGCTGTTTAGACTTATTCATAGACAAAGCCCAATATATTATGTTTGTAATGGAAAAATGGTAAGCCAATAATTTGTACATAAAAAACCATTGGCTTAGCACTCTTAATACTTAATAAGCAATGCCGCAAAATCTCTCATCTGAGATAGTGCGGCATTGATATTGCGCTTAAGCCTTATAGGCTTAAGCATAAGCTAGTCAAGCAAATAGATTACTCAATCTCAACGTCATCTGGAATGTTGGCGTTGTGGTAAACCTCTTGAACGTCGTCCAAGTCCTCTAAGTAATCAATCATGCGAATGAACTTAGCAGCAGCCTCGGCATCTAATGCAGTTTCGGTAGATGGAGTCATGGTTACCTGAGCATTAGATGGGTTAATGTTCTTAGCAGCAAAAGCATCAACTACAGGAACGAAGGCCTCTGGAGTGGTGTATACATCGATGGAGCCATCATCATTGGTGATAACGTCATCTGCACCAGCCTCAAGAGCGATATCCATTGCAGTCTCTTCGTCAACTGGCATGTTACCTGCCTCATCTGGCAAGAAGTTAATTACACCTTTCTTGGTGAATAAGTAGTTAACAGAACCAGAGGTGCCTAAGTTGCCACCAAACTTGGTGAAGCCATGACGAACGTCAGAGGCAGTACGGTTACGGTTGTCAGTCATACACTCAACCATAACAGCTACGCCACCTACACCATAGCCCTCATAGGTAATAGACTCAAGATCGGAGCCTTCACCACCGCCTACACCACGCTCAATAGCACGCTTAATGGTGTCACGGGTCATGTTCTGGGCTAAAGCAGAAATAACAGCTGAACGTAAACGTGGGTTAGAAGACTCGTCACCGCCGCCTAAACGAGCGGCAGAGGTAATTTCACGAATTAACTTGGTAAAAATCTTACCACGCTTAGCATCTTGAGCTGCCTTACGGAAACGGATATTGGCCCACTTGGAGTGACCTGCCATGATATTCTCCTAAATTACTTTTCGATATCAGTTACTGCAATTGCAAGTTCGGTTAAAGCTGCCTCAGAGGCTAAGTTTGGAGCCTCAGTCATTAAGCAAGAAGCAGCAGTGGTCTTAGGGAAAGCAATAACGTCACGAATGTTCTCAGTGTGAGTGAGTAACATAGTTAGACGATCAAGACCAAAAGCTAAACCAGCATGAGGAGGTGCACCAAATGATAAAGCATCTAATAAGAAGCCGAACTTCTCACGAGCCTCTTCATCGCTGATACCTAATACCTTAAATACAGCCTTTTGCATCTCATCAGAGTGGATACGTACAGAACCACCACCAACTTCATAGCCGTTAATTACCATGTCGTAAGCATCAGCAAATACGTTCATTGGATCATTAATTAACTGCTCTGGAGTTACGTTAGCTGGAGCGGTAAATGGGTGGTGCATTGCAGTTAAGCCAGCTTCCTCTGTCATTTCGAACATTGGGAAGTTAACTACCCATAAAGCCTTGAAGCCTGGGTTAATTAAATTGTGATCACGTGCGCTTTGGCAACGTAAGGCACCCATAAAGGTCTGGCACTTAACAGTCTTGCCACAACCAATAAATACGATGTCGCCATCCTTAGCACCGCACTCATTAACCATAGCTAATAAGTGCTCTGGGGTTACGTGCTTAGCAATAGAGGATTGTAAGCCTTCTGCACCCTTGGCAAGCTCGTTAACCTTAATATAGATAAGACCAGAGGCACCTAACTTCTTAACGTAGTCGGTGTAGCCATCAATGTTCTTACGGGTTAAAGAAGCACCGCCTGGAAGAGCAAAGCCTACTACCTTTGAGCCTTCATCGTTAGCAGACTCAGAAAGTACCTTAAACTCGCTATCCTTAACTAAATTGTCTAAGGTGTGGAGTTCAAAATCGATACGTAAATCAGGCTTATCAGAACCAAAGCGCTCCATGGCCTCAGTCCAAGTTAATACTGGGAAAGTGCCTAAATCAACATTTTCCTCACGCTTGAATAAGCCTACCATCATTTCTTCCATAACATCACGTACGTCTTGTGATGACATAAAGGAAGTTTCGATATCGATCTGGGTAAACTCTGGCTGACGGTCAGCACGTAAGTCCTCATCACGGAAGCACTTAGTGATCTGGTAGTAACGATCAAAACCAGCAATCATTAACAATTGCTTAAACAACTGTGGTGACTGTGGTAATGCGTAGAACTTGCCATGGTGAATACGGGATGGAACTAAGTAGTCACGAGCACCTTCTGGAGTGGCCTTGGTGAGCATTGGAGTCTCAACATCAATAAAGCCGTTATCATCTAAGAAGGAGCGTACAAAACGGGTAATGCTGTGACGCTTGGTAAAGTTCTTAACCATCTCAGGACGACGTAAATCTAAGTAGCGATAACGTAAACGCTGCTCTTCAGTGTTGTCCTGATTGAAGTCTAAAGGTAAAACAGCAGACTTATTTAAAATCTCTAAAGAGCTGGCATAAACTTCAATAGCACCGCTCTTCATATTAGAGTTTACTTGGCTGTCTGGACGCTTTCTAACAGTACCAACTACCTTAATACAAAACTCATTACGTAAGGTGGCAGCCAACTCGTGCACATCCTTTACATCAGGCTCAAATACAACCTGTACTAAACCTGTTCTATCGCGTAAATCGATAAAGATCAGTCCACCTAAATCACGGCGCTTGTTGACCCAGCCGCATAGGGTAATGGTCTGACCATCTTCATTCAGACCAACTTGATCACAGTAATGTGAACGCATTGACATAAAAATCGCCTTTGACTATTAATGTTTAAACAAAAATGTCTAGCCTTACGGCTTAAGTATAAGAGAGCTAAAACTAAATAACTTTTAATCAGATAGCAAAGAAAAGCTAACTAAAAAAAGAAATTAATCGTTCGCTAAAGCTAGTTTGATGCGTTTGGACAAGAGGCACAAGGACTCTTGCTTGCAGAACAACTATCGTTCTTAAAAGGACTCTTAGAATTACCAAACACACCCACACCCTTTAAATCGCAATTGGAGGCACTAATTAATTTTACTAAGGTCTCTTGTTTGCACTCAGGGCAAGTGGTTAAAGCAGGGGCGCTCATAGACTGTAGCTTAGTTAATGAGTGACCACAGTTTGAGCAACGATACTCGTAAAAAGGCATGGTTAACCTAAAAACAATTCCATACTAGTAAATACTAGAATGGCTAAATTTATAACATAATTACAATAGCAAAATAGCTACTTATCCTTTGGTTGTAGCAAACTAACTTTAGCCTATACAACCTTATTAAGCCCTCAATTATAGCTTTTTTAGCTTTTTATGACTACCTACAAATTAATAGCAGGCAAAAAATGCACTAAGAGCCATCTAATATAGCCATTAAAAACTACTAAAAACTTATAATCTCTCATAGAAGTCGCTCTATTTAAAGGTCTGTAATTAGCTAAATATAAATTTTGATTATTGGGATGGTGTCTGGAGGGAAAGCTTTATTTTTCTTCTGAACAAAATAAAAGCCGAGCTTGTGGCTCGGCTTTAGTGGAGTATTTTAATCGGTTAAGTTAGAGACTAACGAATGTTAAGGATGCTATCCATTACAGTGTTGTTAGTCTGGAGTGACTGAGCATTTGCTTGGTAGTTACGCTGTGCGGTAATAAGCTCAACCAACTCAGAAGTTAAATCTACGTTTGAAAGCTCTAAGTTAGAACCCTTAATGGAACCAGCAGAGCCAGTATTTGCCTCTTTGGCAATAGCCTCACCAGAGCTAATGGATTGCTTCCACTGAGTGTCACCAATCTTTGATAAGCCTTGGGTGTTGGCAAAGTCTGCCATAGCAACCTTACCAATCTGGAGTAAACGGCCATTTGAGTATTCACACTGAATTACGCCGTTCTCATCAACAGACATACCAGTCAAGATACCAGTTGCATAACCATCATTGGTAGGTGCACCAGTTACCTGGAAGTTAGATGAACCATACTGGGTTGCAGTGAATGAAATATGTACGCTCTGTAAAGGATCTACACCCTGACCAATTGAGGTGTGTAAGGAACCATTACCCTTGAATAAAGGCTTCTTATCTGGATTTGTTTTGGTGTCAATTTCAAAGGTTAAATCATAGTAATCTGTTTTACCTAAAGAGCCGCCAGCATTGTTTGCAGCACCGTTAACACCAAAAAGTTTTTCACGTAAGCTGTTTGTTAATCCAGAAGCGCCAGGAGCTGGATTTGCTACTGTTGGGTTAACAAGCTCAATCTTGCTTGGAACTTGTGACTTAAACTCACCATTTGGCTCAAAAGTAACTTGGAAGCCAAAGAAGTTAGCGCCAGATACTGAAGAATTACCATTAGGTACAGTCATTACAACAGGGTTTTCATTACCTTGTTGGGCAACGTCAACAGGCTGGCCATCAACAAATGGAATGACATTCCATACAGTGTTGTTTGAGCCAGCAGACTCAGGGCCCATCTTAATCATGTAATAGGTTAAAGTGTGTGCACCACCTAAAGAGTCATGAATGGTCTGAGAAGTTGAAGCGTGGTAAGTGCTTGAGTCTTTTGGATCAAAGTTTACAAAGTATTGCTTATATTGATCTGCTGTTAATGGAGTTTGTGGGTTTTGAACTACAGCACCCTTACCATCACGAACAATGCCATATTGAATCTTGTCAGCAGTTAAATCTGTAGCATTAAGAACTTTCCAAGGATCTTCACCTACAGTAGGAACCTTATAAGCTTCTTTATCAGCTGGTAAGTTTACACCAATACCGATATTGGTAGACATCTGTGGAGCGCCAGTGTCGGATGGAAGCTGGAGCTTCTTGGTGCCGTTGAGGTCTAAGGAAGTGGCAGTACCATCGGTGTTTACGTCCCAACCTTGGAGGTAATCACCAGTAGCAGTTACGATGTAGCCTTCCTTATCTAATTGGAATGCACCATTACGAGTAAAGGAGAGGGAATCACTATCGTTGCCCTTGAGAACAAAGAAGCCATTACCTTGAATAGCCATGTCCAATGGATTACCAGTATCGCCTGATAAGGAACCTTGGGTGAACTGCTGTGATACTACGGTATTAACCACACCCATACCAGAGGCAGTCTTAGAATTTGAGTAAATGCTGTTTGCATAAACGTCAGCAAATTCAGCACGTGACTTCTTGAAGCCATACGAATTAGTATTGGCAATATTATTTGAGGTTACATCAATGTGCTTCTGAGAGTTCTTGATGCCGCTTACTGAAATACCGAACATGACTTAATACTCCAAAATAATTAAGACAAACTAGCTAACTAACTCTATTCTTTTCTTTATAACTAAATTAGAAAGCCAAAACCTTCTCTCCTGAGCTAGTTTGTTATGTCTAAGATAAAGCAACCTGCGTGCCATGTTTTATAAATAATCATTTTTTATTTTGCTAAATATAAATAACAATGGCGTAATTACAGGGGTTTAGGCCTAGTTTTACACATTGTTTTTACAATTAAAGTAGATAGCAGTTAGTATCAAGTCATATTTGTTTACATACAAATTTAACCATTTTGTCTCTTTAGGTATATGGTAAAAGCGTGCTCTTTGCCCATAGGGCGGCAAAAGCACCAAATTGCGGCAAAGTTTTGATAATTATCTATCTTAAGAATAATACCTTACCCAAATATAAAGGCACTACATAGGGGGACAATATAAGCAATCTGACTGTTAAGGAACAGAAGTAGTGATTGCAATAGGGATATACAGTTGGGCTTCTCATTAGTTCATGATTACTGTAGGGATAAATAAAAAAACGGCTACTGCCAGTAGCAAAAATACTGTTAAGGTACAGAAGTAGTGATTGCGATATGGATATACAGTTGGGCTTCTCATTAGTTCATGATTACTGTAGGGATAAATAAAAGAACGGCTACTGCCAGTAGCAAAAATACTGTTAAGGTACAGAAGTAGTGATTGCAAAAGCAATATATAGTTGAGCCTATTATTAGTTAATGAGCACAGTATGGCTAAATAAAAGAGAGTCTACTGCTAGTGGCAAGTTGGCTTCGTTAGGGGGAGTGAGTTTGGGATGGTAGATAGATTTTGCTTTTGGGTTAGGGCTTAATATTAAAGGGCTTGTACTGTGATGCTGGTATAATGTGGCACATAGAATACACAAATTAGATTTTAGGTAGCAACGATGGGCCAGAAAAGTCGCAATAAGAAGTTAAAGAAACAGCAAAATGCTTTAGGGGCTAATGCAGTTAATGTAAATTCACAATCGGGTCAGACTAATCCTATTGAGCAGTCTTTTGCCATGCTTAAGTCTGAGGCTCTATCTGTGGATATGCAGATTCAGGACTTGTTAAAACGTATTGGGGATTTTCGTGATCTTTTGCCAAAAGACATGGACAATCCAGATCAATGTATGCCTTTTGATCTCAATGCAATGAACGAGGATTTAAAGAAGCAACAAACTCATTGGTATCAGGCTTATGAGGACTACAGTTCCTTTGTGCTTTCTTTAAAAGATAATGCGCAACAGTATTTTACTCAGGCTCTCTTATCAAGAAGCTTGTTAAATGAGCTTAAGAAAGCTCGTGAGGCTTTAGCTCAATACGAGTTTAGAGTTAACCACTATCGCAATGAGATTGAAACCTTTATTAAGATTTTTGCTACTAAAGAAAGCTTAGAGCGCTATATTAATATTGGCCAGACTAATTTGGATAAGCTTCAAGAGGGCGATGTTTCTAATGAGCGCCGTGAGGCTTTAGAGGGTATGCTCAATAAGGTTAAGCATATTAAGTCTTTAATCTATCAGGACTAATGTTTCTTAAGTTTTTAGCTAAAAATGATGGCTAAAATCATTTAAACTTTGAGCAAACTTGGGATTTTGAATATAAACAGTTGATTTGATTGAAAATCACAGTAGATTATTAATAATTCATTCGTAGAAATGTTTAGAAAAATTTAGTTTTACTGACGATAAAGGTTCGGGATATGCCTCTAAGTTGGTTTAATGTAGTTTAGCTAAATATTTTTACTAGAGGCTTTATAACGTAAATTTCCTCTAAACCGGTAACAAGTGCAACCTGATTTAGAGGAAATATTCGAATAAGATGATATCGCTACATAATAGTAGCTAAAGGAGAAATTTATATAAATATAGCTTTATATTTTCCAACTTAGCATACTATGCTGCGCATATCTTTACTCATGTTTCTCTCAATAAATATGCCCCATATAAACTACGTACAAATTGTTACCATTTTGTACATTTATTTCATAATATTTTTATGATATTTTTTAATATGAAAATCAAAAAAGATTTGGCATATTTATGCCAAATTTTCGTGATATAATTTAAAAATTATATTAATTTTTTAATATCAGCTGTTACCCTTTTAAAGGAAGCTTACGTATAAATGTGTCGTGGGTTGAATAATAGTTGCTCGGTTTTGGCTTGCGACACTATAGCCTTGTATAGATTAATAAAAAGAAGCGCTTCTGTTTAGAGCGCTTTTTTCATTTCTAAGCCCTGTAAAAGTTCTTGTATACCTACCATCAATGGGCCTAGCTTATCCTTCTATTAGTGTGCTTTATGGTGTTTTGATATAAATTGGTCGTAGGTGGCCATGATGGCAACTGATATTTGTTAGTTGTTAGTTGATAATTACTAAGGCAATAAGCAGATGAGCGGGCGAGTTACAGGTTTTATGAGCTTGTACAGGCAGATGAGTCTTGCCTTGGCAGATGTGTTGGGTGGTGTGGCAAAGAGCGGCAAGAACATAGCCTTTGGATAGTAAATGGTGAGGGTAATCATGGCGGAGCGGGCGTGATAATAGAGGCTGCTAACAAAAGTGTAGTGGCTCAATTGAGCTAGTCTTGATGTGAGGATAAACATATGTGCTTGCTAAGGCTCATGGCCGTGTTTGGGCAGAAAACAAATTTTTGTGGCTTTGGGTTTGTGTGGTGTGGTGGTTGATGCTGGGACAGAAGTGCCGATTTGCTACAGAAAATCAATCTTAGTCAATATGATTGTGTTTATTTTGGGGATGGGAAGATGGGGCTTGTGTCTGATCTGAGTGGTGGCTGGAAATGGTGTAAGCAATAGGTTTAAGGGAAATGTAGGGTAAATGGTAATAATATTATTAAGTGGCTTTGATAGAGGTGCCATATCATACTTTTGTTAAAAAGCGATAAGTGCTGTCATACAAGTAGTTTATGGCTTAAGAATCATATTTACATGGGGTTTGTATAAAAATTATAGCTAGATAGATCATTCTAAAAGAGCAAACTATTTGCTCAAGTTGTGATCTGCAACAAGTTTTTAACGATATTTTGATGTGTATTTGACAATGCCTGTCTACAATGATTTTCACTTTGAGCTTGCGTCTCATTGCTGAAAAAAAGCTTAATACTAATAACTTTAGTTATTGTTGGCAGACTGGTATTTAGCTTTTGTTAAGTCTTGATATTTGAGCTTTTAGTTTCTTTGTTTTGTTTGTTGCATAACGGTTAATTTAGAAGGTTGAATTTTTTCTTAAATTACAGCTACTGCTGATAGCTGTAATAGTCGAACATAAGGCTAATCATAATGCTAAGTGTGCTATTCCTTAATGCAATGGTTTGCAATTATGTCTGATTAAGTTGTTACAACCCATCTTGGCTTTGTCCGCCTAACTTGGGTGTTGTAGATTATTAGTTTTCCTGATTTCTTTGTTGTTTTTTAAGTTTGCATCGCTATTTATCTTTACGCTGTTCAAAGTTTATTTGGTTTACCAATAATTTTGGTGGCAGAAAGTGCTGCTTATTGTGCTAACAGGAAAACTAAGTGCTTATGTTTAATACCTAAGCGCTATTGTTGTTGCTGAAAAATTTTTACCAAGGAAAAGTTCCATCTTTTGGTTGTTTGAAGATTGGATATGGCCGCTAAATTATGCTGAGCAATGCATTATTTATCCACCTTTAGGGTTGTTGATTATGAAGTTTGTAAAGACTGCTTTATACGCAGCTGTGATGGCTGCAACTGTTATGGGTTCTAGCGCTATGTTAAACAGTGCCTACGCAGGTGATATCCAAGATAAGATCATTGTTGCTCATCGTGGTGCTTCTGCTTACTTACCAGAGCACACTTTAGAGTCTAAGGCTTTAGCCTACAACATGGGTGTTGCCTATTTAGAGCAAGATCTTGCTATGACTAAGGATAATCGCTTAGTTGTAGTTCATGATCACTTCTTAGATCGTGTTACTGACGTTGCTGACAAATTCCCAAAGCGTGCCCGTAAGGATGGTCGTTATTACGTAATCGACTTTACCTTAGACGAGATCAAGACCTTAAACTTCACTGAGGGTTTTGAGATCGTAAATGGCAAGCGTGTTCAGGGCTACAAGAACCGTTTCCCTATGTTTACCTCTGTCTTTAAGATCCATACCTTAGAAGAGGAAATTGAGTTCATTCAGGGCTTAAATAAGACTATGGGTAAGGACATTGGTCTTTATGTTGAGACCAAGGCTCCATGGTTCCACAAGCAAGAAGGTAAAGATATTTCTAAGGCTACTTTAGAAGTATTAAAGAAGTATGGTTACACCTCTAAAGACTCCAACGTAATTTTCCAAACCTTCGACTATCCTGATCTTAAGTATGTTAAGACCGAGTTAATGCCTAAGATGGGTATCGACTTAAAGACTGTTGTGCTTTTAGCTGAGAACTCATGGAATGAGACTTATGAGCTTAAGGATGGCAAGTGGGTGCCATATGACTTTGACTACTTAATGGATCCAAAGAACATGAAGGAAGTTGCTAAGTATGCAACTGGCATGGGCCCATCCTTAGACATGGTTATTGATGGCAAGAAGTCCAAGAAGGGCGCTATTGTAGTAACCGATCTAGTAAAGAATGCTCACGCTAATGGCATGATGGTTCACCCATACACCATTCGTGCTGATAAGTTACCTGCATACTGCAACAATGTAGATGAGCTCTTCAAGGCTATCTTAATTGATGCTGATTCTGACGGTGTATTTACTGACTTCCCTGATTTAGGTTCTGCTTTCTTACAAAAGAATGGCAAGAAGTAAGATTTACTAACAATCTTAAGACAAGTTTCTGCTCAAAAGATGAGTAAAGCTCTAACTTAGTAGTTAACTTACACATCTAAAATCACTTAAAGGGTCAAATTTAGCTTAGGCTAGATTTGGCCCTTGTTCATTTTTGTACTGAGTGGTGTTTTAAAGTTACTGGTTGTGAATGAGTTTGATTTGGGCTGTGAGTAAGAGACTCTCCATTACTAGGATGGAGCCAAAATTAGTGGGGCAAGCTTTTTTGTTTACTGGTATGAAAAAAGGCTGCTAACTTTAAGGCTTGAGGGCATTAAAGAGAGCAACCTTTTTTAGGGAATTATAAAAACCTTGCTATCGTGCTAGCTATCGTCTCTTAAGAGTACAGCGGTACGAAGGTCTAAAGTGCTTGAGCAGGCTAAAGATACGTAGTAACCATCGCCTGGGGCAACAGTGGTTGGGTTGTCCTTTTTGTCAAGCATGGTGGAGCCATCAAGAGAAATTGGGCCTTGAGGGGTATAAATCATAAGCTTAGAGGTAGACTCAAAGCGATTCTTTACCTTGATATAAATACGGCCATTTTCTTGGCGTTCAATTTGACCAACTACTTGCCACATGCCTGGGCTTGGAGCATTGGTCTCATAATCTTGCATCTCATTTGGCTTATTGGTTGGCTCTAACATAGCAGTGGTATAGCCACGAGCTGGGATAGAGTTAACAATAGTCCAAGATTCTTGTGGAATAGACTCACCTTGAGCTAAAGCATCAACAGCTAAGCGGTAAGCACGAGCAATACCACCAGCGTAGAAAGGAGAGCGAGAACGGCCTTCAATCTTAAGGCTATCAATACCAATTTCCATAAGGCGCTTTACCACAGATAAAGCACAGAGATCTTTGGAGTTCATGAGGTAAGAACCGTGCTCATCCTCCTCCATAGGCATCCACTCGCCTTGACGACGTGAGGTTTCCTCAATTTCGGTACATAGGGCTGGACTATCACGTAAATCTAATGGATTAATACGCTCAGTAGTAGAGGCATCCTCAAGATGTAAGTCCTTAATACGATAATTCCAACGGCAAGAATTATTGCAAGCACCCACATTGGCATCACGACGAGCGAGCATACCAGAAATTAAGCAACGACCAGAAACAGCAATACATAGTGCGCCATGGATAAAGACCTCTAATTCCATGTCTGGGCACTCATTGCGAATCATTTCAATTTCATTTAAGGAAAGCTCACGGGCTAAAATGCAGCGCTTTACGCCTAATTTTTGCCAGAACTTTACAGTACCTGGGTTTACAGTATTAGCCTGAACACTTAAGTGAACAGGAATTTCTGGATGACGCTCTAAGGCCTGATCAATTAAGCCAGGGTCTGCCATAATAAAGGCATCTGGCTTTAAGGCTGCAACTTCATCTAAAGCAGGGGTAAAGGCACCACTACGACGTACGTGAGGAATAACATTTAATACTGCAAAGAATTTCTTGCCTAAAGAATGGGCATAGTTAATACCTTGCTCAAAGTCATCACGAGTAAAGCCATTGCCACGAACACGTAAAGACCAACGAGGAATACCTGCATATACGGCATCAGCACCGTAATCGCATGCCATATAAAGATGTTGTAAGGAGCCAGCAGGGGCTAAAATCTCAGGCTTTTTAAGCAGAATCTTGCCACTGCCATTATCACCAATTACACCTAAGCCAGAGGCCTTCTTAGCTACTTTAGTGTCATTTAAGGCACCATTTTTAGTAGCTGACTCTAAATAGCTTTCCTCTTCAAAGGCATTGCTAGAGCAGCCGCAAGAGCTACCACAAGAGCAGCCTGACATAAGAGTTTGATGAGATAAATGGGTATTTGGTCTAATCTTAATCATAACCAGTAAAAAACCGATAAAAAAAGCATTAGCCACGCACCCACAAAGACAAGCGCGTAGCACCTAAAAGCTTAGCAGTTAGATCTAGTTTAACTGCCGCCTGAAAATCTTAATAATAGTATCACTTTGTAAAAGACTTGGCCTAAATAAGAGCCAAACTTACTGAGGATGCTTATTAAAAAGCGCTCTATTGTACAAAAAAATTAAACCAAAACGGTATTAGTGCAACGCTTATTTTTAGCGTTTAAGGGCCAAATTGCTATTTTTACCACCAAAAGTGCTTTTAGAGCAGATAAAGATTAGTGATTATTTTGCCAAGCTAAAAGCCCAATAGGTTTGATACCTAAGCATCATATTGTGAGGGCAAGCTGATAGGCTTTTGGCATGCTGACTGGCTGGCATAGGCAAGCAGACAGACAAACTGGCAGGCTAGTGGTTAAATTGAAATCTCATTGCACAAATACCACTAATCCAATTAGCCAGTAAAATTGTCGAAAAGCACAAAACAATTAGCTAATTAAGTTACCTCTTTGGTTCGTTAGTAGGTAATGGTTTTTCACTTTAATCGCTAGTTGGTAGGCTGGTAGATAGACATGTTGGCTGGTAGGAATGAAGGTAGTTATATAGGTAATTAGTTAGATCGATCGTTAGATAGGTGGGGGGTTATGATGGTAGGGATATTTGTGAGCCTTAAAGAGGCTTGATGAAATTAAAGGATAGCAAGCAACTTGCTATCCTTTAATTATGAGCTGGAGCTAATAATAGTTAGCTAATTGGTTAGTTGGTTACGCAGTCAAAAGCCTTCATAACTTTGTCAAAAATGGCGGTTAAAACGTCACTTTCAACTAGCATATAGCTTTGCATATCAGCAATCTTATCATCAGTCTTTTGAGGTAAGGAGCGCTCTAAGTACTGGTCATCTAAGGTAATGCGCTTAATGGCTAATTCACTGGTAATAACAAATTGAGCATTGTCTACGAAGTCTAATTGAACCTCGGTTACACGCTTGCCAGCCTCAATGTGAGAGTTAATTTCCTTACAGGTTAAGTCTTCTTTAGAGGCACGTACGGTAGCACCAGTATCATCAGTGCTCTTAAGTACGCAATCATAGCCTAGCTTAAAGTCTTGTGGGAGATCGCCTTTGGCAATGAAAGAAGTTAAACGATCTTCAACTACACAACGTGGCTGGAGTGGCTTGGCTGGGAAAGAGCCATGCAAAGCCTTTCTTAATACAGTAATAGCACTCTCAGCACGCTTAGCTGAGGTTGCTGATACGCCAACAAAGCCATAAAGAGAGTTAACCCAAACAAAGAGCTCACGACGAGTAACAAAAGCTTGAGCCATCATCTTATTGGTAAGAGCTAACTTAAGAGCCTGCTTTTCGTCTTTCTTTAAAGCACGATTAAGCTCGTTTTCCTTTCTATCAACCTCATCTAAAAAGGCCTCTTTAATGATAGTGCTTGGTAAGAGCTTATTTTCTTCGACAAATCTAAAGAAGTGATTATGGTTGCTGCTAAAAGTAAAGGCATCAGTATGACGACCAAATAAAGGAGCAAAGCCACAAGTGGACATTTCTTGCTCCATAGTTTTTCTAAACTTACAAGAGGCAATGCACTCCTCTAATAAGGTTTCGTTAGCAAAAATGTTTTTTAGCTCGCTATTATTTGAAAGATCAACTGTATATAAACGCAAATTCTTAAATGACATGGCTCTTTCCTTGATGGTGTGCAAAACAACCAAATAAAGCTTTTAACAGTTTTATTTTTTCGTGGGCAAAAGTGTACCAAGAAACCAAACTACAATCATTATTAAGTACAAAATATATTACCAAACTAAGGGGCAAACCCCTTAAATAGGCCAATTACATAGAAGTATAAGCCCATTGAGAGGCAATGGCACAACTAAGGGATTTAAAAAGTTATCCAGCCTCTAACAGCTAAGGTACCAAGTGATAAGACACCAAGGACTAAAGTGCCAAGGGGCAAGTGCAAAAGCGGTATGAATTTGCGTTGGTAGGTTGATGTGTTTGTTTGCATGCTTGCTGTAAAGAGGATAAGCCTATTGGCTTTTACTGCTGCTAAGCAAGGCCTTGTTTACTCTTAATCGCCATGGTGTATATGGTTGAGCATATTATTATTATTCTGCTATTAGCATTAACAGTGAATATGCTAAGCGCTAAAACTGTACTTGTGGTAGGTGGTGGTGAAGTGACTTGGGGGAAAAATCTGAGGAGGGCCGCTTAAAAAAGAGAGAAAAAGCGATCTTAGAAAGATGAAAAGTGAAAAAACTAAGTAATATGGCAAATTTAGCGTAATTAGGGCTTTTAATGTGGGGGTGTACTTAGTTAGCTTTAGATGCTTAAAAATTGAGAAAATGAGCCAATTGTGCTAAAATGTGATCTTGGATAAGTTCTAGAAAACTTCATCTATTCTACTGTCTTTTTAGTATCTCTAGCAGTTAAAAGCTCCAAAAACTATTTGTTAACCACAACAAAGAGATAATATGAGTTTTTCTGCCTCATACAAGCGCATTAATAGTCTTTTTTAGGCTGATTCTAAGCGCAGTTCCTGCCCATTGTATGGACTTGAGTTAGCATGTAAGGTTTTGCCTTGCAGGCGCTTGTGTTGTCTTTTGGTACTGAAAAGCAGGGTAATGCTTAACCTTGAGTGCAAGGCTACTTACCTTAGCTAAACAGTATAGCTGTACTATATGAAAAGCCATGATATATGCCTTTGTATCCCATATTAAGGGGAGGCAATATTTATGGCAAATACAGCTTTATATTTTAGCGGTTTTATCTAAGGTAAGTAGAAAGCATAGCTAAGTATTAGTTTGAACTTCAGGTAGTTGATAAGTTCAATTACTTGGGTTGGTGTTTTTCCGATTAATGCAAGGTACATTTCATGGTCGATAAGAACCACGATAATCAAGAAGAGCTGGCAGCGTTAGCTAATATTGATGAGACTGAGTTACCAAAAGATGATGATCAACAAACTGAAAATGGTGATTATCAAAGCTCTACAGTAGATAGCTCTTCTCCTAGCGTCAAACTTGAAGATGAGTTAAAGCAATCCTTTATCGATTATGCCATGAGTGTAATTGTGGATCGTGCTTTACCTGATGTGCGTGATGGTCTTAAGCCTGTACACCGTCGTGTCCTATTTGACATGTACGATCTTAAGATTTGGCACAACGGCCCTACTAAAAAGTCAGCCCGTGTGGTAGGTGACGTTATCGGTCGTTTCCACCCTCATGGTGATGCTGCTGTATATGAGACTATTGTACGTATGGCCCAGTGGTGGTCTATGCGTGCTCCATTAATTTTTGGTCAAGGTAACTTTGGTAATCTAGACGGTGATGGCGCTGCTGCTATGCGTTATACCGAAGTTCGTATGACCAAAATTGCTGAGATGATGCTTCAAGACATCGATAAGGAAACAGTTAATACTTATCCTAACTACGATGGTAATGAGCAAATCCCAGAAGTTTTACCAACACGTTATCCTAACTTATTGGTAAATGGTTCAGCAGGTATTGCTGTGGGTATGGCTACCAACATCCCACCTCACAATTTAGCTGAGGTAATTGATGGTACCTTGGCCATGCTCGATAACCCAAATATTACCCTTGATGAGTTAATGTCCTATATTCCAGGACCTGACTTCCCAACTGGTGGTTTAATTGTTAAATCTCCAGACATTCGTCGTGCTTATGAAACAGGTCGTGGCCGTTGCGTGATTCGCTCCCGTACTCATATTGAAACAGACAAGCAAGGTCGTACTACTATTTATGTAGACGAGATTCCTTACATGGTTAATAAGAGCACCATTGTTAAGGAAATTGCAGACTTAGTACGTGAGAAAAAGATTGAGGGTATTGCTGAGGTTAATGACCTTTCCGATAAGGACAATCAGGTACGCATTGCTATTGATCTTAAGCGTGATGCCTATGAAGAGGCCGTGCTCTGTAACTTATTCCAGCACACCTCAATGCAAAGCTCCTTCTCATTCAATGTGATTGCCTTAGTAAACAATAGACCAAAGCAATTATCATTAATCGAGATCTTACAAGAGTTCTTAAAGTTCCGCCGTGAGGTGGTAACTCGTCGTACCGTTTATTTATTACGTCAAGACCGTCGCAAGGCTTTCTTAGATGAGGGCTTAATTGTAGCTAAGAGCAATATTCAAAAGATTATTGATATTGTTACTAATGCTGACAACTCCGAGGATGCACGCTTAAAGCTTATGGCTCAAAGCTGGGATGGCACTTTAGTGTCCACCATTATGGAGTACGATGAGCGTGGCGTTAATATTTGCTTACCTATAGGCATTGAAGAGGGCCGTGGTTTAATTGAAGGCAAGTATCATTTATCTGATGCTCAGGCCCGTGCTATCTTAGCATTACAATTAAATCGCTTGACTCATTTAGCTACTGAAGAAATTCAAGCTGATTACAAGGCTTTACAGCAGAACATCCATAATTACTTAGAGATTCTCAATAGCACTGAGCGTATGAACTCAGTAATTAGAGAGGAATTGTTAGAGGCTCGTAATACCTTTAAGGATCCTCGCCGCTCTAACTTTATTATGGTTGAGGGTAGCATTTCTCGTGCAGATTTAATTAATCGCCAGGCCGTATTAATTACCTTATCTCAAGAAGGCTACATTAAGTACCAAGATTTATCCTTATATGAGGCTAATAATCGTGGTGCTGCTGGCAAGGGTGCTGCTAAGCTTAAGGAAGAAGACTTTATTGTAACTACCTCAGTATGTAACAGCCATGATAGCGTAATGTGCTTTACTAACTTAGGTCGTTGCTTCATTACTAAAGTATATGATCTTCCAACTTCTAACAATAAGAGCTGGCGTGGCCGTCCAATTCAAAACCTCTTTACTTTAGAGGATGGTGAATCAGTACGTCGTATCTTACCTATTAGTGAAGAGCTCTTAGAGCAATTAAATGCTCAAAAGGACGACGCTGAGATTGCTTATATCGTCTTTGCTACTGCTAAGGGTGGCGTTAAGAAGGTTGCCTTAAGTCAATTTAAGAGCCACTTAAAGCGTTGTAACAACAATGGTATCAAGTCTATTACTCTTGAAGAGGGGGATGAGTTGATTGCTGTTGAAATCACCCATGGTGAGGATGATGTGCTCTTATTTGCTAGCAACGGACGTATGATGCGCTTTAGCGAGTACGTTAACACTGGTGATGAACAAGATGATAGCTCCAATGCTGAATCTGAGGAATTACCAGATACTAGCGATAACTCCACAGAAAACGAAAGCGAAAGCGAAAATGGCGATGAGGATGAGAGCTTAAGTGAGGCAGATCGTATTGCCCGTGAGCTTGATGGCATTAGCCGTTATCTTGCTACTCGTAATACTGCTAAGGGTGCAGGTATTCGTGCTCGTGGCCGTACTGCTGGTACTAATCGTGGTATCAAGCTTATGCCAGGTGCACAGTTAGCTGCCATGATCGTAGTTCCTGCAGATCACCTTGCTGATGAAAAGCTTAACTATGTAATGATTACTGAATCTGGTATTGGTAAGCGTGGCCGCTTAATTTCCTTACCTGGTAAGTTACGTCGTGGTGGTTTAGGTAACTTTGCTTGCTCTGCCAGCGCCCGCTCTGAGCGTGTAGTTGGTGTAATTAGCGCCCACGAAGATAGTGATTACTTAGTATTCTCTAATAATGGCAGCGTATTACGCTCTCGTGTATCTGATTTAACCGCCCGCTCCCGTGGCGCTGGTTATTTAAAGATTAAGCGTACTATGGAAGGCGAATCTATTGTTGGTATTCAAGAAATTTGCCCTGAGGTAGTAGCTGCTATCAATGAATCAGCTTTAGCTCGTGCTGCTGAAAAGCGCCGTGTAGCTGAAGGTCTAGAAGGCTTAACTGGTGAGGGTTCAGAGGACATTTTAGATAATGGCCATGAGACTGCTCCAGTTGAGGATAGCTCCCTTGATATGGAAATCAAAGAGCCTCAAGACAGCACTAATGATCAAGATGAAATCTAAGATAATTGAGCCATAAGCTCATCTAACTTAGACCAAAAAAGCCAAGCCAAGCTTCACTAAAGCCCAGCTTGGCTTTTTTAATTTCTATCCTCCCAGCGCCCAGCCCACAGTGCTCAGCGCCCAGCACCCAAGTTCCAGCCCCTAAGTCCCAAAATTTGCAAACCGCCCATCAGTCCATAAGTCCAACCAACAATCCCAAACTTATCCTTTACCTCTTTAGTAGCACTATGCCAGCTATTTGAGCTTGCCTGCCATAGCCATACTTTCATACCCACTAGATTAGTACCATGGCCAAGATAAAGGCTCACAGCATCATAGTTTCCAGCTTTAAAAGCCAGCCCTTGCTTGTTTTTACTACTGCTAATGCTACTACTGCCGCTAATACAACGATTATGGCTGCCAACTGAGCCTATAAAAGTTTCATACCTGTATACACTTTAAGCAAGTTCCACAGCTCAGGCTAAAGGCTACAGGATAAAAGCCCTTGAAAGGCTACACCTTGCTTGTTTTGTACTACTGCTAATGCTACTACTGCTGCTAAGACAACGATTAGGGCTGAAAACTGAGCCTCTAACAGCCCCATACCTGTATACCCTTTAAGCAAGTTCCACAGCTCAGGGTAAAGGCTACAGGATAAAAGCCCTTAAAGGTTAAACCTTGCTTGTTTTGTACTACTGCTAATGCTACTACTGCTGCTAATACAACGATTAGGGCTGCCAACTTAGCCTCTAAGAGCTACATACCTGTATGCCCTTTAAACAAGTTCCGCAGCTCAGGCTAAAGGCTACAGGATAAAAGCCCTTAAAGGCTACACCTTGCTTGTTTTGTGTAAATGCTACTATTACCACTACTGCTAATACAATGATTAGGGCGGCCAACTGAGCCTCTAACAGCTCCATACCTGTATGCCTTTTAAGTTTGTACTAGTACTGTTACTGATTTTGTTCTTGCATGGTGCCAGTAGGTGGATAGCACCAGTTTGGCAGTTTATGCTTGCTTGCTTGCGTTTTTGCAGGCAGGGGTTGAGAATGTTTGCGCTCTTACTTGTATTTTCGCTGATGCTCTATCTTGCTCTTGCACTTGCTCTTTCGCTGGTGCTGGCATTTTCACTTGTGCTGGTACTTGCAAGGGTTGAGAGTTTGATGGGGCAAGTTTGATAATTTGGTTTATGATTAATAGTAGGGAGGTCGCACTTTCTTAGTGCTATTTAGGAGGGCGATTGCTTAAATTTGGTATATGTTGTCCCAAATTGCACAATAAAGGGTATGATCTAAGCTGTGATGTTTGATTTTTTTTGAGGTGATTTTTCATGAGAGCATGGAATTATAGCGCTGGCCCAAGCATGATCCCAACTGAGGTTATGGCTAAAGCTCAAGCAGAGTTCTGTGATTTTAATGGTATGGGATTAGGTGTGGTTGAGATGTCTCACCGCTGGCCTGAGTACATGAAGGTTGCCTATGATGCTGAGGCATTATTGCGCAAGATCATGAATATCCCTGAGAATTACGCTGTGCTATTTGAGCAAGGCGGTGGTCGTGGTCAATTTGCTGCTATTCCATTAAATCTTCTTCCAGAGGATGGCTTTGCTGATTACTTTGTAACAGGTCACTGGTCTTCTTGTGCAGAAAAGGAGTGTGCCGAGCGTTACGGTAAGACTGTACGTCACGAGTGCTTCCATAAGAATGAAGATGGCCAGTATGTGGTTGACTTTTCACAAATGAAGGTAACTGAGGGTGCCACTTATGCTTATATCTGTCTTAATGAGACAGTAAATGGTATTGAGGTATTTGACTTACCTGATACTGGTGATGTGCCTTTAATTGCTGATATGTCATCCAACATTTTAACCAGACCAATTGATGTTACTAAGTTTGGTGCTATTATTTTTGGTGCTCAAAAGAATATTGCTCCAGCTGGTCTTACTGTTACTATCGTACGTCGTGATTTATTAGGCAAGGCTCGTAAGTACTGCCCATCTATTTTAGATTGGTCTGTTTTAGATAAGTACGAGAGCATGTATAACACCCCTAATAGCTTTGCTTGGTACATGGCTGGCTTAGCCTTTGAGTGGATTGAGGGCTTAGGTGGTGTTCAGGAGCTTGAGCGTCGCAATATTGCTAAGAGCGATATGCTTTATGACTATATTGATAGCTCTGACTTCTATAAGTGCCAAGTAGCAAAGAGCGATCGTTCTCGTGTTAACTGTGTATTTAACCTCAATAACGAAGAGCTCAATCAAGAGTTCTTAGCTGAGGCTAAGAAGCGCAACTTATTAGGCTTAAAGGGCCACAAGGTATTAGGTGGTATGCGTGCCAGCCTTTACAATGCTATGCCTATTGAGGGCGCTGAGGTGCTTGTTAAGTTCTTAAAGGAATTTGCTCAATCTCATGGCGGCAAATAAAATTAACCAATAGTTCTTAAAGATACTATTTGATAGGCCTGATGGTGATAAGCTGTCAGGCCTTATTTTTTAATTAATGTCAATTAATTAGAGAAAATGGTGTGTGTTTTTTTGCTTTTTTGCTCTGTTTGTGAACGAATGATCACAATTTTAGAGCACTAGGGCGCTTTTAGTCTGCGCTAAGAACAAAAGATTGTTAAAATTAAAATTAAAATCACAATGCTTAGTATCAATTTAGTGCTAGCACCAGTAGGTATAGGCACTAGAAGTATTAAGTAATATCTGACTAAGACAACAAACATATTAATGAGCTCTAAGAGCAGGTGGTTAGTTTGTTGGCAGCGTAATAGTGTCACAACCTATGCATTAACTTTACAATCATAGATTTCTAGTATGAATATAGTAATATACAGGTGTATATTAGCTTTGTAGGTTTATGTTAATTCACTTTGGGTTCTTTGAGCTGCTGGTCTAAGAGCCTTTTTCTAGTTTTTTGATATTTTGCGAGGTGCACCATGAGCAATCAGAGTCATGAGGCTACAAGTAGTAGTAAGCATGATCACATCCTCAAGGATGACGGTGTTCCACCCCAAGATATGAGTGAAACTAATAATATTCGTGTCTATAATCTTGATGGCCATAGAGTTGATTATGATATTGAGCATCAAGACCATGAGGCTCAAGAGGCTGTTTTAACTGGCATTGAAGCTACCAAAGCGGCACACGAAGCTGCTGTTTTAGGCGCTATAGATCGCCGCTGTGCTCGTGGTCGTTTAAGCAATTGCACCGATTGCCCTTTGGATATTGATCCTAAGCATTGCTCCAATAGTCCTTTTTATGTGGGTTCGGGTAAAAAGAGTAGTTGTGGTTGTGGTAGCAACTGCGATTGTTCAGTAAACCCTCAGGCAAAGCCTGGTGAGAGCTTCTATGGACGTGCTGCAAAGGCTAGTGAGGCTCAGTACATTGATCCTAATGGTGACTATTACAAGCCATGGCTAGCAAGTTACCCTCAAGGCGTACCTGAGTTTGTTGATACCCACGAATTTGAAAATTTAGTGGAGTTGTTTGATAGCTCTGTTGCTAAGTTTAGCTCCAATATTGCCTTTGTGAATATGGGCTCAGAGCTTAGCTTTAAGCAGGTAGGTGAGTACGCTTCTTATTTTGCAGCTTATTTACAAGTGAAATTAGGTCTCAAACAAGGCGATAAAATTGCCATTATGATGCCTAATATCATGCAATTTCCTATTGCCTTCTTTGGTGCTTTAAAGGCAGGTTTAACTGTCATTAATATTAACCCTCTTTATACTCCAAGAGAGTTGCGCAATCAGCTTGAAAACTCTGATGCTACCTCCATTGTGGTCATTGCCAACTATGCAGATAGTTTAGAGCAGATTATTGATGAGACCTTAGTTAAAAATATCATTTTAACCCAGGTAGGTGATGCCTTTAATGATTGGTTTGGTCTTAAGCGTTTAGTAATCAATACCGCAGTGCGCCTTAAGGGCATGGTGCCAAAATTAGATGAGAGTAAATTCCCTTTTAGTACTTCGTTTACTAATGCTCTTCAAGAAGGCAAAACTTTAATATCACAATTTAAAGCTCCTAAGATTGCCTACAATGATATTGCCTTATTGCAATATACAGGTGGTACTACAGGCAAGTCCAAAGGTGCCATGCTCTCTCATGGCAATATTCTGTCTAATATTGCCCAGGCCTATGGTATGTATGGTCAAGTATTGAAAATTGGTCAGGAGACTATTTTAACAGTTATCCCTCTGTACCATATTTTTGCGCTGACCGTAAACCTAGTGCTGTTTACCTATTTGGGCTCTAAGAACTTATTAATTACTGATCCTCGTAATCTTAAATCTTTTGCTAAGGACTTAAAGAACCATCCTGAAATTACGGCCATGACAGGTGTTAACACCCTGTTTAATCTCTTTATCCATCATGAGGAATTTACTTCTTTGAAGTGGGAACACTTGCACTTGGTAGTAGGCGGCGGTGCTGCGGTGCAATCAGGTGTAGAGCAACGCTTCTTTGAAAAGACAGGCTTCCACATTCTTGAGGGTTATGGCCTTACTGAGTGTTCACCATTGTGCTCAGTATGTCCATTTACTGTAGATCACTATACTGGCTCTATAGGTTTAGTAGTGCCATCTACTATTGCTCGTATTGTCGATAGTGAGGGCAATGAAATTCGTAATATGGAGCAAGAGGGTGAGCTTGAGATTAAAGGCCCTCAAGTAATGCACGGCTATTACAAGTGCGATAAGCATAATGATTTCATTTTTGATGATGGCTTTGTGCGTACAGGTGATATTGCTAAGTGGATGGAAGGTGGCTATATCAAGCTTATTGACCGTTTAAAGGATATGATCTTGGTATCAGGCTTTAATGTCTTCCCTAATGAGATTGAGGATATTGTTTCACGCTTTAATCGTGTAATGGAATGTGCTGTTATTGGCATTCCAAGCGATAGTACTGGCGAGGCGGTTAAGCTCTATGTAGTTAAAAAAGATCCTAGCCTTACTGCTCAAGAAATTAAGCAATATTGCCGTGCCTATTTAACTCCTTATAAAGTGCCACGTGTTATTCAATTTGTTGATAGTTTACCTAAGTCACCTTTAGGTAAAGTGTTACGTCGTAAATTGCGTGATATGGAGGGTCCAGAGCCACTTACTGCTGAACAACAATTAGAAAAGATTAAGCGCCAAGAGCAAGAGCATTTGGCTCAGCTCAAAGCTCAACAAGAGCTTATGCAAGCTTATGCCCAAGATCAGGCTAACTCTAAACAAGAGCAAGCTACAGCAGCTCTTATTGATAATAATGCACTACCAACAGAAGGTAAAACTCATATCTTTGCTAAGGGATTTGGTTATATTCATAGTAAGGGTAAAGACAAAGAGCAACAGAGTACTCAAACTCATGATGTACATGACAATAGTGCTATGTTAAATGCAGTTATTCATGCTTTTAGCTCTCATACTGCCTCAGGTACTACCCATAAGACTAATTATCGCTTATACGAGAGTACTCTTGAGTCACAAAAACAAAGAGGTAGTAGTGCTTATGTAATACGCACTGGTGAAAATACCAATCAGCACCATGCTGATTATGGTGTTACCACCAATGCTAATCTGGCAGCTGATAACTCCAGCGGCAAGCTTAGTCAGGAGCAATGGCAGCGCTTGGAAAATGCTCTGCATGCCTATCATGTTGACTCAGAGCAAGACAATGCTAGCGGCGAGAGTACATCAGAAAAAGAGCAAGAGTCTCAAACTGACAGCGTGGTTAAAAACATGCCAAAAAGCAAGGGTGCCCTTGCTTTGGAGCGCTTGTTATCTTCTCATGGTATTGATGATTTGGGGGCTGCTACTACCACTCCAAATATTCACCGTAAAGAGCAAAAGTCTAATCTGGTAACAGGCCCAGAATCATCTCGTATCCATGTGGGCAAGGCCGCTCACGACAACAAGCTTGACCATTAAGTTAAAGCCCCACTAATTACCAATCGCCAGCAGCTGCAACACAAAAGCAGCTGCTGCATTGCAGCTAATATGCCTCTGCTCTGCTTTTTACTTGCTATGCTATGCCATGTACAGTACAACAAATCTAAGTAAGTTGGTCAGTACCACAGCCTTAGCTGTAGCTGTATTTATCCCAGCAAAAACGCACAAGCACAGCATAGCTTTGCTGTGTAGGGCCTCTCTTATCAGGGCTCAAAATCACAGTATATTCGCTCAAACTAGGATGGCCCTTATAAGGTAGAGTATAAGTGCTTAGGCAGTGCAGTACACTGCAGTGCAAAGTAGAGCAGTGTAGTGCATTGTATGGCCTAGCAAACTGGGGTGTTCTCTGGTATGGCTACTATAGTCATAGCGTCATAGCAAAGCTGCTGCAAAGCTTGCCTAGGAGCGATAAAACAAGAATTATTTAGGACTGTATACCATGGTATGCAGTAGTTTGCTAGGCAAGGGTCTCTGGAATTTAGTATTGGTTTTATTTAGCTTGAGAGGAGAGAGGGATGATAGGTGCAATTATTGGCGATATCGTAGGTTCAAGATTCGAGTTTAACAATTATCGGCATAAAGATTTTGAACTCTTTACTGAGGACTGTAGTTTTACTGATGACTCTATTATGTCATTGGCTGTAGCTAAGGCATTGCTCAGTGCTAAGAGTGATTATAGTGACTTAAGTGAATGCGCTGTACATTATATGCAACTCATTGGTCGTCCTTACCCTAACTCAGGCTATGGCGGTAGGTTCTATCATTGGATGTATAGCGATAATCCTCAGCCTTACAATAGCTTTGGTAATGGCTCTGCTATGAGAGTTAGTGCCTGTGGCTATGTTGGCAATAGCATTGAAGAGGTGATTGCTCTTAGTGATGCTGTCAGCAAGGTATCACATAATCATATAGAGGGATTAAAAGGTGCTCAAGCTACTGCAGTGGCTGTTTATTTAGCTCGCACTGGCTCAAGTTTGGAGCAAATTAAAGATTATATAGTAAAGCATTACTATGCTATCGACTTTACTATCGATGAAATTAGAGACACTTATCAGTTTAATGAAACCTGCCAAGACACAGTGCCGCAGGCGCTAGAGGCTTTCTTTGAGTCTGAAAATTTTGAAGATGCTTTGCGTATTGCCATTTCTGTAGGTGGAGATAGCGACACCTTAGCCGCCATAACTTGTGCTGTTGCTGAGGCCTATTACGGTGTGCCTAATAGTATTCGCACTCAAGCTCTAAGCTATTTGGATGAACAGATGCTCTCCCTCTTACAAGAGTTTGAAAGCCATTATCCAGGCAAACAAGCCTAAGTAAGCTGGCTAGCCTGCTATCAGGACAGCTACTAGCATCATGCTGTCTGGCGGCCTCAAAAAAACACTTTTAAAGAGCACGTACTAAGAGCAACTTAAGTACGTGCTTTTTTGCTTTTAGGAGCCAGGCTTAGCTAAGCCTATTGTTGGTCGTGTATAAGCACGTTAATAAGGCTTTGTTGCTCTTCTAAGGACAGTGCATCTTTTTTGCTTAAAGGTACGCCTGCTTTGGTTTCAAGCTCACCATAATTTGCTATGACATCATATTTGATGGTCTTAGAAGACATATTATTAAAGAGCTGTTTGGCACAAGTAATTTTGGCATCCTCAATAGCTCTTAAACCTTTTTTGCTAGAATCACCTTTAGTTTCTGCAATAAAATTCACGTACTGAACCTCTCCCTCTGCAAAGCAAATGGCCCAATCAGGAGTATATTTGCCTACAGGGGTAGGAATGTAAAAGGAGCGAGGTAATTTAGCATAGACTAAAATCTCTTCATGAGATTCGAGCTCTTTTAAAAGATCCTTTTCCACATCACTATCGGTAAACACTTGATCAACCACGCTTTTGGTAAGCTTGTTGTGCTGATCTTCTGGTTTACGATTGATGTTAGTGGTAAAGAAAATCTCATCAGCAAATTTGCCTTCAATTTCATGATAGGAAATATTGTCTTTAATCAATAAGGACTTCTCGTCAGTAATAAGACGAATGCACTCTTGAATGAACTCCTCAGGATTATGTTTGAAGTAATCAAACTTATAAGGCTGAATTTTGCTTAAAATTTGGGCAATAGTATTGCGAGTTAGCATGGTTTCTTGGGCTATTTTGCCTAAGAGATCATAGCGTACCCCACTGCTAACAGTTTGGCTCATAAAACTGCTCTCGTGCTTAACTTGCTCAAAGGTGTCCTTATTTTGGTAGTCCTCATAAGATAGAGCAGTTTTTTGCTTACTTTTGGTAAGCTGATAAAGCTTAGTAGAGACAAAAAGATTCTCATTAATTAGAAATTCCAAGATTCTAATACGTATATACTGTAAACCACTTATAAATGCGGTACAATATACGTACCATAATGATACGTATAGTTGATATGAATAAAAGAACCTCAAATTGGGATTACTCAAGCAT
>NZ_JALKIM010000004.1 GCF_023050945.1 Anaerobiospirillum sp. NML120448 | reverse complement strand
AGAGCTAGGAGCAGCCGCAGTGAAATGGTGGCTGGGACTGTTTAACAAAAACACAGCACTCTGCAAACCTGAAAGGGGAAGTATAGGGTGTGACACCTGCCCGGTGCTGGAAGGTTAAATGATGGGGTTAGGCGCAAGCTGAAGCTCCTGAGTGAAGCCCCAGTAAACGGCGGCCGTAACTATAACGGTCCTAAGGTAGCGAAATTCCTTGTCAGGTAAGTTCTGACCTGCACGAATGGTGTAACCATGGCCACGCTGTCTCCACCTGAGACCCAGTGAAATCGAAATCGCTGTGAAGATGCAGTGTACCCGCGGCTAGACGGAAAGACCCCGTGAACCTTTACTGCAGCTTGACACTGAACTTTGAACATGTTTGTGCAGGATAGGCGGGAGACATCGAAGCAAGAGCGCCAGCTCATGTGGAGTCGTCCTTGAAATACCGCCCTGACCTGTTTGAAGTTCTAACTCGACAAAGACCTTGAAGAGGACAGTGTCTGGTGGGCAGTTTGACTGGGGCGGTCTCCTCCTAAAGGGTAACGGAGGAGCACGAAGGTCAGCTGATTACGGTCGGACATCGTAAGGTCAGTGCAATGGCATAAGCTGGCTTGACTGCGAGAGCAACAACTCGAGCAGGTGCGAAAGCAGGTCATAGTGATCCGGTGGTTCTGTATGGAAAGGCCATCGCTCAACGGATAAAAGGTACTCTGGGGATAACAGGCTGATACCGCCCAAGAGTTCATATCGACGGCGGTGTTTGGCACCTCGATGTCGGCTCATCACATCCTGGGGCTGAAGTTGGTCCCAAGGGTATGGCTGTTCGCCATTTAAAGTGGTACGCGAGCTGGGTTCAAAACGTCGTGAGACAGTTTGGTCCCTATCTACCGCGGGCGTGGGATAATTGAGAGGGATTGCTCCTAGTACGAGAGGACCGGAGTGAACGAACCGCTGGTTTACGGGTTGTCATGCCAATGGCACCGCCCGGCAGCCAAGTTCGGAACTGATAACCGCTGAAAGCATCTAAGTGGGAAGCAGGCCTCAAGATGAGTTATCCGAGTTAAATCATAAGGGCCGTTGAAGACTACGACGTTGATAGGTTGGATGTGGAAGCGCAGTGATGCGTGAAGCTAGCCAATACTAATGACCCGAAAGCTTGACCATACAACCCCGAAAGGTTTAAGGCAAAGGTTAAGACCATTAAGTTAGCAAGAGTTAAATAAGCTAAAGTCTAAGACATTTTTAATTACCGATTTGCTTGGCGACCATAGTGCTATAGACCCACCTGTCCCCATTCCGAACACAGAAGTGAAATGTAGTCACGCCGATGGTAGTGCAACGTACGATTGTGCGAGAGTAGGTCATCGCCAGGCTTAATTTTTCTAAGACAAGGCCCCTTGAGAAAAACTCAAGGGGCCTTGTTGCATTTGTACAGATCAAAAAATTGCGCTATTAAAAAGCCCTATTAAGCTCTTGTTAGAACATTAATAGGGCTGTTTTGGTTAGTTTTAATAGTGAGGTGGTGGGGTTTCTTCACTTAAAGGTCTAACAGCATCTGGCTGATCTTGCATTGACGCTAAATATTTAATCTGGCGTTCAACTTTATCAACACGTAATAGCATGTCATCAAGATATTTGCTATTAGCATCTAAACTATCTTCCAGCCAAGCGATACGCTCTTGCATAAGCTCGTTATCTTTTTGCAGCTGATCTATCTGGGCTCTTAATTGCTGGTTTTCTTCTTCTAAGTTCATTTGGGACTCAAAACATCCTAGATTTTTGACATAAATGTGCCTGTAAAGTGCATCATAGCCCCTTATAAGCTTTGTGGTGTATTATCATCTATATTGATTTTTGTTTAAAGAGCAAGGAGCTTTTATATGGCTAAAAAGGAAATGGTCGATATTGTTAATCGTGACGATGAAGTAGTTGATACCGTACCTCGTGCCGTCATGAGAGCCAATCATTTACCTCATCGTTCCACTTATGTAGTAGTAATGGATAATAGTGGCCGTATTTTAGTTGAGTTAAGAACTTTAACTAAGGATTATGCTCCTGGTGTATTTGATGCTTGCGTAGGTGGTGTAGTGCAAAGTGGTGAAGATATTGATCACAGTGCTAAACGTGAGCTTTTTGAAGAAGTAGGTATTGATGTAGATAGCAATCATAGCCTTAAGTTTACTAAACTTGGCAAGCTGTGTATTCCTTATGCTATTAGTGATGGCTTTGTGATGGCTCAATTGTATTTATGCCAAGGTGATTGCATTACTAGCAGACAGCCAAGTGAAGTTAGTGGCATTATGATGCTTAGCTATCAAGAGTTATTAGCTCTAAAAGATCAGTGTGCTCGTGATAGTTTTATTGCTTTTGAGGAAATTTACAAAAGAGCCCAAGAGCTAAAGCTTATTGTCTAAGCCCCCTATGATTAACCATGGCTTGCCTGAGCATCTTTAGCGTAGGCTAAAGCTCACAGGCTAAGGCCCATACCCTCGGCCAAGACCATGGCCAAAGGCCTATGGCATAAAGGCCGTAGGTCTTAGCCTGGCTGTGGGCCTGGGCGGGGTAATATGAAAAAGGCGCATGCTCATGTGAGCAATGCGCCTTATTAAATTATGTCTGATATCAGTTAATTATTTTTGGCTCTCAAGTAAGCTTTGGTGGAGGTGAGTTAGAACCTCAACGGCCTCATTTTCGCCTACTAAGAAACAAAGATTATGGCTGGAAGCTCCATAACAAATCATGCGTACAGCATAGTTGTCAATGGAGGAGAATACCTCTGAGGTGATATGAGAGGTACGTGACATGTTATTGCCAATTACTGCTACTAAAGCTAAGCCGCTTTCTACCTTTACGTGGCAGAACTCACGGAGCTCGTGGAAGAGAGCCTCAGGAATATTAGAAAGACCAGAGGTTTGAGAGCCTGCATCTAAAGTAATAGCAATAGAAACTTCGGAGGTAGAAACAAGATCTACAGAGAGCTTGTATTTAGCAAAGATGCTAAATACTTCGGCTAAGAAGCCAGTTGCACCAACCATCTTTGGAGATGAAAGCACAATTAAAGTTTGGTTCTTACGTAAAGCCACTGCTCTAAAAGAAGGAGAGTAATCAGTAGTTGGACGAACCCAAGTACCGCCCTTTTCTGGCTCCTTGCTAGAACCAACATAAACAGGAATACCACATCTTACAGCAGGAACTAAAGTAGATGGGTGCAAGATCTTAGCGCCAAAAGTTGCCATCTCAGCAGCTTCAAGATAAGTAAGCTCGCTAATTGGCATAGCTTGTGGTACTAAACGTGGATCGGTGGTATAAACACCTGGCACGTCAGTCCAAATAGAAATAGTTTTAGCGTGGCAGGCCTCGCCTAATAAAGCAGCAGAGTAGTCAGAGCCACCACGACCTAAAGTAGTGGTTTGACCGCTAGAGTCGGCACCAATGAAGCCCTGAGTTACAACAATAGTATCTTCCTTATCTAAGATAGGTTGTAAAAGCTGCTTAGATAAAGTGGAAATAACCTCAACTAAAGCTACGGCCTTACCATAAGTAGAGTCGGTACGCATTACTTGGCGAACATCAAAGCACTCTGCCTTAAAGCCTTGTTGCTTAAAGATTTCGGTAATGAGGTAAGAGGACATAAGCTCGCCATGGGATACTAAGCGATCAGTGATCATGTCAGTACGGGTCATGGTTGCCTGAACAGCAAGATCGCGTACTACACTTAAGTATTCATTGATTACGGCTTCATGCTTGGCGCTATCAGGTAATTTGTCAAAAATAGCTTTATGAATTGCAAAAATCTGAGCAATAATTTCTTCACGTTTAGTAGTGTCGTGAGCGCCAGAGGCTAACTCTACTAAAAGATTGGTAACGCCAGCACAAGCGCTGACAACAACAAGTTTAGTGTTAGGGTTTTGAGTAACCACTTGTACACACTTGCTCATGGCCTCATAGTTAGCAACAGAGGTACCACCAAATTTTGCGATATCAAGATTTTGCATAGCTATTTCTTATTACTTCTAACAATGATAAAGGAGATTTGCCATATCATTTAACATAGGCTTTAAAGTCCCGTGTTGTAAACATGGATAATGTAAGTTTTAATTTATATTAGGCGGCCATAAATAAGCTTGCAAGAGTTAAAAAATTGCGCACTTTAATTGCGCAAATTTATCGTAATAGCCAATATATGCTGAAAATTGGTAAGACTAACTAAAATTATTTGATAAATAGCTTATTTGTAGCGGCTTAGTTACCTAACTTGTAACTATAAAAAGCACCAAAAATGTGCTCTGTTGAGAATGGACTTTTTGGAATGTTTTAAAAAGGTGCAAAAAAATTAGCTTTAGATCTCATTTTTTCTGTTAGCGAGAACATACAAAGCGAAAAAAGCCCCTAATTTAGGGGCTTAAATATATTAATCTTTGGCATCTAGTTCATAGCAAGGAACATAATCTTTTTGTGAAAGTAAAATACGTCCTTGATTGATAAAGTCAGTCATGAGTTTACCTAAGTAATCAATCATTTCCTTATCGCCATGAAGCTTGAATGGGCCTTTTTCATTTACTTGCTTTATACCGTATTCTTTAACATTACCAGAAACGATACCTGAGAAAGCACGACGTAAATTAGCGGCTAATAAATAAGGCTCTTGATCTTTAGAAAGGTTAAGAGCAGCCATGCTTTCGTGGCTAACTTTGAAAGGCTCTTGTAGCTCTTTTGGAATATATAAAGACCAGTTGTAGCAATAAGACTCGTGAATCAAAGTACGATGAGCATGAATGGTCTTTAAGCCCTCAGCAACTTGCTCTGCAACTTTCTTTTCATCACCAATGATAATTTGATAATGGCGACGAATATCTGGGCCAAAGCAATGTACTAAGAAATCATCAATGGCATCAAAATAGTCTTTGTTATTTTCGTTACCAGTAAGAATGATTGGAATAGGGTTGTGTCTATTTTCGTGGCATAACTTAATACCAAGAATATAGAGTAATTCCTCTGCTGTGCCTGGGCCTCCTGGGAAAACAATCAGTACATGGCCTAAACGGACAAAGGCCTCTAGTCTCTTTTCAATATCAGGCATAATTACCAAGTTAGAGACAAAAGGATTTGGCGGCTCAGCAGCGATAATGGATGGCTCAGTAAGACCAATACGATCGCAATTTTGGGCATTATCTTGCAGCGCATGACCCTCAAGAGAGCCTCTCATTGGAGCTTCCATAATGCCTGGGCCACAACCAGTGCAAATATCAATGCCTCTAAGACCTAAAGCCTTACCTACTTTATAGGCATATTTATATTCGTAATCAGAAATAGAGTGTCCGCCCCAACATACAGCAATATTAGGGTTGTTATCAGCTTTTACTGCCTCTGCGGCACGTAAAATATGGAAGATCTCATTGGTGATAATGCAACCTCTATTGCTATCGCATAATAGAGCATTAACATCTTGGGTTACTGATCCTATTTGTACGATATCACGTAACACTGAGTAAAGATGCTTTTGTAAGGTTTTAATAACCTTACCATCAACAATAGCTGACTCAGGAGGGTTAATTAACTCAAGCTTTAAACCACGCTCATTGCGAACAACATCAATCTCAAAAGTTTGATAGTTATCTAAGAGCTCTTTTGAGTTATCAGTTAGGTTGCCACTGTTTAAAACAGCTAAAGAGCAGTTGCGGTATAAGTCATAAAGCTCACCTTGAGACTTAAGCGAGATACGATCGGCTTCAAGCTGTGTGAGTAAAGCCATTGAGCCTGACGGCCATACAACTTGTATTCCCATATTCACCTACTTACTGCCACATATGACAGGAAACAATCAGAGATATACCATGCTAAGAGATTAATTATGTTGTTGATGCTCAAGTGTGAGAACAAGGAGACTCTTAGCTCAAAATTACATCTTATCCTAGGTTTATTAGCCTAAAGTGACAAATTGGTTAAAGGTGTAAGAAATTTTCAGCTTTATATTAAAAGATGTGAGCTGAGGCATAAAAAGAAAAGCTCTAGCTCCGCTAGAGCTTTCTTTGCCTAAGGTAAAGATATTACTTTATTGTCTTGGGGTACGGATAGGATCATCAAACATATTGGCATTGGATCTTACAGGGGAAATATCAATACCACCACGTCGAGTAAAGCAAGCTGTTACAGTTAACTCATCTGGCTTGAGAATATTATGAATATCAGTAAAGATTTGCTCTACGCATTGCTCATGAAAGCCTTGATGGCGACGATAGGAAACCAAGTAGGCTAGTAAAGAAACATGGTCAATCTTGGGGCCAACATAGCTAACTTCAACGCTGGCGTAATCTGGTTGTCCAGTAACAGGGCAACGTGATCTAAAGATATTAGTATTTAAGCTTTCACTAATACGTGGGCCATTTTCCATGAGTTTTAATAGTTGAGGGCAGACCTCAAAGTTTTTAAATTTAAACTCTTTAGCTGCACTCTCATTTTCAAGCAGTGGGCTATCAAAACCAATTATAGGCATAGAGCGGGTAGCAATAGGGAAAATCTTAACCTCAACATCGCAGACCAACATCTCTTTTAAATCTTTAGCGATCACAGTTCTAACCTCATCATTAGAACTAAAGATAGTTTGGCTAAAAGATCCCAAATAGAGCTTTAAACTCTTAGACTCGATAATAAAAGCTGAGGTGCATGGTACTTTGATGGTAGCCATGCAGCATTGTGGAAGACCATTAGGATTTAAGTAGGTAAGTTCATAAATACGCCACAAATCATATCCTTGAAAAGGAGCAGGAGTAAAAGAGCTGCGTCCTTTAATACGAGGAATAGGGTATAAAATGGAAGGATTGTATTCCTCACAATAAGTGGTTTCTTTGCCCAGTAATATTTCTTTTTGGCTAGTCACGGTAATTTCCTAACAATATGCTTGTTGTGTAAATTAGTGTAATTCTAATACTAAAATTATTAAATATTACAGATCGCCAAGAGCAGATCCTAAAATAGCTAGACTTACTAAAGCTGTTGTTTCCGTTCTTAAAATACGAGGGCCTAAAGTAACGCCAACAAAACCGCTATTTTTAGTAAGCTCAACCTCGTCAGCGCTAAAGCCACCTTCAGGGCCAATTAAAATACGGTATTTACCTGTTTTAGGTAGTTCACTTAATTTATATTGAGCTCTAGGATCTAAAGTAATGTTTAAAAAACCGTCTTGGTCGGTGCACAAATTAGAGTCAGGTGCAGTGCAAGTACTGTTATGACTTTGTAAAAAAGAGCTTAAAGAGCAGAGCGCTTCAACTTTAGGCACCACATTACGACCGCATTGCTCACATGCTGCAATAGCAATCTTTTGATAGCTTTCAATTTTCTTAGCGGCACGCTCAGCATCAAGCTTTACTCCGCAGCGCTCTGATGTTAGCGGGATAATTTTACTAATACCCAGCTCTACAGCTTTTTGAATAGTAAAATCCATGCGATCCCCACGACTGATAACTTGTAGTAACTCTACTTGAATAGGGCTTTCTACATTACGCTCTAGCTTTTGAGTTAAACGAACTTGGGTCTTTTTGCCTACTTGAGTTAGCTGTGCTAAATACTCATTACCTCGGCCATCAAAAAGTTGTATTTGATCGCCTACTTTAAAACGTAGTACTTTGCTGACATGGTTAGCACCAAATTCATCTAGTATTAGCTCAGAGCCTTCACTATCAGGCATATTAGCATCATAAATTCTAGGGATACGCATGGCTGTTCCTTTGTTAGCTATTTGTTTAGTACTTTTTTGTATAACTCTTGTGCGTAGTCGTCGCTATGGTTAACCTTATATGGGGTAGGAATGAGATTAGAACTATCGCCATTGCCAGTTAACTTACAACTTTCGCTAATGAATCTATTGTAGTTACCTTGAGCTTTTTTAATCAGCTCATTACGGTCACACTCAAAAGGTGTGGCTGGGTGCTGTTTATTCCAAGCTTCATAGAGCTTGCGCTGAGCAGGTGCCAGGCGGATATTATATTGCTCGGCCATATACAAATGAGCACGAGCTATAGGGCCCATAGCATCTTTTGGTGGTTGAGCCTTTTTGCCTTTAAAATCAACTACCATTTGGCATTGACCATATTGAGTAGGCTTAGCACCCATATCAGTAAATTGGAAATTGCCACGATCGCCATTAACCTCACCTACAGCTGGGTAAAGGTTGTGTAGATCGCCTTCCATTTCATCAAACAAGCTATTATCGCCACAGTTTTTACGGCCACCTTCTTGCCAGCACTTAAGCTGGTGGCCAAATTCCCAGGCACTCATGACATGCTCAACTTCAATACGTTGAGCTCTTTTAAGGTTCTTACGAGCCTCATAGCCGCAGCTATCTAAATCTACAGACCAACGAACATTTTTGCCGCTGCCCTTATAACTAAGCTCACAACCGCAATAGATGGTTGAAGTATAACCATATTTTTGCTGTAGCTCGTAGTAAATGGAAGGCAGAATCTTTTTAGCTTTGCTAAAAGATTCAACTGCTTGGGCGCTAGGGCTTATCATGATAGAAGATAGTGCTAAAGCACTACTAAGTACAGTTAAGGTTTTTTTCCATGAAGACAACATCAATCTTTCCCTCTGATTATCAGTATAGGTTTTAATTCCTTATTATATGATGCTAAGTCCAGTGTTCCTATAGTCGTGAAAGCTTATGCTTCACTGGGATTAAGTCTTAATAATTTTGCTCACCTTAGATTAGATAAAGTGTTTAGCTAGATCACAAGGCACAATCAATAATTATGCTAAGATAGAAAAGTTGATCATCTCAAAGAGTTAGTAGCAAAGTGAGTCTTTGAGAGTGTTTTATTGTCTTTAGTGGAGTTGGCTTAGTATGCTGATTGATTTAAAGAAAATTGCTTGTTTTGGTGTGGCTGGAAACTTTACTGGACATTTAGAGCAGGCTGGTGAAGATAAAGATTTTACTAAGGTAAAAACTGCTGAGGCCAATGCTCCAAAAGCCGTGTTCCCAACTTATATTCCTGAGATTGGTGCTCACACTCCAGAGTTCTTAGGCACTTTCCCTTTTGATGATTACTCTATTATCTTCCCAGAGGGTGAAGAAAAATTACAAATTGAGCCAGAGTGCGCTATTGTATTTGATGTAGAGTGGACTTCTGATAAAGTTACCGCTCTTCATCCTGTAGTTTTTGGTGCTGCTAACGACTGTTCTATTCGTAAGCAAGGCGCTACTAAGATCAGCCAAAAGAAAAACTGGGGTCCAGCAAGTAAGGGCTTTGCTAGCAACTACTTAAAGGTTGATAACCTTAGTGAAGGCTGTATTTTAGATCGTTATCGTATTGCTTCTTTCTTAGTGCGTGATGGTAAGGTATATCCATATGGTGAGGATAGTGCAGTAAAAGACTACTCTTACTTCTATGAGAAGCTTATTGCTTGGTTAATTGATCGTCTTAACAATCAAAAAGACGAAGGCCCTGCTGAGAATATTAACCTCTATTTAAATGAAGCTAATCGTCCAACTAGAATTTTAGTATCTGTAGGTGCTACTCGTTATACTGAATATGGTCAGACTAACTTCTTACAAGTAGGTGATGATGCTTTAGTGGTGGTATACCCTGGTGATGTTTATTCACAAGAGGAAATTATTCACCGTGCTGAGCGTGATAACCTCGAAGAAGACGATATTTCTGTACTTCGTCAAGAAATTATTATTCGCAACTAGACAGATTTAGCTTCTACCATATAAGCCTAATCGTGTTACAATAACATATCGACAAAATTCAAATAGATCAAACTCTTGAGTTTCTTGCAGCAAAATAAGGAGCCGCAAGCAAAGCCCAAGAGTTTTTTTTTGCTTAAAAAAGCTGATGTGAGTATAAGTGCTACTTTAAAAGCGCTTATTATATGGCTAAGCTCAAAGCTAAGCGCATAGCTAAGTTCGTAGTCGTCAGCACTATTAAAGTTGTGAAACTGAAAGTATAAGCCTAAGAGATATTACTAGAGGGCTTACTCCATGCTTATTTAAGGTAGGGGCAAGGTTATCTAAAAGCTAAGCTCAGATGGTAAGCTTAATAGGGGCTTACTTGGGCTTATTTTGGCTAATAGTTTTGTAAATTTATTACAGGAGTAGTCTGTTTAATTCAGATCTGTAAGATTGGATTGAGCAGCCCAAATAATGGTTAATATTAATATCCAAAACAGTAAGAAAGTAGCGTTTGAATGTATTAAGCATTATGAGGACAACTCCTCAACCTACTTTCAAGATTTGATAAGACAAGCTCTTGGAAAATTCTATAATCTATTACTCAATGCTGAGTTTATTGCCCATATTGGCTATGAAAAGTCTGCTAGTACGGCCAAAGAAAGTAGTAATAGACGTAATGGTTTTATTCACAAGAAGGTCAAAAGTTCATTTGGTATTTTAGAAATTATGGTACCACGTGATCGTGATGGCTCTTTCGAACCTATTTCAGTAAGAAAGCACTCTCGTGCTGTGAGCAGTACTGAGAGTAAAGTATTTTCTATGTTTGCTCAGGGTATGACTCAGGCTAATGTTGAGTTGTGTTTGCAAAAGATGTTTGGCTATGAGTTGCCTGCTCAAAGTGTACACCTTATCCAAGAGCAAGTACTGTCCAGCATTAAAGATATGGGCGTAAGCACGCTTAAAAGTGAATATGCTTTTGTTAGCATCAATAAGCTTGATTTTACTGTGGTAAAAGAGATTAATGCTAATGAGTGTGATCTATCTTTATACGTAGTTTTGGGTGTGGATGAACAAGGAAATAAAGATATCTTGCATATCTTTTTAAGCCCTCCTTACAAAAAGAAAAGCTCTTTAGATATTTTGAAAAATCTCCAGGCACGTGGAGTCAAAAATATCGTAGTGATTATGTCTTTAGGTATTGGTTTAAATACCGAGGACTTGGAGCAAGTCTTTCCTTACACTAGTCTTTACTTATCTAATGTAGCTCCTAAATTTTAATAAAGCCCAAATAAATAAGGCAAGGCTCTGAGGAGGCCTTGCCTTATCGGGTCTAAAATGAGGGGAGACCCTAATTAGCTAAATTATTGGGTGCGGGCGCTAATTAGCTTAAAGCAGCTAATAAGTCGTCTACCTTATTGGTTTGCTCCCATGGGAAGCAATCACGGCCAAAGTGACCATAAGCTGCAGTAGGCTGATAGATTGGACGCTCTAAATCAAGCATCTTAATTAAGCCATATGGACGTAGATCAAAGACCTCATTAACAATATTAGAGATCTTCTCGTCAGCTACAGTGCCAGTACCAAAGGTATTAACAGAAATGGATACTGGCTTAGCTACACCAATAGCGTAAGATACTTGAATCTCACACTCACGAGCAAGCTTAGCAGCAACAATATTCTTTGCTACATAACGAGCAGCATAAGCAGCGGAACGATCTACCTTAGATGGATCCTTACCAGAGAAAGCACCACCACCGTGACGAGCAGCACCACCATAAGTATCAACGATAATCTTACGGCCAGTTAAACCACAGTCACCTACTGGGCCACCAATAACAAAGCGACCAGTTGGGTTAATAAAATACTTAGTATTTTCAGTTAAGTACTTAGCAGGAATAACACGCTTAATGATTTCTTCTTGAACACCAGCTACTACAGTGCTTAAAGATACATCAGGGGAGTGCTGAGTAGAGAGTACTACAGTATCAACGTGGCTAATAGAGCCATCATCATTGTAAGCAAAAGTTACCTGGCTCTTAGCGTCTGGACGTAACCAAGGAAGTACGCCAAGACGACGAACTTCTGACTGTCTCTTTACTAATAAGTGAGCATAGGTAATAGCAGCAGGCATTAATACCGCAGTCTCATCGCAAGCATAACCGAACATTAAGCCCTGATCACCAGCGCCCTGATCTTCTGGGTTTTGACGATCAACACCTTGGTTAATATCTGGAGATTGCTTGCCTAAAGCATTTAAGAATGCACAGTAATTGCCATCAAAGCCTACTTCAGTAGAGTTGTAGCCAATATCGCATACAGTCTTACGAACCACAGCCTCTAAATCAACATTGGCCTTAGTAGTTACTTCACCAGCGATTACAACCATACCAGTCTTAACTAAGGTCTCACAGGCAACACGTGCCTTGTGGTCTTGAGCTAAGATAGCATCTAAAATTGCATCAGAGATTTGATCGGCAACTTTATCTGGATGTCCCTCAGAAACGGATTCAGATGTAAAGAGTCGTGACATGATTTCCCTCCTAAACGATGTCAGAAAATTGTGAGAAAGTCCTTAAAGCTTTAAGGAAAACAAAAAAATAAACTTTAAAGACCAAGTTCCAACCATTAAAACTAGCTTTCTATCCTTGTGAGGCATCTCGAGGCAGGCCAAGATCCCCCAGCATTGTTAGCAATAAAGCCCTAAATTATTAGTGCTTGATCAAGGATGAAGACTAAGAATCAATAGTTGCAACAATTAAGAAAATAGAGATGTTTAGATAGCAACATACTTGCAACTAAATAAGCTTAATTGGCTCAATTAAGAGACCAAACTTTAAAGTGCATTCTTCTTGCCAAAACCGCATGATTATACAGCAATAGTTCAAGAGCATATTACTATAGTGAAAAATTTTTAGGCCTCCCTCATACTAGTATTTTAATGGCCAGATAATGATAAACACAGTTAAACTAATAGCTCTAAAGGGCCAAAATAAGGCAAAGTCTTGATATTCTTCCCAAAGAAAGGAGCCTTAAATTTCGAGAGAAAAATGCGTACTTATCAAACAGATAAAATTTGTCATCTTTCTAATAGAGTAATACTAAGTAATCGCAATTATTAATCCTAGATAAGCTTTTTGCATAGTAGTATGATAGGGAGCATTAGATACCTTATTGAGCAACATGTAGGATGCAGTCATGGACATTAAAAAAATTGGTTTCATTGGTTTAGGCGTTATGGGTGCACCAATGGCTGGTCACTTGTTAAAAGCTGGCTATGAGATGCATATTTATACTCGAACCAAAGCAAAGGCCCTGGAGCTAATTGAGCAGGGTGCTAAGTGGTTTGATAGTCCATTTGAGTGTGCTCAAGACTGTGATGTGGTAATTTCTATTGTTGGTTTCCCAGAGGATGTACGTCAGGTTTGGATGTCTCCAATTAATGGCGCTATCAAGGGAATGAAGAAAGGTGCTATCGGTGTAGATATGACCACTTCTTTACCTGACTTAGCTGTAGAGATTTATAATTTTGCCAAAGCCCGTGGCGTGCACATTTTAGATTGCCCTGTAACTGGTGGTGATATTGGTGCTAAGAATGCTACTTTAACCATGCTTTGTGGTGGTGATAAGGAAGATTTTGAAGCTTTAGCTCCAGTATTTAAGGTTTTAGGCCCTCGTGCTGAGCACTTTGGCCCTATTGGCAATGGTCAGCTAGCTAAAGCTTGTAACCAAATTGCTGTTGCTTCATCCATGTTCTCTACTTGTGAGTGCATTGTATTTGCCAAGCGTATGGGCCTTGATGTGGAGCAAACTATTAATACCTTACAAGGTGGTGCAGCAGGTTCCTTCTCATTAAAGAGCTATGGCCCTCGTATTATTAAGGGTGATTTTGCTCCTGGCTTTAAGATTGCTCACTTTATTAAAGATTTAGATATTGCACTTAAGGTATGTAGCCATAAAGGTATTAGCTTACCTGGTGTTGATTTGGCTCGTAAGGCCTACGGCATGCTAAAAGATATGGGTCATGGTGAACTTGGAACTCAAGCTCTTTACTTGTTCTATTCATCTTCTATGATGCCTGATAGTGGCGAGCCTTTAGTATCAGCAGATCAAATGTAAACTAGCAGATTGCCCTGCTTATACCAAATACCAAAGCACTATAGGTGCGATAAGCTCCTATCTAAAACTAACCACAGCTTAACAGTGTTCTTTAGTTTTAGGATAGGGGTTTTTTATAGTTAAGACATAGAAGTTAATCAATATCAACGCTTAACACATAAGGATAATTTTCAATAAAGGAGTGATTTGAATGTCTTATGTAAAGGTTATTCACGAAGTAAAAAGACATGAGGTTGAAAATAAATGGGTACTTTGTTTCCAATATTGTAAGTATGTCTATGATGCTAATACTTCTGAAACAGGGTATAGATTTATGTGGAGACAACCTAATGGAAAGTTACTATCTGCAAAAGGACAAGCTAGAATCCCTAAAATGTCAGATATACTTTATTTAGTTAGTAAAGCTATGGAACAAGGGTGGGGAAATTTAGAGGAAAAAGAAGTAGATTTAAAATAATGTGAATAAGCCGTTAATGTTAATGTTAATAAAAGCCTTTTTCTTTTCGAAAAAGGCTTTTTTATCGGATAGTAGATTGACTTTAATATTCGCTTATTAGCGTTTTTTGCTAGGAATAAAACCAACGATATTAGCAGTTTCATCGTCTGAGTCTTTAAAATTTAAAGATCTTAGATTATGATTATCTATCTGTGCACTCATCGCTAATGCGTATGTATGTGTGTGTACTGCCTTTAGCAATGTTCATTGATTAAACATTTACTGAAAGTATAGTGTTCTTGCTTCTCACTAGCAACTTAAAGGCAAGGCACTGTCAGATGATGACAAGAAGTCAGTAAGCTTATCCAAGCTTATGCTTTTCATTTTTTTCTAGTAAATTTCACCTTGTAGTTTGCTTAGTAACATACTTGTGTTCCATGTGAGCATAGGTCAGGCTCGTGCGCCTTTATGGTCAAGCTGTGAGCCTTAATATGTTGCAGGTAAGCTCAATTCCTTTGTAGTTTGCTTGCTAATAGACTGCTGCCTCTTAAAAGCTAAGAGAGGATAGCCCCTAAGTCATTATGCTTGATTAATGTTGTGAGTAAACTAAAGCCCATTGTAGTTTTTAGTAGCATGCTTTAGCTCTTGTTTTGAGCTTTAGTAGGCCTTGTGCGCCTTGAAATTGTTGCTAGAAATTACGCAAATTTTTGTAGTTGCTTAGTACCAAGCTTTAGTCATTTTTAGATGGCTTTAAGGCCAAAATTTTGGCCCTGTCCTTAGCCTCAAGGCTAAGGTCAAGGTCAAGGCCAAAGCCTTGGGCCTATGGCTTGGCTGAGCAAAGTGCAGGGAAGAACTTTGCTGTAGCTTGGCAAAAAGGCTGGATGGTCAAGGGGCGGGCGGGCTTGAATAAAGGCACTTAGACTATCGTTTTTGGGGGTGGTTTAGAAATTCCGTAAACGTTTGTTGTCATGGTGGCGCTGTAGAAGGATTGGCCTTGAGATTTGATGGCAATAAGATTTTCTAAATTTTTGTTAAGCCTGATAATAAAAGACTTAATAAAAATCTTTATTTAATAACTTTGATTATTGTACATCGTGATATTAATCAAAGTCTTAAGTTAACTTAATGGGTCATTAGCATTGGTTAATTAAGATGAGTTTTATCTAAGATCATATGGTTTGTTTTCTTGTTCTAAAACGGTTGCGATTTTGGTGCTTGTGCCTATGAATTTTAGGGATTTTTCTCCGTGTTCGTGCACAAAATAAGAAAAAAAGCGATCTAGCTCACGTAACTAAGATATTATTGAGGGTTTTTATCAATTAATGGTTTAAGATGCTTTTATCAGCCAAACAGATAAAAGCTATCAAGTTAGCTACGTGGTTGTCTGAACAGATTTTTAATTAGGCCTGCTCTTAACTAAATAGACAGGCGTATGCTAAACAATGACACGTATTGTGATGTTAGCTGTACTCTAGTAATTTATGGTTAGTAGTTATTAAGATTTACTAGAGCAAATAATTTAAATTATATTTTTAATAAACCTTATAACTTAAGTTATAGGTTTTTAAATTGATGAAATAATGGGAGATGTCATGCGTTTTTTCATTGATACTGCAAATGTAGAAGATATCCGTAAAGCTAATGATATGGGTGTTATTTGTGGCGTTACCACTAACCCAAGCTTAATTGCAAAGTCTGGCCGTGATTTTAATGAAGTTATCAAAGAGATTGCTTCTATTGTTGATGGTCCTATCAGCGGTGAAGTTAAGCCAACTACTTTAGATGCTCCTACTATGATGAAAGAGGCTCGTGAGATCGCCGCTATTCACCCAAATATGGTAGTTAAGATCCCTATGACTGTTGAGGGCTTAAAGGCTTGCCATATGTGTAAAGTTGAAGGCATTAAGACTAACTTAACCTTGATCTTCTCTGCTAACCAAGCTTTATTAGCTGCTCGTGCTGGCGCAACTTACGTATCTCCATTCTTAGGTCGTTTAGACGATATCTCCATGCCAGGTATCGACTTAATCCGTCAGATTTCTGATATCTTTGCTGTAGGTGACATTGACGCTCAAATCATTGCCGCTTCTGTACGCAACCCAATTCACATCATGGATTGTGCCCTTGCTGGTGCTGACATTGCTACTGTTCCATACAATGTAATTGAGCAGATGACCCGTCACCCATTAACTGACCAGGGCATCGAGAAGTTCCAGGCTGACTATCGTAAGGTATTTGGTTAATACCAAGCTCTAAAGCTTAAAAAATATCAATCTATGTCTAAAAAGGCCGATCTTTAGATCGGCTTTTTTTGGCAATTAAGCTACAATTTAGTGGCTTTCTTTATACTGTCTCTGACATTGGGGAGACAGATTGTTATAGATTGTTAATGTTTATAAACCATCCCTCTCCCCAATGTCAGATAAGTAGTCACCTTTTATTAGCCTAGAGTTAATCTTATTTAAATAAGCTAATAGTAGCGACTTAACATCCACCTAGTGTGCGTATTTAAGAAATTGGCACAAATTAGGTAGTAATGATTGTCTTGGTAAGGAAAGTATTTAAAGTTTTGCATTAATGATTTCTTAAGCCCTAGGGGAACACCATGGAATTAAACAAGAAGCGCATTGCTACTATCGGAGCTGCAGCAGCGGCCATTGTAGTGTTAGCAGGCGGTTATGCTGTTAGTTTTGCTAACTATTCATCTACTTTAGAAAAGGCTCGTTTAGGTATTGAGCATTTTGTTACTCAAAGCGTTCAAGCTGAACCAGGTACCATTTCAGTAGAATTTTATGAGCCAAAAGCTGGTTTGTTTAGTCACGATGTTACCTTAGTTGTTACTGATGGTGAGGATAGCTTTAAGCTTCCTATGACTATTGGTGCTGGTTATGCAAGCTATAGCATTGATCTTGATTTAGTAAACTCCAAAGTAAACCAAGAAAATGCCCTTAAATACTTTGAGCTTAATGATTTAACTAAGCTTGAAGCTTACGGTAAGGTAAGCTTAATCTCTGGCCAGTTAAACTTCACCTCTAATATTTCTTTCTTAAATAATTCCCAAGCTCTTGAGGCTAAAGCTCATGCTCTAGCCTTTGATCTTTTCCAAAAAGAAAAAGCAGAGCAAGCCCTTCAAAGAGCCAAGATTGCTAAAGCCAAGCAAGATGCAGAGGCTGCCAAAGCCTTAGAAAAAGCCAAAAAAGACGCTCTTAACGTAACCTTAGAATCAAGCCGCGCCAAAGCCAAGGCCCAAGCCGCCGCCCAAGCCCAGGCAGCTGCCCCAGCAGCCGCTGCTGCTCCAGCAGCCCTAGCTGCTGAGCAAGCTGATGTTGCCTCCCATGCTGAGGCCATGGAAGCTCAAGTACTTGCTATGGACAACTTAAGTGAGCAGCAAGCTAGCGACCAACAAGAAATTGATTCTGTTGAGACTATTAAGAACACCCCAGTGACCGCTGATATGGACACCATGGGTGCAGCAGCTGAGGTCGAGGCCCAAGCACAAGCTCAGGCCCAGGATCAAGAGCCATCTCAAGAGCCTGCTCAAGACCTTGAAAATAGCGTAGCTTCAAACGATGATTCTGGCATTGAAATTAGAGAGCTTGATGAGAGCGAAATTACCAAGCTTGAGGATCATGCTCATGCTCATGTTCAGGCTGTAGAGCCAGTACAGGAGGCTGCACCAGAGCAAGAGCTTGCTCAAGAGGCTGTTCCAGAAGTAGTACAGGAGTTAGCAGTTGATCCTAACTACGATATTGCTTTAGATGATTTAGTGCCTGATCCAGTGCCTACTGTTACTTACAAGTACGACACTTCATTAACTATGGATGAGAACTTAGCTGCATTAAAGAAGATGCAAGAAATGGCTGTGATCAATGATCAGGCTAAGGATGAGGCTAAGTTAGCATCTTTAGCTGAACAAGAGTTTGCTAAATTAAAAGAGCAGGTAGGCTATAAGAGCGTAGGTAATGCCTCTATCAATATTGTGGTAGATAGCGACGAAAATGTCCACTCCTCTGTTTATGTTGATAGCTACCATAAGGCAGGAGTTGGCTTTAATAACTTAAATGTTTATAGCGAAAGTCAGGGTATTTTAAACATTGCTAATACAGGACGTACTGAAATGTCCCTAGGTTCTGCTTATGATGTTGCTTACCCAACTTTGGCTGCTATTGAAAATGTCTTATTAAAGCTTAAGAGCTCTCGTCCAACCAAGAGCGGTAACTTCTCTTTAGATTATGCCTTTAAGGCAGATAGCTTTGATAGCTACAAGTATGTAGATGTTTCAGGTAAGTTAAATGGTCTTAATATAAAGCTATTTAATAGCGAAGACATTCTTGAAACTTTCGTACATATGATTAAAGAAAATGGTCTAGAGTTAAGTGCTAACAAGGGCTCTAATTATTCAGTAGCTTCTTTTGTTCGTCCAGATGAGTACACTGATCCTCAAGCTAAGGACATTAAGATTGATTTTAATGGCTCTTTAGCTTTCCCTAAGGGTGAGGACTTCAATCTATTTTTCTCCTTACCACAAGGTAAAATTAACTTTAGTCTTGATGCTCAGGCTGATTTAATTGCAGATCCTAACTTTATTTATGATCAGGATGTAATTAAGGGCTTTACCATCAAGGATGGCAAGTCATATGGCTCTATTGAGTTTGTACAAAAAGATGGCTTCCCAACTATTTTAGTTAATGGCCAGGATATTTTTTAATGAGTGAGCACAATCAAAGGTTGCGCCACACTCATAGCCTTTATAGGTTTAATGCTTAGCCATGAGCTCAACGCTTAAGGTTAAGATGCAAGCCCTATTTACATAGGGCTTAGCAACTCACCCCTAGTCGTAAGACATTTTTTTAAGGGGTGAGTTATTTTGTGTAAAACGAGAGCAAAGAACTTAATTAAATGCTAAGAAAACACAGCGTTTTTTATATTAATAGGCATTTAATTAAAATCTTTGTTTAGTCAAGCTTGTCTTTTTGCTAAAAATCTCTAAGCTAGCTAAGTCTTTTTAAGGTTTGGCTACTAAAGACAAGAGCTGTCAGTGTAGTTAGAGTTTTATAGCTGTTCCTATGCTGACTATTAATCATTGTTTAACAATGGTTTTTTGTTTTAGTTTTCTATGTTGATTTTGGTTTAATTTTCTAAGCCACAGTACATTTGTTCATCCTAGGAGTTAACATGTCACAATATCAGCAACTAGCTAATGCGATTCGTGCTTTAAGCATGGACGGTGTTCAAAAGGCCAACTCTGGCCACCCAGGTGCTCCACTTGGCATGGCTGATATGGCAGAAGCCTTATGGCGTGGTTTCTTACACCACAATCCAAAGAACCCACATTGGGCTAACCGTGACCGTTTTGTCTTATCAAATGGCCACGCCTCAATGCTTATCTACTCTTTATTACACTTAACTGGCTATGATTTAAGCATTGAAGATCTCAAGAATTTCCGTCAATTAGGTTCTAAGACCCCAGGTCACCCAGAGTATGGTGATGTACCAGGCGTTGAGACTACTACTGGTCCTTTAGGTCAAGGTTTAGCTAATGCTGTTGGCTTTGCCATGGCTGAGCAAATGTTAGCCTCTGAGTTCAACCGTGATGGTATGAACATTGTTGACCACTACACTTATGTATTCATGGGTGATGGTTGCTTAATGGAAGGCATTTCTCATGAGGCTTGCTCTTTTGCTGGTACCTTAGGCTTAGGTAAGTTAATTGCTCTTTACGATTCCAACGGTATTTCTATCGATGGTGAAGTAAAGAACTGGTTTGCTGATGATACTGCTAAGCGCTTTGAGTCTTACCACTGGCACGTTCAAGAGGTTGACGGCCACGATGGTGAGGCTTTACGTAAGGCTATTAAGGCTGCTCAAGATGAAAAGAGCCGTCCTTCTATCATTATCTGCCACACCAAGATTGGTAAGGGCTCTCCAAACAAGGAAGGTAAGGAGTCTTCTCACGGCGCTCCATTAGGCGTTGATGAGATTGCTTTAACTCGTAAGGCTATTGGCTGGGAGTACGAGCCTTTCTTTATTCCTGAGGAGATTTATGCTCAGTGGTCTGCTGTTGAGTCTGGCGCTAAGCTTGAGCAAGAGTGGAATGCTTTATTTGATCAATACCAAGCTAAGTACCCAGAGTTAGCCTCTGAGTTCAAGCGTCGTATGAGCGGTGAGTTACCATGTGACTTAGCTGCTAAGGCTGCTGCTTGGGCTAAGGATTTACAAGCTAACCCAGTTTCTATCGCTACCCGTAAGGCTGGCCAAAACGCTTTAGACTTCTTTGGTGCTTTATTACCAGAGTTAGCTGGCGGCTCTGCTGACTTAGCTCCATCTAACCTCACTATGAATAAGGCTTCTAAGTCCTTATTACCTCATGCTATTCATGGTAACTATGTACACTGGGGCGTACGTGAGTTCTTAATGTGTGCTGCTATGAACGGTATGATGTTACATGGTGGCTTCCGTCCATATGGCGGTACTTTCTTAATCTTTTCTGAGTATGCACGTAATGCTATTCGTATGTCTGCTCTTATGAAGATCCCAACATTATTCGTATTTACTCACGATTCTATCGGTGTTGGTGAGGACGGCCCTACCCACGAGCCAATCGAGCAAACCCCATCTTTACGCTTAGTTCCAAACTTAGACACTTGGAGACCATGTGACCAAGTAGAAACTGCTGTAGCTTGGACTCATATGATTGAGCGTAAGTGCGGCCCATCTGATGTAGTATTAAGCCGTCAGAACCTAGAGCAAATGCCACGTACTGATGAGCAGGTAGCTGCTATTGCTAAGGGTGGTTATATCCTCAAGGATTGTGAGGGCACCCCAGATTTAATCTACATCGCTACTGGTTCTGAAGTTGCCTTAGCTTTCCACGCTGCTGAGCAATTAGCCTCAGAGGGCAAGAAGGTACGTGTAGTATCCATGCCTTGCTGCGAAGTATTCGATCGTCAATGCCCAGAGTACAAGGAGCAGGTATTACCTAGCGCTGTTCGTGCTCGTGTTGCTATTGAAGCTGGCGCAACCACCACTTGGTACAAGTATGTTGGCTTAGATGGTAAGGTATTAGGCTTAGATCACTACGGTGCTTCTGCTCCTGCTGGTGAGTTATTCAAGAAGTACGGCTTCACTGTTGAGAATGCTGTTGCTGTAGCAAAGAGCTTATTCTAATAGTCAAGTTTTAGATAATGGCCTGTGCAGACTTTAAAAGGTCTGCCACCTTTAAAAAGTCCCTAATTAGTTTGCTAGTTAGGGACTTTTTTGTTTAACAACAACTTAAGTTGCTGCCCTTAATTCTTAATTTCTGCCATTAATATGACTTGCTTAGTTAAGCAAAATAATGGGCCCTTCTAAAAATATCTCCCAAAAGAGATCATACAAGTGCACAATAATATGATGAGATTCTAAATTTTGTAAAAAGGCCTGCAACGGAAAGCTATTAACAGAAAATTGATAATCTTGTATAGGAAAAATGGTGTAACTTACGCATAAAAGCAAATAAACGGCATTTATAGCTAATAAGTTTATATCTATAATTATTTAAATTTTTTAAGAAATTGCTTTTATAGCCAGTTTTATAGAGATTGCAGGAAGGTTGAATCTTTGCTATTTTGGCAGTATTGCTCTGAACTTTGATAGAGAGCTTCATGCTTATTATGTGCTATTGCCCACAATAATTCGGTTGTTAGTATTTAGTGATATATTATTATTAGCTCATTAATTTTGAGGTGGCTATGAATGCAAAGGTAGATTTTCTAAGCAATATTGAGTGTGAGTATAAGTATGCTTTAAATAAGCAATATGCTGATACTTTCATGGCCGACTTATGTACTAAGTTCAATGAGATGATATTGCTCGCATATCATGCATTACCACAAGAGTATGCCGCCAAGCACTCTATTGAGGAATTTAAAGCTGATATTTCTAAGTTACGTCGTGAAAGCTTGTCTAATGATTACTTTGATACTAAGGATGATGAGCTTTTTAAAGAATATCGCATGGGCTTAAGACTTCGCCGCTCTGATAAGTTTAAGGGAGTGGAGCAAACTATTAAGTTTAAGTCTAAGAGTGTTATGTCTAGCGCTGCCCATACTCATGCTGAGTTTAATGCTAGAAGTGAGCAAGACTTAGAAAAGCCTGATTTATCTTTATTTGAGCCAGGCCAATTACCTGAGGGTATTGATCAAGTTTTAGCTGGTAAAGACTTATTATGTAAGTATCAGACAAATTTTGAGCGTCAAAGCCTTGTCTTTACTTTTCCATACTTTATTAATTTTGAAGTAGCTGTAGATGTTGGCAGTATAGCTTCTGGCAAGTGCGTTAGCGAAATTAGCGAAGTTGAGTTCGAGATTAAGAGCATAGATGAGGACTTTTTAAAGGATAACCTCAATAAGCGTATTATTGATTTGGATGATATTCGTTTTGAATTTTGCACTTTAATCAATGAGCTCTTATTACTAGTCTCTGGTGCTCCAACTGTATTTGCAGAGAAAGAGCCTGATAAATATAAGTCCATTACCTTAGGTCAACATGGTCGTTATTGTGTAGCTTCTGATCTTGATTACACTGGCTTTGAAAATTGTCAGTCTGGTAGCCATGATGTCATGATTAATCAAAGCCAAGAGCAGCTTATTAGCTCTATGCCTCTAAAAGAGGGTGGCTTAATTGCTATGGAGCCACTATCAAAGCTTCGTCGTGCTGTTATTCTTAAGGCTTTTGCTCAGGACAATCCTGATATTTCTCTTCCTACCTCTAAGAGCGATAAAGTATTATTATCAGTCTCAAAAGGCACTCGTGTTGATTTAGAGGCCTTTAAAGATGCTTTAAACTGCTATAAGCGCACAACTAATCCAACCATTGAGCTTTATAACCAAACCTCATATGTGATTACTGATGCTTTTAATGTTGCCGTAGGCTTAGCTAACTTATTAGGCACTCAAGAGCATCTTAAGGATTTAGGCTTTATTGTTAGTGAAATCATTGATTTTGCTTGCAATCATAAGAAGTTCCGCATTCCAGAAAAGACTAAGTTGTTTCATCGCTCCTTATGTCAGGATCCTGATTTGCGTGATTTGAGCATGCTCATTGTTACTGAGTGCTCTAACATGTATTTAGAGTTTAATATTAAGATGTGGTTTGAACCATTCTTAAATACTTATAACGAGCTATTAGCTAGTGAAGAGGGCTTAAGTGCTGACAAGTTTAAAGAATTATCTCGTTCTTTAGTTAATAATAGTCAGTCCATTAAGACTTTAGAGTATATAGATCGAGCAAGTTATATTCTAAAACGTAAGTCTAAGTTACTAAATTTCGATCCTACAGAGGATTACAAGCATATAGCTCTGTCTACCCAATACCATTTAAGACAGGCTTGGAACTCAATTGCTATTGCTTATTAAATAATTACAGGGCCAAATATCTAAGATGTTTGGCCTTTTGTTTGTCAGCTAAAACACCAACCTAAAACGGCCACTTATTAGCTTAAGATTAACTTTTGATTAAATAGTATAAAACTAGATCTAATATAGTTGTTTACTGACTTTGTCCAGTATTGGTGAGCCTATAGAATTGAGAAAAATGTGCTATAATATGCACGCAAAAGAGCGATGCCAAAGCTTAAGATTGCTAATATATTTAGCTATCTACTAGATATAATAGTTTGGTATCAATTCTCTAAAAGCAGCTGTTTTTTCCTGATCTAAATAAGGGCAATCAGTTTTTCATTTCTGTGTGTGGCAGACTATAGTACAAGCTATAACTTAACCGCAGAAGACCTAGACTATTCACTAAGTTTTAGCTAGGTACGTTGATCTCTTACCATTAACCATAATTGATAGTTAATGGTAGTAGCGTCGAACACAATATTTTATTTTGAGGAATAATCATTATGGCAGCAATCAAGAAGATGGCCGACCTCGACCTTCAGGGCAAGCGTGTATTTATCCGTGCTGATTTAAACGTTCCAGTAAAGGACGGCAAGGTTACCTCCACCGTACGTATTGAGAGCTCTTTACCTACCATTAAGTTAGCTCTTCAAAAGGGTGCCAAGGTTATGGTTACTTCTCACTTAGGTCGTCCAACTGAGGGCGAGTATGCTGAGGAGTTCTCCTTAAAGCCTGTTGTTGAGGTTATGAATGAGCTTTTAGATTGCCCAGTTCGCCTTGTTAAGGATTACCTCGATGGCGTAGAGGTTAACGAGGGTGAAGTTGTTGTTCTTGAGAACTGCCGTTTCAACAAGGGCGAGAAGAAGAACGACGAGACTTTAGCTAAGAAGTATGCTGCTCTTTGCGACGTATTCGTAATGGACGCTTTCGGTACTGCTCACCGTGCTCAAGGCACTACTTATGGTGTTGCTCAGTACGCTCCAGAGGCTTGTGCTGGTCTTTTAGTTGAGAAAGAGTTAGATTCCTTAGCCAAGGCTTTCGAGAACCCAGTTCGCCCAATGTTAGCTATCGTTGGTGGTTCTAAGGTTTCTACCAAGTTACCAGTTTTAGAGTCCTTATTAAAGGTTGCTGACCACTTAGTTGTAGGTGGTGGTATTGCTAATACCTTCATTGCTGCTGAAGGCCACAAGGTTGGTAAGTCCTTATGTGAGGTTGACTTAATTGAGAAGGCTAAGGAGTTAGCTGCTCAGACCTCTATTCCTAAGTTTGAGGACGTAGTTGTTGGTAAGGAGTTTGACGCTGCTACCCCAGCTACTGTTAAGGATTTAGCTGACGTTGCTGATGACGACATGATTTTCGACTTAGGCCCTAAGTCTGTTGCCAACATTTGCGAAGCCATCAAGAATGCTAAGACCATTATTTGGAACGGCCCAATTGGCGTATTCGAGTTCGATCAATTCGCTAAGGGTACCGAGCAGATGGCTAAGGCTATTGTTGAGTCTGGCGCATTCTCCGCAGCTGGTGGTGGTGACACTATTGCCGCTATTGAGAAGTTCGGCATCAAGGATAAGATCACTTATATCTCTACCGCTGGTGGTGCTTTCTTAGAGTTCTTAGAGGGCAAGAAGTTACCAGCTGTTGAGATCTTAGAGAAGCGTGCTGCTGAATAATTAAGCACCTGAAAAAGGCGGTTTTTTTTCCAAGCTTGTACTTGTTAAATTACCGCCAGCTCGCAAGATGCGTGCTAAAATACAACTAGATGTTTTGTGTGCATCATTGCGGGCTTTTGATCGCAATAACGGAAAAGGCTTTAAATAGCATAAAATAGTGAGTGTGTGCACTGTGCCTATTTAAAGAATTTTTATCTTTAAATCGTATATAATATAGAGCGTTCTTTTAACGCCTTATTTAGGATTAAAGTAAATGACTAAGATTTTAGATGTTGTACAGCCAGGTGTGTTAGTAGGTGATGACCTCCGTAAGTTATTCGCTGTAGCAAAAGAGAATGGTTATGCTTTCCCTGCTGTTAACTGCGTTGGTACCGATTCTATCAATGCTGTTTTAGAGGCTGCTGCTAAGGCTCGTTCTGCTGTTATCATTCAGTTCTCTAATGGTGGTGCTTCTTTCATTGCTGGTAAGGGCTTAAAGATTGATCGTCCTCAAGGCAATGCAATCTTAGGTGCAGTTTCTGGTGCTTTACACGTTCACAACGTTGCTAAAGAGTACGGTGTTCCAGTTGTTCTTCACACTGACCACTGTGCTAAGAAGTTATTACCATGGGTTGATGGTTTATTAGACGCTGGTGAGGATTACTTTGCTAAGAATGGCAAGCCATTATTCTCCTCCCACATGTTAGACCTTTCTGAGGAGTCCTTAGAGGACAACGTAGCTACCTGCTGCAAGTACTTAGAGCGTATGTCCAAGATGGGCATGACCTTAGAGCTTGAGCTTGGCTGCACCGGTGGTGAGGAAGACGGCGTTGATAACTCCGATAAGGATGAGTCTGCTTTATACACCCAGCCACAAGACGTAGCATATGCTTACGAGCAGTTAATTAAGATTTCTCCAAACTTCACTATTGCTGCTTCTTTCGGTAACGTACACGGTGTTTACAAGCCAGGTAACGTAAAGTTAACCCCAACCATCTTACGTGATTCTCAGAAGTATGTTGCTGAGAAGTTCAACACTGAGAGCAAGAAGCCATTAGACTTAGTATTCCACGGTGGTTCTGGTTCTACTGAGGCTGAGATCGCTGAGTCCGTATCTTACGGTGTAATCAAGATGAACATCGACACCGATACTCAGTGGGCTTGCTGGAAGGGCATCAAGGAGTACTACGAGACCAACAAGGACTACTTACAGGGTCAATTAGGCAACCCAACTGGTCCAGATGCTCCTAACAAGAAGTACTACGATCCACGCGTATGGTTACGTAAGGGTCAAGAGACCATGGTTGACCGTGTATTAGAGGCTATGAAGCAATTAGGTTGCTGCGATTCTTTATAATCGATAGTCCCAATACAATTTATCTTAGGCCCTCATTATAGTGCCTAAAAAGGAAGTTTGCCGCCCCACAGCGGTAAGCTTCTTTTTTTATGCCCTCACACTCCGCTGCGCACAGCTGCGCTGCGCACAGCTCAGCTCCACTGCGTTCCACTGCGCTGGCTGCGCTCAGCTCTGCTAAGCAGCACTTAGCTGTGCTGCTGTCGCTCAGCTCCACTGCGCTGGCTGCGTTCAGTCCACTGCGTTAAGCTTCACTTCACTTCACTTCACTCCAGTCCACTCCGCTGCGTTAAGCTTTGCTTTGCTTTACTGCGCTAAGCTAAGCTGCACTGTGCTTAACTCCTCTACGCTATGTATACACTATGAATGACTGCTCATCGCTTAACTGTAGCTTTTCTCCTTTTATTTGTGCTCAGAATGCTTAAGGTTTATTAATGCTCATATGAGATGCTTTCAAAGGCACTCAGCTGCACAAAGCTGCGTTTGTTCCAATCGCTACAATACGCTTATGTGTGCAGCTGTCGATTGTTGATGTAATCTTGGCTAATTGCTAAGAATAGACAGTCCAATAAGGTAATGCCTATCTGTCGAAGCTATAGACCTTACCTTTAACTTACTGATCTTTATTGTGTATTTTTTCAGATGGTTTGTGTTAAGAGTGGGGTTAGCTTGCTAAATTAGCTGGTCAAGATAGAGCGGTCATGCTTTTAGGATTTAGTCAGTAAAAGCTAGTAAAGCAGCAGGCGATAGTTAATGAGGGGGAAACAGTAGTGATGATGGTAAGAGATTGATTGAGTTAAATATGAGTGGGGGTTTTAGGGGAGACAATAATGAAATAGCCCTAAAGCCTTTGATAAAAGCTTTAGGGCGGAATAATTGTGCGAATCTAGTGCTAGGTTACAAATCTTAAAGATTTATAACCAGTGTTTAGATTAACCTAAGGCAGACATTAAGTAGTTGAGAGAGCTATTGTAGCCTGCAATAGTATTATCTAAGCGAGCATAACGCTGACGTAAGTTAGCCTCGTACTCCTCAAGATAGACAGCATTGCGAGACTCTTCAGCCTCATAGTTCTTCTTCTTAGCATTTAACTCATCTTCACGTGAAGATAAGATACCGTTGCTCTTGGTGTACTCATCAACAGTCTTGTTAAGCTCAGTTAAGACACCGTCATCGCCAGAGAATAAGTTAACTAAGGCGTTGAAGTTATCGTTAATGTTCTCCTTAAACTTGGTGGAGTCTAAGGACATGGTGCCATCGTTAGCGATCTTAATACCCACAGAGTAAATATCTAAGCCACTCTTGTTACCCTGTACGGATGACATCATGTTTTGAATTTGAGAGGTTAAACCACGTAACATGGAGTCACCAGCAAGCTCACCACCGTCATAGTTGTTTTGACCATCGGTATAGGTGTTGTGCTTGTATAAGCCATCCATGGTGCTCATTAAGGTGTTATAAGCGTTAACGAATGCGTTCATCTTTTCAGTAACCTTGTCTACGTCAGCTGAAATTTGAACGTTGTTAGTCTCAAAACCACCCTTGCCATCGTCCTTAGAGAGACGATTTACGTTGATAGTAATACCAGAGATCACATCACGGAACTCATTGCTCTGAGAGGTAAGTTCCTGACCGTCTACAGTGATCTTAGCATTCTGACCTTGCTCTACAGTCCAGCCTTTAGCTGAAGGGTTGCTATCAGAATCAACATTAAATTTGTCGCTGTTACCACCTGTAGCACCATCAAACTTCATCTTGATGTTGCCTTCGTCACCTGACATGCCAGAGTCAATTACGAGCTTGGTCTTACCGTTACCTAATTGAACGGTAGTTGCAGTTACGCCAAAGTCATTGTTATTGATCTTCTTACGAATAGAAGCAATGTTGTCATCATCAGCGATATCAATAGTGAACTCACGTGGGGTAGTGGAGCCGTCTTCATTCTTTACTGGAGGTAAAGTAATGGTAAGCTTACCCTTTTCAAACTTAGCATTAGAATCGAACTCTTGAGAGAGCTTCTCGTTCTTTGCAATTTGAGTTACAGCAATATCGTATGAGCCGTTGGTGGCGTCATCCTTGGTGGATACAGAGAAGTATGGATTCTCGGTTGGTAAGTCAGTAGTTACCTTACGAGTATTAAAGCCATTGTCTTCAGTTAAAGCCTTAATAGACTTTTGGAATGCCTCTAAAGCACTCTTTAACTTGCCCACACCAGAGATAGCAATGTTGTTCTCTTCTTTACGGGTGTTAAGAGTTTTGCCAATTGAGGCCTTTTTAGCTTGAACCGACGCAGCAATAATGGACTCAAAGTCCATGCCTGAAGCGGAACCAGCGGAAGTAATACCAGATGCCATTTTGCACTCCTAAAAATTCGCACATGTCTAGCTGATGCTAGAAAATTGAGTACTAAACTTATGTTCAAAAACATAAGCGCTTTACTAGATTAACGGTTAATAAAAATTGATCTTTAGCCCATTTATAAGAGCTTTTTTGTTAAAAAATTTTGCCAAAAAGGCAAAAAATTAACTTTAAAACTTTTTACTAACATTTTTATTGAATCTGCCAGTTTATAGCAAAAAACCTCATAGTAAAGCTATAAAGAAAAGAGCTTTATTCTAATAATTTAAGCTGGCTTAAATACTGTAAATATCGGATTTATTGGCTCAATAGCAACCAAGATAAATGATATTAACTTAGAAAAAAGCTCGTACTCAGATTCTTTTTGTTAGCTTAAATTCAAGATTTGAGCCAACAGTATAAATAATCAAGCTTAGACTATGCTTAGATGTTACTAAAATTCGCACAAATGGCGTATTTAAACGATTCTTGACCACGCATAATACGCAATGTCATTAACGGTAAAAGTTGCTTTTAATTTGGGCTTAAGTAATGGCTACTTATAAATAAAGCCATAGCGGCAAAATTATTGTCATATCTATTTAAAGTATTTGGTGAAAAGAAATAGATATAATGCATTGATACTAAACTATATGCTGGGGTTAGCTTGCGTTGCGATGTTGTTTGCTTTGCTTTGTGTTGCTTGGTGTTAAGCAGAGACGCTCTAAAGGTAAGCTGCTTTTAACGGGTAATGGGGGATGGGTGATTCTTAATGAAAAGCACCATAGGCCGTCTAAAGTAGAAATAGGGGCGCTATGGTGCTGGTGCTTTGCAAAGTTATGGTTTTTAGCTTTGCTAGAGCCAACCTTTCTTACGGAAGAATAGGTAGGTTAAAGCGGCTGAAACGAACATCAATAAGATAGAAAGTGGGTAGCCATATTCCCATTTAAGCTCAGGCATGTGCTCAAAGTTCATACCATATAAGCTAGCAATCCAAGTTGGAGGCATGAACACTACAGCAGCCACAGAGAAGATCTTAATAATCTTATTCTGTTTATGGTTGGTATAGCCCATAGAGGCCTCTAGCTGGAAGTTAATCTTATTAGATAAGAACTGAGTGTGAGGCAAAATGGATTCAATATCGTTTAAAACCTCATCAATACTACGTTCTTGCTTATCATCTAAAGTAGTTTCAAAGGACTTTTTAATAAAGCGCAAGGCACGGCGAGTATCGTAAAGTGCTTGCAAGATTTGACCATTTAATTCCTCTTGGCGTACTAGCTCTCTTAAGGTATCTTCTACGCTCTCATCAGATAAAATTTGATCTGCAGTCTCATCCAAAACGCCATAAGCATCTTCGATTAAGTCAGATAGTTGATCAACTTTTAAATCTTGTAATTGCAGCAAAATATCTAAGGCTGAACGGATATCTGCTTTGCCAAAGCGGATTTGATAGCGCAATAAACGAACAATAGAAATGTCATCCTCTCTAAATGAGATTAGGAGGTTCTTGCGCATAATAAAAGACATATTCACACCACGGGTGTCATTAGCAGAGCGTTGTGGGAATAATGAGAGAATATGAACGCCGTCAGCTCCAATTCTAAAACGGGAGGAAGACTCTAAGTCATCCATCTCGTCTTCGTCTGGAACATCCTCAACGAATAGTTTTTCTAACCAATCACTTTCTTCTTGGGTGGGTTGATGAACGTCAAGCCAAATTACATCAGAGGGTAAGGCATCTCCAGCTGTTACTTTAACAATGGAGAGGCTGTTGTCATCGTAGAGTTGGCAAGCTGTAATCATCAAAATCTCCTGTACTACACAGCATAAAGCTGTTGTGCACAGTGCCACCAATATTTGTCATATAGTTGCTATTACTGTCCAAGGCTACATTTATCTTGATTATAGGCAACTTATAGATCTGAATCTGTATTAAATAGCAACGACAAAGAGCTAACAGCAGGCTGCATCTTTGTCAGGTCAGACAAACATATAGTAGTACTTATTCACAAGGGTAAAAGTGCCAGCTTTTAATAGTTGTTAACAAAGCATGTATTTTAAATATTCATGCACAAAAGCTGGTGGTGTTTAGGTTAAGCCGTGCTATTGGAGCACAAAAACTTATGACCTAAATTAAATTGAAATTAAAATTTTTTTAAAACAACTAACTTTAATTTGCAGCCAATAGCATGATTTTAAGAGCAGCGTTGTTAGCAAGGATTATTCGCTTACGGTTAAAGTAATGCCTTAATTAGATGAAAATGAAAGATAGCTGTTTTTTAGGTAGCTTAAGAGCCAGAAAAATAGCCTAAATTAGCCTTTTTTGAAATTTAAGGGTCTAAAGCCTGGATATACTTTAGGCAAAAACCTGTGTACTGTCAAACAATCTTATTAAGTACTAAAAGTGTAATAAAGCAAAAATGCTGTGTGCTACTGGAATTTGGTCATAAGAACAAATTGTAAGTTTTAAAAATTTGATCTCTATAAAACTTTAAATATTTTCCAGTGTGTAAACATAAAGTTGTTAATATTAAATTTTGTGTAAAAGTCTTTAAATTGGTAAAGAGGGCTAATACTAATATTAGTTCTTCTAATACTAATTGCAAAAATGCCAACCTAGCTCATTAATTTGGTCTTAAAACAAAGGGCTAACTATGCGCTTTTTGGGATTGCTAGAGAGTAGTTTTTAAGGAATTTTAGGGGCATTTATTCTGCTTTTTATTTTTCATAACAAAGAGACAAGTTTTTAATAATGCTTGTGAGATAAATAGGAATAAAGGCACTAGATTAAAAAATTGCCAGCAGATGGTAATTTGCTAACTTACATACCATTAATGAAGCGAACAAATTTATGAATGCAATTTTCAAAAGTGCCGTAGGTGCGGGCGTTTAACAGTAGTTTTAAAGGAAATTAAACCAAGAAAATTAAAAAATCATTAACATTTATGAGGGCTGTTTTTGCTAAGCGCCTTAAAAAAATATCACTTAACAAAGCATAAATATTCTTAACAAAAACTTAACAATCGCTTGCTAATCTTTGCAGCAACTTTTTTGCCTGTGTTAAGATTTTCTCTATTACAGGTCTTTAGAAAACCTTTCTGAAAATCTTAAGGCTAAGAGTTTTAGATTGAACTTTCTTTAGAATGCGTAAAATTGCCTAATATGCTCCTAAGCTGTAATAAGGCATCACTTTGGTATGTCTGTTTATTTAGTTAGCTATGCTTTGAAAACTTATCTCCAATAAGTTGCTAATACTGTTAGTAAGCGCTGCTAAATTGATAATTTACTGAAGGCTTTATTTAGCAAAGGCTAATATTTAGCGCCTTTTTAAAGTGAATCATTTTATGATTGAAACAATTTTCTTGGTGCTCGTTGGCTTTTTACTCCTATTAGCATGTATTGACTTGTTCGTAGGTGTATCCAATGATGCCGTAAACTTCCTTAATTCTGCTGTTGGTTGTCGTATTGCTCCGCTGCAGGTTGTCCTTGTTGTAGCTTCCTTAGGTGTACTTATTGGTGCTACCTTCTCATCTGGCATGATGGAAGTGGCTCGTAGTGGTATGTTTGAGCCTAGCCTCTTCTCCTTCTACGATGTCATGCTGATCTTCTGTGCTGTAATGATGACTGATGTCTTGTTGTTAAATACCTTTAACTCTTTAGGTTTACCAACATCGACTACTGTATCCATTGTGTTTGAATTATTAGGTGCTGCTGTAATGGCTAGTGCTTATAAGTTAAGCATGGATGGTTTGTCATACGCTGAGATCTTTGACTACATTAAGACCGATAGAGCTGCTACCATTGTTTCAGCCATCTTGGTTTCTGTAGTAGTAGCCTTCTTCTCTGGCGCTCTTGTACAGTTTATTTTACGTGTTCTCTTTACTTTCCGCTTCCAAAATACTTATAAGTATTTAGGCGGTGTGTTCTTCGGTTTCTCTATTACCGCAATTTTCTACTTCTTGGTAATGAAGGGTGCCAAGGGCGCTTCATTCATGAAGCCTGAGTACATTGAGTTCATTAATCAACATACCAGCACCATTTTATGGTCATTATTCATTGGTCTAACTGTGTTAGGTCAAATCTTGGTATTAATTAAGTTTAATGTCTTCAAAGTAATTATCTTAGCTGGTACCTTTGCTCTTGCCTTCTCTTTTGCAGGTAATGACTTAGTTAACTTCGTTGGTGTTCCTTTAGCTGCTTTAGATTCAGCTATGTATTGGTTAAATTTAGGTTCTCCAGAGCCTCACTCTATCAATATGGAGATCTTAAATGATAATACTCATACCAATACCATCTTCTTGGCATTGGCTGGTCTTATCATGGTGGTTACTTTATGGACCTCTAAAAAGGCTCACCGTGTAATTCAAACCTCTATTAACCTTTCAAGCTCCACTCATGGTGAGCATGAGCAGTTTGGTGCCTCTACTCCAGGCCGTGTAGTAACTCGTTTTGGTTTAGGTATCTCCCGTGCTTTTAAGAACTTTTTACCTACTTTCTTATTAGCATTTATTGGCTCTCGCTATATCAAGCCTGCGGTAGTAAAAGGTGAAGCTCCACTTCCTTTTGACTATGTACGTGCTTCTGTAAACTTAGTATTAGCTTCTATTTTGATTGCCTCTGCAACCACTTTAAAGCTTCCATTATCAACCACCTATGTAACCTTCATGGTGGCCATGGGTACTTCATTTGCTGATGGTGCTTGGTCTCGTGAAAGTGCGGTTTACCGTATTTCTGGTGTGATCACCGTTATTGCTGGTTGGTTCTTAACCGCTATGTCAGCTTTTGCTGCTAGTGCTGTAGTTTGCTTAGTATTCTTTAACTTTGGTTATGCTGCTATCTTCATTGTGATGTTTATCGTGATCACTGTGATCATTCGTACTAACTTCACAAAGGAGAAGGCCTCTGAGACTACTGTTTCTGTTATTGAAGCTAAGGACGACAATAAGAAGGTACTCGACTCCATTGCTAAGGCTGTACCTGTATACTTTGATGCTCAAGTTGAGGTAGTTGATCGTGCTTTAGAGAACTTCTTTAACGACAATGAGTTTAAGTTACGTCGTGACTTTAACAAGGCATCTAACATTGAGTACGATATCTCTAAGGTACGTTCTGAGTACTATTCTTTAGCTAATAGCACCAGCGCTACTACAGATAGTAAAGTTACCAATGATGCTAAGCACTTCTTCTATCTTACTTTCTCCAATATGAGAGAGGCATCTAAGGCTATTAGATATATGGTAGAGCGTGCTGTAACCCACGTAGCTAACCGTCACACCATTTTCCAAGGTGAGATGCAGTCAAGCTTAATGGACATTAATGCCCGTCTACACATGCTTTCTAAGGACTTACATAAGATGGCCGCTGAGCCTACAGCAGCTAATGTTGAGGCCATGGTAAAGCATGCTAAGAAGTTAAACCGTGATATTGACCGTTCACAAATTGATTTAGTTAATATCATTAGCTCTCAGCACGTTTCTATTCACTCTGCTGAAATGTACTTAGGCTTCTTACAGGGTATTCGTGACTTAGCTAACCGCTATGTAGCAGTGGCTATGCAAGAGCGTGCTTTATCTCAAATCGTTGCTGGTTCAAGCATTGATCCTAGCTTAAATGATTCACAAATGCGCTCACAGGTATTTGGTACCACCTCACGTACTCAAAACGAGGCTATGGTTAACGCTCCAGTAGATGACGAAGAGCCAACTACCGACGCTAAGGCCGATGCCAAGGCAGAAGCTAACGCTCCTGCTAACGCTCAAGCCTCAAGCAATGAGCCTAGCCAAGAGCAATCTGACAAGCAAGAGGTAGAGTCCGCTCCAGCTCAAGCTCCAGAGGCTGCTAAGGAAGCTGCGCCTGCTGTAGAGGCCGCTCCTGCCCAGGATGCTGCTAAGGCTGACGCTACTAAAGAGCAGCAAGATCAAGGCTCTGAAAATAAGTAAGCTCTAAGCTTGCTAATTAAAATGGATTAAATTCCTAAAGGAAAGGATGCTTTTTAGCATCCTTTCTTTTTTAGCCTAAAGACTTGCTTTGCAATGGTTTTTTCCTATAATAGAACGCACGGAAAGATGGCAGAGCGGTTGAATGCACCGCACTCGAAATGCGGCATACCTTTCGGGGTATCGGGGGTTCAAATCCCCCTCTTTCCGCCATTTAACTAAATGCTATCTTAATAGCTCTTATCTTTTCTCTCCCTTACCTTACCAGCACATAAGCCAAAGCCTGACTCAAAGCTTACATGGCTCCAAGCTTTCTGTCTTAAAAGCTTATAGCGCCCGCTCTCTTGCTCGTACACTCACTCACTCTCTGGTTTGCTTGCAAGCTCGCCCGCTCGCATACTCGCTTAAGTGCAAACATTGTTGCACCTGACCTCACTTAATACTTGTTAGAGGCAATATGGGATGGGGTAGGACATATCGGGATTAATGGTGCTTGTTTATCCCAAAAAGGCAATCTGATGGTAAGGCTTATTGGTATTACTTTGGCTCGGGTGTGCTTACTAACTAAGAGGCTTACCTATTAGTATTTCCTTTAGATGGCTAATAATAAGGATTGGCTGGGGTGTTGTTAGTTGTTAGCCTAAGAAAAAAGCCAAGCTAGGAGGCTTGGCTTTTAGTTTAGATTCTTATCAAGAATTAAACATTCTTAACATCATCAGGTTTTAATTTTACAAACTTACTCTTTTTGCTCTTTTTAGCATCTTTAGAGTGTTGTTCTTTAGCTTTCTTTTTCTCAGCCTCTTGTACGCTCTTAGGGTCAAGCTTGAGATACTTAGCTGCTTTTTCTAGCTTTTTAAGTTCTTTTTGCTTGGCTTTATGCTCAGCTTTTTGCTCTTTCTTAAGCTCTTGTTGACGCTTTTCTAAGAGTTTCTTTTGCTTATAAGGGCTGTAGGTTTTAGCTACATGCTCCAAGCTAAAAGAGTGAGGGCCGCTAACCAGGTTGCGCATGCTTTGGTTGTTGTTGGCATTAACATCACTTAGAACTTCACAAACTTGATTGGAGCTTTGGCTATTGTCCTTATTGCTCTGGATTTGAGAGCCTGCATCAATATTTAATTTAGTCTCATCACTCTTAGTGGTACTTGCTTTGCTACTAGCTGTTTTGGAGCTAGGGCTAGCACTAGCACTAGCGCTTGCACTTGTACTAGTTGATTTGGAGCTAGCGCTAGAATTAGCGCTAGCATTAGTAGAAGTAGCACTAATCTTATGGTCAGTACCTTGAACAATATTGAGCTCTTTTTTAGGTTGGGCTAAGTCTTTTGCTTGCTCACCATCTTTAGTGCTCTTTTTAGCTCCACTATCTTTAGTGCTCTTGTTGTCTGTAGTAGGGGCTAATTTAGCCTTGCTAGACTTGCTTGCTTTTGCATCACTAGGGGATACATCACTAGGCACTTGGTTGCAAGGCACTTGGTCAGTATGGATGGTGTCACTAGCTTTGGTGTCCTTTGCTTTTTCCTGCTCTTGTTTTACGACTTTTTCAGCATGAGCTAAAGTAGCTTCGCTATGGCTTTCATCCTTGCTCTTAATGCCTGGGCTACGTAAGTCGTCCATATCAGTTAAAGAACTTACATAGTTAAGGTCGTCATTGACCTTATCGCTATTATCAAAGTTGCCCAGTAAGTTATCATTGAACCCATCGTCCCTAATAGGGTCAATTTCATTAAACTCATCAAAGCCAGAAATATTATCCTGCTCCCCTAAATCATTAAATGATAGATCCATAGCATTAGGGGCATTTAAAGAGGCAACTTTATTGTTGCTCTCTAATAGGTGGTTGTCTATGGAACAATTGAGTTTGTTAGCAACTTCTTCATCAAGTGGGTCGGCAACAGAGTTTTTAATAGGATCAACTAGGTCATCGCTAGAGGCCATCTTAGCAGCTTGCTCGTCCTCAATAGTTTGGAAAATATCATGTACGCCAAAACTGTCGTCATCACCTGTACATACAGGGTCATCACTATCATTATTGAGTTCCTGAATATTTTGAATCTCATTCATTTCATAGAATTTGGAGTAAAGAGACTCAAGAATATCAGCTGGCACACAATAAAAAGCAGGCTTATCGTTGATAATAACAGCAATAGGCTCACTCTTAACTGCTTTAACTACAGTTTTAGGGTTCTTTTTAAATTCGGAGACGCTAATACTAAGATTAGCCAAGATCTGTCTAATATGTGCCATAGTGATGCTCCACAAACTCTCTAACTAGCAACCTTATATTAGTTCAAAGCCAGATTTTTAAATATGCATTTTTACCATAAAGTATCAAGAATGCCACCACCTACGCTTAAGCGAGGCGGGGGACGAATCGCATACGTTACATATAAACTAATGATCGTCTGCCTAAGATTTTGCATTCCTTAGCAGGGAAATTTTTCTTGCCTTGACGAGCATGAAAGATTTATTGCGAAAAGTAAAAATATCATAATTTTGCAAGTTTAATATCATGCAAAAAACAACCCAAAGCAAATTTTTTTTGCTATAAGCTCATTGTTAACTTTAGCAAAATAATCATTGATTTAGCTTAGTATTATAGAAAATACTATTTGGAGCAATAGTTTTTAAAAGGCGCAAGTTAAAAGGCCATCACGATAGCGATCGTGATGGCCTGATAAGGTAGGGAGAGTAATAATTAATGATTAATTTTCGTAGCTAAAAAGCTCAGTAGATAAGTAGCGCTCACCAGTATCTGGAAGTAACACTACAATGTTTTTACCTTTGTTTTCAGGAAGCTTGGCTAAAGATAGGGCTGCCGCCATAGCAGCACCAGAGGAAATGCCTACTAAAATACCTTCTTTATAAGATAACTGACGAGCTGTCTCAAAGGCATCTTCATTGCTAACAGGAATAACTTGGTCTACGACAGAGCTGTTGTAATTTTTTGGAACAAAGCCAGCACCAATACCTTGAATCTTGTGAGGGCCAGGGTTATTACCGCTAAGAACAGCAGAGGCACTAGGCTCAACAGCGACAATTTTAACTTGAGGTAATTTTTCTTTTAAGACCTTACCTACACCACTAACAGTGCCACCAGTACCTACGCCAGCTACAAAAATATCTACCTTATTGTCGGTATCTTCTAAGATCTCTAAAGCAGTGGTCTTAGTGTGAGCTAATGGATTAGCAGGGTTTTCAAATTGCTGCAAAATAATGCTATTAGGAGTTTGCTCTTGGAGCTCTTGTGCCTTAGCAATAGCACCCTTCATACCTAAAGCACCTTCGGTTAATACTAACTTAGCACCACGAGCTTGTAACAAGCGACGACGCTCAAGACTCATAGTCTCTGGCATAGTTAAGATTAGTTTATAGCCCTTAACTGCTGCTACCATGGCTAGGCCGACACCTGTATTACCTGAGGTAGGCTCAATAATTGTTGCGCCCTTTTTAAGCACGCCAGCTTTTTCTGCCTCTTCAATCATATAAAGAGCGGCTCTGTCTTTTACTGAGCCAGCTGGGTTGAAGTATTCTAATTTGGCAATAACATTAGCCACACTTCCTTGCTCGGCAGTTAAAGTATTGATTTGAACTAAAGGGGTACGGCCAATTAAAGAAGTAAGGCTCTGTGCAATCTTAGACATAATTTCCTCTAAATTTTTCTAATGCTCTAATCCCTTTAGCAGTAAATATGACTTTAACTGTTAGAGGTGATGAGCGGTAAGTAACAAATACAACAATAAGGATTCATAAATAAGCTCGAAAATGCTTAGTGAAACTTGCTTTCTTGTTTTTTATCCTAGCATGTCTTTTTTCAGTATGTGCTTTAACATGAAAAATGTTAGCAAATTTAGTTTTCTTGTATTATTTTGAAGCAGATCACAATTACTTTTCTAAGGCCTAAATAAGCCATAGTTAAAGGTTTATGCCCTATATTGTTAATAAATAAGCTTATTTTGGGTGCAATGTTAAATCTTGGGGCGATTTTTAGCTCCTTAGGTTGCTTTAATGCTCTTGAGCACTTAGGATTAGTTAAAGCTTAATTTTGGTTCTGACATATATGAAGAGTGAGGATTGAGAGTTGGTAGATTATTCTAAAAAGCTTAGTCAGGTGATTAGCGATTTGTCAGCTGAGGATTCTTTAAGAGGCTTATTTCAACAACATTTAGAAGGCAACCCATTGCCATCAGCCCGTGCGATTAATGAAATTGTTAAATTGTCACGAGCTATTATTTTCCCAGGCTATTTTGGTAAGTCTAAAATCAACAGACATACTGTTTCTTATCATATTGGTTTGCAAGTAGAGCAGCTTTATGATTTGTTAACTGAGCAAATAGCGGCAGCCTTATGTTTCCAAAGTGCTGATAATGAATACCATGCTCGAACTACTGTTAGCTCTCAATCTAGTCTTAATTTAAGCTCTAAGAAGGGTACTAATACCGAGCTTATCAAAGCAGAGCTCAGTAAAGCTGTAGATAGCTTAGTGCTAAGCCCCTTAGTCAATGAACAAGGCCAGCAGTGCTTATGCTGTGATGATGAGGTTAAGGAAATTGCCAAATCACTAGCAGTGCAGTACATAAGTTCTTTGTCAGAGTTAAGAGCAAAGTTAGCTTTAGATGTAAGAGCAGCCTTTAATGGCGACCCTGCGGCTACTTCTTTTGGTGAGGTTATTTGTTGTTATCCAGGAGTAAGAGCTATTAGCAATTACCGTATGGCTCATAAACTCTTAACCTTGGGCGTGCCATTAATTCCACGTGCTATTACTGAGTTAGCCCACTCTGAGACTGGTATCGACATTCACCCTGGCGCACGTATTGGCGATAGCTTTTCTATTGACCATGGCACAGGTGTAGTTATCGGTGAAACCTGTATTATTGGCTCTAATGTGAAGCTCTATCAGGGTGTAACTTTAGGTGCTAAGAGCATACCTGTAGATAGTGAGGGCATGCCGCTTAATATTCCTCGCCACCCAATTTTAGAGGATGATGTAGTGGTTTACTCTAATGCCTCGATCTTAGGTCGTATTACTATTGGCAAGGGCGCTATTATTGGAGGCAACGTCTGGGTTATTGAGGATGTGTCACCAGGTGCTAAAGTGGTACAGCTAAAAGCAGACCGTCAATTAGATTAAGAGAGAAAAAAGGGACAAATTAGGTAATTTGTCCATTCTTTTTCTATTGCTTATGCTTGCCAATAGCGCAGCCGCCTTCAACAAAATCGCTGCTCTCATTGCCCTGATACTCAGGATGGCGCTTAAGCCAGGTTACAGCATAAGAGCAAGTGCCAATGCACTTTAAATTTTGCTCAAGAGCAAAGTCATAAGCAGCTTTTACTAACTTGCCAGCTAAGCCTTGACCCCCTAATGGTGGTGGTACTAGAGTCTTTCTGACATCAAGTGCGCCATCATAAATCTCATAAGTTACAAATGCTCTATGACCATCAATAGTGAGCTCAAAAGTTTGCTCATTTGGTAAATGCTTAATGGTTACGTCCATATTGCTAGTTCCTAAAATTTAATTCCTAAACATATATTGGCATAAGTGTGCTTATTAGCAAAGTGATGAATTTATCAATAATTCATGTGGCAAGTAAAGTTATCGTAATAGGGGAGTGACACAGGTAGATGAAAGGTAGGACGTAAGGGCTTTTAAAGATTGTAAGAGGGGAGTGACACGGACAGATGAAGGGTAGGACTTAAGAGCTTTTAAAGATTGTAAGATGGGTAGTGATACGGACAGGTGAAAGGAAGGCCTTAAGGGCTTTTAAAGATTGTAAGAGGGGAGTGACACGGGCAGATGAAAGGTAGGACTTAAGGGCTTTTAAAGATTGTAAGATGGGTAGTGATACGGACAGGTGAAAGGAAGGCCGTAAGAGCTTTTAAAGATTGTAAGATGGGTAGTGACACTATCAGATGAAATATAGGCCTTAAAGGCTTTTAATGAATGTAAGAGTGGTAGTGACACCATCATATGAAAGATAGGCCTTAAGAGCTTTTAAAGGTGGCAGGCAGGTTTTTTTATAAAAAATTACAAAAAACTGTGCTAAGGATTGTATTTTTTGTAAATTACTGTGCGCATCAGGCATAATTTAAGCTATTATCTATATACCGCAATCGTTTGCGGGAGTTGCTATAGATAATTACTGAGCTTTATTAAGATAGAAAAATATAGCGTTTATCTTATAGATAGTTTAGGAATAATTATCGTCTATAAATTTTTTTCGTAAAAACAATTACACTGTGCACACCAAAAAACAAAGCACAGTTTTTTGCTATTTAAAAATGGCTTCTCGTTGCATGTCCATGCTTTATTAAGGTTAATTAAGTGCAATGATAATGCTCAGTACGTAAGCCTATTTTAAAAGAACTTGTTGTAATTTAAACAGTCAGTGGCGCAATTAAATAAACGGTTGCGTATCAGTCCTTTTGGCTATTGTAATTGTTTATCTTATGACAAATTAATTAGACCTTATTTGCAATAACCAACCGTAATGGGACACATAGGTTAGTGTCGAGGATTTTTTTGTCATGACTGTAACCTTAAAAGACTTATCAAAAGCTATTGGTGTATCTGTTGGCACAGTATCTCGTGCCCTAAATGATAAGAGCGAAGTAAGTGCCGAAACAGCTAGGCGCGTTCGTCAATTAGCTCAAGATCTAGGCTATGTTCCTAATCGAGCAGGTCGTGCTTTATCAGCACAAAAGAATCTTAATACTATTGGTGTATTGTTACCTTCCATTAATGGCCCTTTCTTCGATGATATCAAGCAAGGCATTAAAGAAGCTGAGGCTGAATTTAAAGATCTTGGTATTGAAGTAGTGCTTCATGAGGTTGAAGGCTGGGATGTACAAGAGCATTTACAGCATATTCAGGCTTTAAAAGATCAAGGTTGTAAGTCTTTAGCTTTATGTACTGTAGATGATGAGCGTATTCGTGAGCGCATTAATGAGCTTGAGCAAGAGAACATTCCTACCTTATTAATTAACAATAAGGTTCAGGATTGTAAAAATATCTGCTTTGTTGGCCCTGACTATCACCGCTCAGGAGAAATAGCTGCTGCCTTATTGCACAAGTCTCGCTTTGACCAAGAGCTTAATATACTAGTAGTGGTAGGCCTTAAGAGCCATCATGGCCATGCTGCTCGTGTTCAGGGTTTTATTGACGAATTAGAAAGAAGAAAGAGTAAGTATAAGATTGTTGATGTAGTTGAGGGTGAAGATAATGACATTACTACTCAACAAGTTACTATGGAAGCCTTAAGAAATCACTCTGAGGTAAATTGCATTTATATGGCATCAGGCTCAGGTGTTAGTGGCTTAGGTGCTGCTATTATTGCAGAGTCTTTAGGTAGGTTCTTTGTCATTGCTTGTGATGAAATCTATACTACCCGTGAGTTGGTTAAGTCCGATATTATCGACTTTGTTATTTGCCAAGAGCCTCGTGTTCAAGGCTATCAAGCAATTAAGCTCTTGCACGATTATTTGTCCAAGACAAGAACAGGCTCCATCAATGATTTTATCGTAGGTAATATCATCAAGCTTAAAAACCATTTTGAATAATAAAAGAAAAAACACTCAAGTGCTCAACATTAAGCAGCCTTGAGTGTTTTTTATTTACAAGCCGTAAAAAAGTAGAGCTTAACAAAAGCTCTACTTTATCGTGTTACTTATTTGAGGATGATTAGAGGTTAACTAGTGTTCTTGGCCTTTTTGACCATAATAAGCATTAGCACCATGCTTACGTAAGTAATGCTTATTTAAGAGGGTTTGTTGCATTGGCTTGAGATAACCTTGCTTGAGTACAAAAGTGTGGAAAGCCATATAAGCAATTTCTTCTAGTACTACAGCATTGTAAACAGCGTTAGCTGGGCTCTTACCCCAAGCAAAAGGGCCATGAGAGTGAACTAATACTGCTGGTACATCTTTGAAGTTAATATTGCGATCCTTAAAGGTCTCAATAATTACTTTGCCAGTCTCAGCTTCATATTGGCCATTGATTTCATCGTCAGACATTAAGCGGGTGCAAGGAATAGCACCATAGAAATAATCAGCACCAGTGGTACCTAAAGCTGGAATGTCTAAACCAGCTTGTGCCCAAGAAGTAGCATTGCGTGAGTGAGTGTGAACAATACCATTAATATCTTCACTAGCACGATAAAGCTCTAAGTGGGTATCAGTATCTGTAGATGGATTTAAATCACCCTCGACCTTTTTACCAGTCTTAAGATCTACGACCACCATATCAGAGGCTTTCATAGTCTCATAATCAACGCCTGATGGCTTGATTACAACTAAGCCTTTTTCACGGTCAATACCAGAAACATTACCCCAAGTAAAAGTAACTAAACCATGCTTAGGTAAATCTAGATTAGCTTTAAAAACCTGCTCTTTTAACTCTTCAAGCATAACAACCTCAAGAAAACAAAAAAACGCAAACTACCTGATGACAAGTGCAGTTTTAATCACGGTAGCTCTTGTTTGCCTATGGGTGCTTATACGCAATTTCCCTAAAAGAGCTGACCTTTAAAATTTGAAGTATTAAACTGCATATTTTGATTATAAGCCTAAGCGATAAAAAATACCGTAACCGTTTGCGATTTTTGCGTAATATTCCGATTTACTTCACAATTTTGCCCCTAAAAACTCCCCTTACTCTCATGAAATACGTGCACAAAGCACCATGCCCTTTCCCAAAAGTAAGGCCAATGAGGCCACTGCCTAATAGAGCTTATAAGGTACATAACCACAGCTATAGTATTAGCCTAGGTAGCAATACATTTAGCAAAGCTTAAATCGTGGTGGCTGTTAATAAGTAGTAGTGCTACAGACTAAAGGTAAGAGGGATTTGGCTAAGGTATGGTTTAGCTGCTCTAACAGCAAAAGTGCTGTGAGTATGGTGGGTTTTTAGGGTAGGGCTGGAGGTGTAGCCCAAGCTAACAGATAGCTTGGGCGTAATATTTAGAGGCGGTGACGGCCTTGGGTGCGGCTTTCGTGGCCTGAGACAATGTTGTCGTTGATAAAGTTGTTTTGATTATCAATGGTAAAGGCACCACCTTCGTTTCTAAAGGTGCCAGTATTAATCATGACTGCCATTTGCTCAGTATGAACTTGGGCAGCTTTTTTAACAGCAAAGACACCATCATTAAGAATACGTGCACTACCAGTAAAGGTGGCCGCTCCTGACAACTCAAAGGTATGATTGTTGAGTAATTGAGCATTGTCACGAATGATGAGCGAGGAGCCTTTTTGCTGTTTAAAAGAAGCTAAATTTTCAAACACGCTATTGCGAGCTAAAGTAACAATGCCTTTAGGAGCAAACATACGTCTACTCTCAAAGCGAGCATAATCAATAAAGCTCAATTGGCTTTGAGCGTTTAAATTAGTTTTTCCTGCATTGATAAATTTGCTTTTATCAAGGAATTGTAAGCGTGAGCCATCTAATAAATCTATAGTACCTGAGTTGTTCAATTCGCCTTTATTGCGTACTTCCCAAATAGCAGTATTTAAAGCTATCTGACCGCTATTACGAAATTTAGTAAGATCACTAAAAATAATTTGGCTATTAGGCTCAATCAAAATTTTGCCTAAATTTTTAATTTCAGTGGTGCCACGGGTATTAAATTGACTGCCCTGACTCATATACAGTAAACCAGTACAGTTAAAGCTACTATTATGATCAATATTAATAGCGCTGCGCTCTTTTAAATCAAGCTCACCTCTTATTTCAAATTGGCCACCATTACTAACAGTAATACTATTGCCTGAGGTTAATGAAACCTTGCGGCCTGCCTTAATAAAGAGTTTACCTTGAACGGTAAGATTACCATTAATGACATTACCGCCTTGAAGCTCATAACACTGTTGCGGGCGAATATATAAAGGCACCTGCTCATGAGTCATTATAGGCAAGCATACTATTGAGTTTGCCATGGCTCTCTCGTGCTGCTTGTTAAGCTCTGGTGCGGGCGCTGCTAGAGCTTGAGTTTGTTCGCTCTGCTCCGTAGCAGCAGAGGCTGCAGTGGCTGCAGTGGCAGCTGCAGTTGAGGCATCTGTAGCAGCAGCAGTGGCAGTAGCGCTAGTTTCAGCCTGGGCAAGCTGAGCAAAAGAAGATGCATAACTAAGTGAGAATAGGGAGCTAAGTAAGATAGTAGTGCCTAAGAAGAGGCATAACTTGTTAATCACAACAAAACATCCTTACAACCATGAAATGTGGGCATAAGTTTACCATTTTTGTTTACCGCTCGTTGCTTTAATCTTTAAGCAGTACTTAGTGATAGCGAAAATGTAATAACAATGCAAAAAATTGTTGCAATCATGCAAAGAAGCAAACTTAAATTAAATTTGCCTTTATTTTGGCTTTGTCAAATACGCAAAAAAGACCATAAGTAGGCAATTTTTTGTAACATTTGTATCATTAAAAAATTTTTTATAAGGCCTTAAAATGCATATAAATGGCTAAGCAATCAGATTTTGCAAGAAAAAGTGTTACCGATAACAGGTAAAAAATCTTTAAAAAAAATTTTATAAAAAGCTTGATCCAAGTCTCAAATTTGGTATCATATACCCATCGAAACGAACAGAGCAAAGTGGTCGTTTTGAAACTAACTAAACTCATAGTTTAACTCCTTTTCATAGACAATCCTCCTATTTAAAAAAAGGTCAAGCGCGAAACTTGGCCTTTTTTATTGCCTTTTGCATGGTATGTATAAATAATATACGTGCATAACCAGGGGCTAAAATTGTAGTGCCATTAAACTATGGTTTTTAAGCCATGAATGCAAAATATAGTGCAACACTTATGTGCTGATTCATGGTTAATCTCTAATATATGGATGGCTAAAAGATTGAGCTTAATTGAAGCTAGTATGACTGTGCGCTGTGCCTTGTTTTGCGCTTTTGCTAATGCACCATATTAACCTTAAGAAGCTAAAGCTCTAAGACAAGCTTTTATGAAACTAATAACACTATATTGCTATTATTTGCACTCTTTTTAAGATAGGAATAAAGCGCAGGGGATTAATAAGTTTTTTAGTATTTGTACACTATATTAACCTTAATAGTTTTCATTCTTTACAATTTTGCAAAATGAGCCAGCGCTTTATCTTTGCTTTTGCTAATATCTAACTATTGTTTAAAACAATGTTTTAGTTGTGTTTGTGTTTTTTTGCAAGTCTGGATTTGCGGAGTTTTTTATGACTACTTTAACAGGTCAAGCTTTAGTTGGTGATATTGGTGGTACCAATGCCCGTTTAGCTATTTGTAATTTAGCAGATGGTTCTTTATCTGATCCTATTATTTACTCTGCTTTGGAGAATGATTCTTTAGAGTCTGTTATTCAGAAGTTTAGACAAGAGACTAAGGCTCAGTTTAATGCTGCTTGTATCGCAATTGCTTGCCCTGTAAATCAAGACTATATCAAGATGACTAACAATCCTTGGGAGTTTTCTAAAAGAGAGCTTAAGGAAAATCTCGGCTTAGAAACTTTGTTAGTTATTAATGACTTTACTGCCATGTGTATGTCAGTTACCTGTATTGATAAAAAGTCTATGGTTAAGATTGGTGAGGGCGAACCAGTAGCTGATGCTCCTATTGCTGTATATGGTGCTGGTACTGGTTTAGGTGTAGCTCACTTAATTAAGAGTGGTGATCGCTGGATCCCTCTTTCTGGCGAGGGTGGTCACGTTGATTTAGCTCCTGCCAATATGTCAGAGGATATGATTTTAATTGCCTTACGTGCTCGTATTGGCCACGTTTCAGCTGAGCGTGTGTTATCAGGCCCTGGTTTATTAAACCTCTATGAGGCCATTGCTATGCGTAATGAGCGTTTAAGAACTGGTCTTACTCCTGCTGATATTACCGCTTCTGCTTTAAGTGCTAACCCAGATCCTGATTGTTTAGAGGCTTTAAGCACCTTCTGCCGCTTAATGGGTCGTTTCGGTGGTAACTTAGCTCTTACCTTAGGTACCTTTGGTGGTGTGTATGTAGCTGGTGGTGTAGTACCAAGATTCTTAGAGTTCTTCAAAGAATCTAAGTTCCGTGAGGCTTTTGAGGATAAGGGCCGCTTTAAGAGCTACTTATCTAATATTCCTACTTACGTTATTACTGAGCCAAAGGCTGGCTTAATGGGTGCTGCTGCTACCTTACGTCAAGAGTTAGGTGCAGTGCTATAAGTTGCAAGCTATAAGCTTTAGTAAACTTTGATTTAAAAAAATGCTCAATCTTAAGCTTTAGGTTGAGCATTTTTTTTGTAATTAAGTAAAAATTTTCGTATAGATAAGCATGATTCTAAGTTTGTACATATATTGCTTAGCTATAATACTTGTGATTCAGGAAATCTTGGATCTTAGTATGTTCTTCGTTGATGCGGTGAAAGTGGCTAGAATTTTTACTAAAAATTGAGGCTATTTTTGCCGTTAAAAACAATATGAAATTGCTTCTTATTAGGAGATAACCATGAGCAGCATTACTGGTACCAGCGCAAACTTTGGTTTTGAGGCTTTAAGCGTAGCCATGACTAAGCGTGCCACCGAACAGCAGGGCAAAGCAGCTTTACAGTTACTTGAGAGCACCGCTCAGTCAGTTGAGCAAATCAACGCTTCTGCTCCAAAGGCCTCTGGCAGCGTTGGCTCTTCTGTTGATGTTTACGCATAAGAATGATTTTGTGCTAAAATTATAACAACAATATAATATGTAGAAACCTTGTTTTATTCGCGAAAAAACAAGGTTTTTTTTATGGAAAAAACATTAAAGCTCTCTGTGGTTGGAATTTAGTTAATTTAAATAGCTTAACGTCGACCCAGATTACACTATCTCTTGAGTTGCGCTATCAAGATCAAGCGCTAATCACGAACTGAGATCATTACAATATAGGGCCAATATTTCTAGAGGGTATTATTAGTGGCAGTTAAAAATAACTTTCAATTGGTAGCACCTTTTAAGGCAGCAGGAGATCAAGTACAAGCCATTGATAAGCTGGTCAATGGTGTGATTGCAGGCGATAAAGCTCAGACCTTATTAGGTGTAACTGGCTCTGGTAAGACCTTTACTATGGCTAATGTCATTGCTGCTTTAAATCGTCCTACTATGATTTTGTCTCATAATAAGACTTTGGCTGCTCAGCTTTATGGTGAGATGAAAGAGTTCTTTCCTCATAATGCTGTTGAGTATTTTGTTTCTTATTATGATTATTATCAGCCTGAGGCCTATGTAGCAGCTACTGATACCTTTATTGAAAAAGATGCCAAGGTCAATGATCATATTGACCAAATGCGCCTTAGTGCCACCAAGGCCCTCATGGAGCGCCGAGATACCATTGTTGTTTGTTCTGTATCGGCTATTTATGGCTTGGGTGAGCCAGAAACTTATTTAAAGATGATGTTACACATCTCACGAGGAGAGCAAATTACTCAAAGGCAAATTATTGATCGCTTAGCGGCCTTGCAATATGTACGTAACGATATAGAGTTTGCTCGTTCTACATTTAGAGTAAGAGGCGATGTGATTGACATTTTCCCAGCTGAATCTGATGGCTATGCTATTAGGGTAGAGCTCTTTGATGATGAAATTGATCGTATTAGCAAGTTTGATCCTTTAACAGGCGCTATTGAGTGTCAGTTACCACGCTTTACTGTCTTTCCTAAAACCCACTATGTAACGCCAAGGGATATCTTGCTTAATGCTGTAGAGCAAATCAAAGTAGATCTAAAAGACCGTTGTGATTATTTCTTAGCTCATAACAAATTACTTGAAGAGCAAAGAATTAGAGAGCGCACTCAATATGATATTGAGATGATTAATGAAGTGGGGTATTGCTCAGGAATTGAGAACTATTCACGCTATTTAACTGGTCGTAAAAGTGGCGAAGCTCCACCATGTCTGTTTGATTACTTGCCTAAAGATGGCTTGTTAATCATCGATGAGTCACATGTTACCGTTCCTCAAATTGGAGCCATGTATAAAGGTGATCGCTCCCGAAAGGACAATTTAATTCAATTTGGTTTCCGTCTGCCATCGGCTTATGACAACAGACCTTTAAAGTTTGAAGAATTTGCCCGTATGCAGCCGCAAACTATCTATGTTTCAGCAACGCCTGCTCAGTATGAGATTGACCTTTCCTCGCAGGTGGTAGAGCAGTTAATTCGACCAACAGGCCTTTTAGACCCTATTATTGAGGTTCGTCCTGTAGCTACTCAAGTTGATGATGTTATGTCAGAGATTAGAGTGCGAGCTCAAAAAAATGAGCGTACTTTAGTCACAACTTTAACCAAGAAAATGGCCGAGGAATTAACCTCCTATTTAACCGAGCATGGCCTAAGAGTGCGTTATATGCACTCTGATATCGACGCTGTAGAGCGTATGGATATTATTAGAGATTTACGTTTAGGTGAGTTTGATGCTTTGATTGGTATTAACTTGTTACGTGAGGGCTTAGATATTCCTGAGGTGTCCTTAGTAGCAGTGTTAGATGCTGATAAAGAGGGCTTTTTACGCTCTAGTCGTTCGTTAATTCAGACTGTAGGTCGTGCAGCTCGTAATGTTGATGGCATGGCTATCTTCTATGCTGATAAAATTACTGACTCTATGGCTCAGACTATTAATGAAACAAAACGTCGCCGCCAAATTCAAGATGAGTACAACAAAGAGCATGGCATTGAGCCTAAGCAAATTAAAAAGAAAATTGTTGATGTTATGGAATTGGCTATTACCAATTCAGAGGTGTTTAAGGTACCTCTAGAAAAGAGAGCCATGCCATCTCAATCCCGTGCTCAATGGGAGCAACAAAATGGTATCGATAGCCTTAAAGGTACCAAGCGCTCTAATCAAAAAGCTAGTGACACTAACAAAGTATTTGATATTAAAGCCTTGTCCTTGCTCAATGAAAAGGCCATTCGTGACCTATTAAAAGATCCAATCAGTGCCCGCTACTTGCCAACAGCCCAAGAGTTAAGCAAAGAAATTGAGCTTATTCAAAAACAAATGTTGGAATTAGTGCGCGATCTTAAATTTGAAGAGGCTGCCGTATTAAGAGATAGGATGAAAGCTTTAGAGCTAGTGCTCTTATTAAAGCCTGGTCGAGATCTTGAGAGTGAACTTACCAGTAGCTAACAGCCAGCTAGCTGGCTAGCCAGGTAGGTAGCCCGCCTGCCCGCCTGCCAGGTATGTAGGCAGGCAGGACAAAGCTTGCACTCCATAAAATAGGCATGGAAGTGCTCAGCCCAGGAGAGAGCTTGTTGGCCCTGGGCCATGAGCCTTGGCTTGTGGCCAAGGCCCAAGGGCCAGCAAAGAGCCAAGGCTTTTTGCTGGCTCATAGCCAATTTAGTGCTGGGGAGGGCTTTATTTATTGAGCAGAGTATAAATTTCTTGAATCATGGAGTGTAAGTTCTCCACTACATCATTAAAGTCATCCTCTGAGAAGTCATCATTAACATCGATTTCCTTGAAAAAGTCGATAAACTTCATATAGTCTTTGAGATTGGCGTTTTTCTCTACATAGTCACTATCAACAATAGAACCTGCCACAGGATTACCCTCACAGCATAAGCCGAGCATAAAGCCATAGGCAATATCAGCAGCTGTTTGTAAGCGTACTGATTTTTGTGCCTGCTCTTTTTTAGTTGGAATAAAGAGTTCTACCTTTTGGTCTTTTAATTGACGCTCAAGCTCGATAAGCATAGTGGTAAAAAGAGCAATGCCGCTACCGCCAACAGCGTTACCGCCATTTAAAATTTCGCAAGTAAGGGTCAAAGCCTTATTGTCAGAAGCACCATGGCCACGACAAATGACACCTAAAATAAAACCTTGAGTAGTGGCAATGTTCTCCTCAAAGCCTGCGCCGTTAAAGCTATTACTAATTTTTTGATAGAGCTGATTATTTTTTAAGTCTTTCATATTTGGGTACTATAGTGAAATTTGCTATTGCTGGAAATGATAGTGGGGTCTAGTAAAGTTTAAATCAAGGGGTAGCAATTAATAAAGGTAATTTAAGCTAAATCTTTTTGACTAAGAGCTGATATTTATCAGGCTTACGATAAGCATTACCATGTATTTCATTATTGCGATATTCTCTAAGCTCATCTAAATCTATGGTAGCTAAGTAAATACCTTCACTCTCAGGGGCCTGTAAAATACAAGTATCACGGGATTCATTTTCATTCTTTTTATAGACCACACCATCAAATATAGTAGAGTGGCCATTACAGTCTGGCACATTGATGGGGTAATTGCATGTTGCTACGGCCAGCATGTTTTCAAAGGCACGTGCTCGTAGTTGGGAGATACGATTAATTTCCATAGGACAAGCATTAGGCACTAGGATTAACTCAGCTCCTTTGAGCATGAGAATGCGGGCGCTTTCAGGAAATTCACGATCATAGCAAATCATGGCTCCTACTTTGACTGTACCACAATCGGTATCAAGATCGCATACATAGAAGTCTTCACCTGACGATAAGTAGCGCTCAACATCAAAATCACAAGTATGCACCTTAGCATAGGTAAGTACTCGCCTGCCTTTTCTATCAAACAGTACCAAAGTGTTCTGTGGATATTGGCTATAAGAAATCTTTTCTAATAAGGTAAGGCCAATGGCCATATTAAGTTGTTTTGATAGCTCTTGGAAAGTTAGGACAAAATCGTCATTGAGGGTAATAGCTTCCTGTTTCCAATCGTCAAATTTACGATCGTATATATCATAGCCATTGCTATACATTTCTGGAAATAGGGCAATATCAGCTCCACCTAGTTTAGCTGCCAAACAAGCATTGATGCCTTTAGTTAGGTTTTCTTTTAAGCTTGAGCATGGCGAAATCTGTAGCAGGGCAATAGTTAGTTTACTCATAATAATTGAAAAAAATTTAAAAAAATGTGATATCAAAGGCTTGCAAATTTGTATAATAAAGCACTTTTGTTTAACCAAGAGAGCTCTTTAACATGCATCCAATGCTTAATATTGCAGAACGTGCCGCACGTGCTGCTGGTAAGGTCATTGCTCGTAACCTCGGTCAGGATAATTTTACTGTAGAGGAAAAGCGCAAAGACGACTTAGTAACTGATATTGATCGTGAGTGCGAAAATACTGTTACTTCTATTTTATTAAAGTCCTACCGTGACCACGCTGTTTTAGGCGAGGAAGGTGGTCTTCAAGGTAATAAAGATTCCGAGTACGTCTGGATTATCGATCCAATTGATGGCACCACCAACTTTGTTAAGGGTATTCCTCATTGTGCTGTGTCTATTGGCTTACAACACAAGGGTCGTATCATCTTGGGTGTAGTCTTTGATCCTATTAAGGACGAGATGTTCTTAGGTAGCGCAGGCGAGGGTGCTTATTTAAATAACCGTCGCATCCGTGTAGGCAATCATCAAAGCGTTGATGGTGCTGTAGTTTGCACTGCTTTCCCTGTACGTTATCGTGAGCGTATGGATGCTTATATGGAGTTATTCACTCGCTTAATTAACCAATGTGCAGATGTACGTCGCTCTGGTTGTGCTAGCTTAGATCTTTGCTATGCTGCTTGTGGCCGTTATGATGCTTACTTAGAGCAAGGCTTAAAGCCATGGGATTTTGCTGCTGGCTCTTTAATTTTACGTGAAGCTGGTGGTATTGCTACTGACTTTACTGGTGCTCCAAATTTCTCTAAGAGCGGCAATATCGTAGTTGGCAATGCTCATATTGTAAAGAACCTTTTAGCTAAGGTTTGTGATGCTCCAAATCTTCCAGGCATCTTACGCTAAGCAATAATAAGCTCATTGTTTAGGCTCAAGGCTTTAACCTCGTAGGTTAAAGCCTTTTGTGTTTTTAGGGCCCTTAAAAGCCTGTCCTGCCCTACATAAAGGCTTTTAGAGCTGATAATTTGTACAAGGCTCTCTAAGAGATATTTGGAAAGTTTTTTACTATTAGGCAAGGCACTTTGAAGAGTAATGCATAATAGATGTAAGTAGGGTCAGTAAAAAATAGCAAGTGAAATTTGGTATCAATTTTGCCTAGATATAATTAATAGAAAATCGATTTTTACGTGCTGTACTAAAGGTATAGTGCATTTTTATGGATCATATATGAATAGTTTAGTGGTAAAAACTTTGGCAGCTACTTCTGTAGCTTTATTTTTAAATGGCTGTGGCATGGTTTCACAAGGAATCACATCTGATGATAGTTACCTTGATAAAGCTGAGAGTGCCATAGGCATCGACAAATCTCAGTTGACACTTGATAAGGACTCTGTAAAAGGTGGCATAGACGCTGTTAATTTCGATGTTTATGACAAGAAAGGTAATCGCTATAAGTGTTACTTTACTTCTGCTGTTGCTATTACATCAGATGCTCTTTGCACCAAGATTTCAAAGGATGGCACCGCTACACCTGCTAACAAAGGCAATTGCAATGCCCTCCTAAAAGCTGCAGGTAGATGCTAAAGCTTTAAGAATTGAACACCACTTTGAGCTCTAAGTTAGCTCAAAAAAAATTGGCCATATATTCAGTATGGCCATTTTTTTTGCCTTTTTACTTTAAGGCTGTAGATAGTAATAGGAACATTAACTTAGGGCCATAGCCCTGGCAGGGCAATGCATGGCAGCGCAGTGCAGCAAAGCGTTGGTAGGTTGTGTTTATAGTTTTGGCAAAGCGTTGATAGGTTGTTGGTAGAGTGTTGGCAGTGGTTGGGCATGGGCTAGGGCTAGAACATGGCCAAAGCGTGGCCAAGGGATGGGCATGGGGAGAAAAAGCAAAGCCCCTAAACTTTTTTAAGTTTAAGGGCTTTGGGATAAGCCAGGGCTTATGGAGGAGCGCTGGCTTTAGAGTTTTTTAGCTTAAATTAGTTGTCAGATTTCTCTTTAAACTCTTGATAAGCTTGGTTTAATGACTTAGAGAAGTCATCCTCATCAGATTTATGAGTGTTTTGAGCTAAAGATTGAGCAAAAGCTTCCATATCGTTGTCTAACTTATTTTGCACCTCTTGGTGGGCAGCAAAATCAAAGTCAGAAGCATCAATAGTGCTCTCTTGCTGTGCTTCTTCTACCTTTTTGTTTTTAGCAGGAGCACGCTTACGCTTAGGAGCTGGAGTTTCTACTTCCTCTTCTTGCTGGTTATCGTCCTCTTGAGGGTCAAGCAATTCCTGATCGGTGTCCATAGCGTCAGCTAGGGCCTCATCATAATTAAATGCCTTAGTAATGGACTTAAACTTAGCCTCAATAATGTCTTCTCTATCTTCGTCTGCAAGGTCAGACTCAGTCTTATACTTAGAGTTATCAATAATAGTGCTATCTAAGATAGAGCTATCATCAAAACTTGAGACGGCCTCAGTAATGGTAGTTCTAATGTTGCGAGTACGAGCATCGTGGTCGAATTCTTCAACATTATCATCACGCATTACACGGGCATAACGGGCTGAGAGTCGGTCTTTGCGGTCGGCTGACCAAAAGTCACTCACATGACGAGAACGCTCATAAGGGCTCTCATATGGCTCTAACTCATCAGAGGTGTCGTCAGCATCAGTCTCTTCGTAAACCTGAGCAATGTGCTTGCGTGGCTCTGGAGACTCAATAACCTCATCAACTACAGAAATTTCAGTTTCCATTACTGGTTGTTCTTCAATTTCACTAGTTGTAGTTTCTAAAGTTTCAGCCTTCTTACCTCGTCTAGAGGCAGTGCGCTCTTGCTTACGACTTTTACGTGGGCGGCCATCATCATCACCCTCAAAGTCATCAATAAAAGAATTAGAGCTTAGTAAAGCATCCAAGCTAGCAGAAACATCATCGTTTTGAGCTTTCTCTACAGCAGCCTCTGAATCTGCCTCTACAGCTTGCTTAGCTTTATTGTGACGTGGGGTACGCTCAGACTTTTGAGCTTTAGCACGGCTGTTATTGCGCTTAACCTCAATAACTACTTGCTCTTGAGCTTCGGTAGCCTCTGTAGTTTCTTGCATCTGTAAAGCTTCTTGGGCCTCTGGAGAATCAATTGCTACAGCCTCAGCCTCGCAAGCTTGAGTTTCTGCCTTAGCAACAGGAGCATCGCAGTTAGAGATGGCTGGGCTTAAAGCAGCACGAGCTTTAGCTAATTTAGCCTTGGCTTCACCATTAGGGTCAAACTCACTTAAAGTTGCACCTGTTGGCTCTGGACGGGTAAAGAAGTGCTCGTGTAAGAGCTGTTGTGCTTGCTCGTCGTCCATAGAAAGGGCAGCTTCACTGCTCTCAAGACGTAAGGCTGCATGTAAACCACCAGCACGCTCACACTTTACAAATTCATTACCAGCTTCAAAGTCACGGGCTTCATGATCTTGGCTAAAGGCAAGTTCAATAGCAGCAGGCTCTGAGATGGTAGAAACCTCAGCAGAAACAGCAGCATCATTATAGCCACCAGCTGAATCGTCCTTGTTAAAGTCGTAACCATCCTCATAAGCACGAGCTTGAGTGGCTTGCTCAAATGGTAGTTGAACATCAGGGCCTTGACCCATAGGGGCACAAGTAAAGTCTTGCTCGCTAAAGGTAAAGTTCTTGCTAATAGTTAAGTTAGCAACATCAAAGCTCTCAAGGTCATTAAAGCCTACAGTATGGGCATTAAGAGCAATCTTTGGCTTAGTGCGTTCTACCTTCTTAGAGCGACGATCCTCACGGGCTGGACGCTCCTTACGGGTACGCTCGCTACGCTCAGGACGGGTGCGCTCTTTACGGGCACGCTCGCCACGTGCAGGACGCTCAGAGCGCTCTTGCTCTAAATTGTCCATTGGTAAGTCACCTTGTGAGGCGGCAAACAACTCTTGATCTGCTCTAATATCCTCAAAGGAATTACGCTCATCACGCATAGGGCGCTCAGCACGTTCATCACGTGGGCTGCGCTCTGGACGCTCAGTTCTGTCCATACGCTCTGGGCGCTCTTCACGCATAGGACGCTCAGCACGCTCGTCACGTGGGCTGCGCTCTGGGCGTTCGGCTCTGTCCATACGCTCTGGGCGCTCCATGCGCTCCTCGCGAGGGCTACGCTCAGGACGCTCTGGACGTTCCATGCGCTCATCACGCATGTTTCTCTCGGAGCGGTTTTGGCGCTCTGCCTTTTCAAAACGTTCACTCTTGCGACGATCACGCTCAGAACGGTCTAAGCGCTCGCCACGCTCAGGGCGTTCGCCACGCTCTGGGCGCTCGGCTCGGTCGGAGCGGCGTTTTTGATTGTTACGACGGTTATTAGGATTGCGACGTGAATTAGAGTTATCACGACCACCTACGGCATTGTCTGAACCCTCAGGGGCTTTATCCTTAGTATTGCCGTTTGCAGATTTATTTTGAGCTGGCACGTCACCACCTTTAAAGATATTACCGATAAAGGAGAAGAGTTTAGAGAAAACTCCACCGCTAGAACCATCGCTTGACCCACCATCAGTTACATGAACTGGGCTTAAATTGGGATTTTGGGTGGTGTTAGCATTTTTTACCTGTATGGTATGAGGGTTATCACCAGTGGACTCTAAAGCATTGGGGGCTGGAGAGTTAATAGTAATATCCTCGGTATAAACCATAGGGGTTTCTTTAGCACTTGGCTGCTGTTGCTTCTTGTTAGCAAACTCACGGCGGAGCATGCTATCTTGAATTTGAGCACGGGCCTTAGCAGCACGCTCACGTAAGAGCTCGGATGGGTCATCCTTAGAGCAGTCTAAAGGTAAGCTTTGAGCGCTGTTTAGTACACGGTGAACCTCATAGCTAGGGGCCATCATGTGAGGATCTGGAATTACAGTAACCTTAATGCCAGTATTCTTTTCAATATTTTCTAGTTGACGACGCTTGTTATTCAAAATGAAAGTTGCGATCTCAACTGGAGCAAAGGCCATGACGTCGCCTGTATGCTCTTTATGTGCTTCTTCTTCGACCAGACGCATGATCGATAACGCCAAAGACGCAGTATCTCTAATAGTACCCTGGCCTTGACACATTGGACATACGTGGCTTGATGATTCCTCTAAAGATGGACGCAATCTTTGGCGAGACATCTCTAAAAGACCGAAGCGGGAGATACGAGAAAATTGAATGCGAGCACGGTCTTGACGGCATGCCTCACGCATACGATTTTCAATTTCTCTTTGGTTCTTGATTGGGCTCATATCGATAAAATCGATAACAACCAATCCACCTACGTCTCGTAAACGTAATTGACGAGCAATTTCCTCTGCTGCTTCAATATTAGTTTGTAGCGCAGTTTCTTCAATATCGCCGCCACGAGTAGCCTTAGCTGAGTTAACGTCGATAGAGGTAAGAGCTTCGGTAGGGTCAATAACAATAGCGCCACCAGATGGTAAACGTACTTCACGTAAGTAAGCTGATTCAATCTGGCTTTCGATTTGATATTTAGAGAATAATGGAATGTCGCCACGGTATAAACGAACACGCTCAGAAAATTCTGGGCGTACTAATTTAATGTGATGAACAATGTGCTCATAAACATCTTTGCTATCAACTAAAATTTCGCCAATATCAGGACGTAAGTAGTCACGAATAGCACGAATGGCAATGCTAGACTCTTGGTGAATTAAAAAAGGAGCCTTTTTAGTGGAGGCAGCTTTTTTAATCATTTCCCAAAGCTTAGTTAAAATAGATAAGTCCCAGGAAAGTTCCTCAGAGCTCTTGCCTACACCAGCAGTACGAATGATTACACCCATGCCGTGAGGAATATCAATACCCTCAAAAGCAGCACGAATTTCAGCACGCTCTTCACCCTCAATACGACGAGAAATACCGCCAGCACGTGGGTTATTAGGCATTAAAACTAAATAAGAACCTGCAAGGGAAATAAAGGTAGTTAAAGCAGCACCTTTTTGACCACGTTCTTCTTTTTCAATCTGAACAATAACCTCTTGTCCCTCTTTAAGAGCAGACTTTAATTGGCTATGGTCGCTAAAGTTGGTGCCTTCTGGGTAGTACTCACGGGCAATTTCCTTTAAAGGTAAAAAGCCATGACGCTCTACGCCATAGTCTACGAAAGCAGCCTCTAAGCTTGGCTCAATACGAGTGATAACACCCTTATAAATATTGGCCTTCTTATTGGCATGTTGAGGTGATTCAATATCGAGGTCATAAAGTTTATTACCATCGACAAGCGCAACACGCACTTCTTCTTCTTGCGTGGCGTTGATAAGCATTCTTTTCACGGAAAAGATCCTTATACGGCAATCCTTCCTAGAAATCAGAACACAGCTTCTGCTTAAAAAATAGCAATGCTTTCATGCTTAATAGACAAAATTAACGCAAGTTACTACGCAAATAAAGCTTGTAATTGCCAGCCAATAACTATCATCATCCTAAGTATAAGTTAGGAGGGATATTTAAGATTGAGCTTACAATTACTTATAAGATAGCAAAGTCTTGTCCTTATAAAATGGAAAGTTAAATTTTGTTAAGGGCCTATTGTTTATTAACTTTAATTTATGGCTAGCACATGGCTATGACATAGGTTAAAGCAGTGAACATTAGTGTAGGACTAAAGTCCTAACTATTAAGCAATAAAAATCACAATGAGAAACTGGGCGCACCCTGGTAATAGCTGAAAATTCACCCATTAACTACAGGAATTAGGCGCAAAGGAGTTTTCTGATCCTATAAGTATTGAAATTTGTAATAAGCTACAACAAGCGCGCCTTATCTTCTTAGAAGAGGGGGCTTGATGGAGCAACCGTGTCGACTCTTTATCGCTACTATAAAGAAAACTAATCACTCTCTTAATTATGATCCTGCTTGGTTAAGAGCCAAGATCACAGTTTAATCTAGTGCTGTAACGTTCTAGCTTTAGGTGTTTTGCAATTGGCTAGGCCTACTTAATACAAATAAGTAACACTAGCATTGTTAGCTGTAAAACAGCATAAGCTTTACAAAACTATATATTATTTACAAAAAAAATCCCCTGCTTACGCCTATAAAAGGTTTAAAGTAAGGGAGCTGATTTAACATCAAAGCAAAGTAGATCTGTTTTGAGTTTCTTAAGCTCCAATATGTGCTCAAGTCACACCTTATGATCACGTTTGCTCATGGTTCAGGATTAAACTTATTTATAAGTTTTAGCTCCTGACTCGTTACTAAGAACACAGTAATTCTCTTTAGTTTGCGACGTATGGCCGTGCCATACAGAGCGCCACTAGGCAAAGTAAAGGGGTCGTGTCTTAAAGACCACCGTTAACTTGCCGCAACATGGCATATTATCTTACAAAGCTCATCATTGATACAAGATATTTAATTATCTACCTCCACATAATTACTAAAAAACTTTAGAAAATAGCGCTTAGACAAGCCCCCTTATCAGGCTCATAAAAAAATAAACTTAATGTACTTTATTAATGAGGAAATAAAGCCTCGCCTCCCTGAGCTCAAGCAATTTACTTCATCCTGCCATCCCAAGATATCAAGCATGCCAAGGCATCAGGCAGGTCATGTCTGGCCAGGTCATGGCATGGCAGGCTGCCAGCTGCCTGGCAGAACTGGGCAGGCGGCCAGGCAGCGCAGACTGCCAGGAAGAGCTTGGCTAGCTAGCCAAGCTAGCCAGCTAGCAGGCAGGAAAAGGGTGGTGATGTGCATTGTAGAGCTGCAAGTTAGGATGGTGGTAGGATGGGCGGTGTCATATGAGTTTTGGTAGAGAAAATACTATAGCGCCTCTGGTTGAGTCTTAATGTGCAAGCTGCTATTAACGCACTAAATCCTTAGCTTTATCACAGCTTATGCTAGAGAGTAGGGTGGAACTTTGCTAAAATAAGCCGTTTTACAATATTGTCGGCCTACACAAAACAGTGTCTGGGGACGTAATTATCTAAAGAATATGTCCTATATTAATTGAGGGATTTTAAGATGGCAGAGCCAAACAGTCAGGAACAGTTAAAGGTTACTTATAAGACCGCTAGTTACGATGATGATGGCCAGCGTCTTGATAACTATTTAGCTCGTGTCCTCAAAGGTGTTCCAAGAAGCATGATTTATCGCATCTTGCGCCGTGGTGAGGTAAGAGTAAATAAAGGTCGTGTCAGTCCTTCTTACAAGCTTAAAGCAGGTGATGAGATTAGAATTCCTCCTGTACGAGTAAGCTCTGGCCCTGTTACCATTCCTTCAAGTAATTTGCATTTAGTACAAGATCTCAAAAATCGTATCTTATTTGAAAATGAGCTCTTGATTGTGGTTGATAAGCCAGCAGGTTTAGCCGCTCATGGTGGATCTGGTATTGAGTTTGGCTTGATTGAGGCTATGAGAGCTTTATATCCTCAAGAAACATTTTTAGAGTTAGCTCACCGCTTGGATCGTGAAACTTCAGGTGCTTTGATTATTGCTAAGCGCCGTTCAGCTTTACGTAACTTACATGAGCAGTTTCGTAACCGTGTAGTTAAAAAGCGCTATTTAACCTTGGTTCCTGGCAAATGGGATCGTAAGGTCAATTTAGTTAATGCTCCTTTAGTTCGTAATGAATTACGCTCTGGTGAGCGTATGGTGGAGGTTAACTTTAAAGAGGGTGCTCCATCTTCTACTGGCTATGACATTGTAGAGAGCTTTGGTGACACTGCTACTTTAATGGCTGCTATGCCTCATACTGGTCGTACCCATCAAATTCGTGTTCACAGTGCCTATGTTAAACATGCTGTAGGTGGTGATGATAAGTATGGTGATAAGGCCTTTAATGCTTATTTAAAGAGCTTGGGTATGCACCGTATGTTCTTACATGCCTTTAGAGTAAGTTTCATTGATCCTGCTACTAATCGTGTGCAAAAAGTAGAGGCTCCGTTACCAAGTGAGTTAGAGGCTGTATTAGAGGTATTACGCTCTCAGCAATAAGCTTTAACAATTTACTGTTTATAGGGCAAATTTATGTCTTTACGTATCGATGATGGTTTAGCTCAAACTCTAAGTCAGGTTAAGCTCTTTGCTTTTGATGTCGATGGCACTTTAACTGATAGCATCGAGCAAATCATTTTATGTTTTACTCGTACTTTTGAGCACGCTAATTTACCTATCCCTAGTCCTGAGGCCATTAAGGGTACTATTGGTATGAGCTTGGCTTTAGGCATTCAAAGTTTGTTGCCTGATCCTAGTGATGAGCGCTTAGCTTTAGAGGTAACCCAGCTATACCGTGATACTTTTTCAGTAAGTAAAGATATCAATGTTACTAAGCTTTTTGAGGGTACTGAGGAGCTCTTAGCTACTTTACACGCTAAGGGTTACCAATTGGCTATTGCCTCTGGTAAATCTAAAGTGGGTGTAGATCGCTTTTTAGATGATGTGCCTAATATCAAGCAATATTTTTCTATTGTGTGTACAGGCGATACTTGTCGCACCAAGCCTAATCCTGACATGATTGAACTAATTAGTGCTCAATCAGGTATTAGCGTTAACCACATTATGGGCGTAGGTGATGCTTTACTTGATATCCAAATGTTCCGTAATGCCAAATGCCATGAGTTAGGAGTACTAACGGGAGTGTGCGATTATTATGCTCTTGAGGATATCGATACTGAATTTATTTTGCCTAAAGCTACCGATATCTTAAGCTATCTTAACTAAAACACAGCCCCTTACAGGGGCTTTTTTATTTCCAGCTAAGAGCCCCACCATATCACTAAGAGCTTTGTAGCTCTAGTGTGCTATCAGCGCACAGCGCTATCAGCTGCCAGCGCTAGTGGCGCTGGTGGCACTTAGCGCAAGCGCCGTACAGCGCAGTAAGGTGCAGGGCGGGCGCTGCTAAGCGCAGCTTAGCTGCTGCTAGGACATCATATTGTTGATACGGGTACGACGCAGCTTGATGCGGTCATCCTCGCTCAGGACGTTAACTCGGCGTTCATCTCGCATAGAAATAGGGCGACCCTTTTTATTTTCAAAATAGCGCTTGAGAATTTTGTGGTCGTGCTTGCGTAATTGCTCTTTGCATTCTTGCATACGATGGTCAGCGCGCTCAATTACGTTCTTAAGATGGTCGTGCTCCAAGCCATTTTCGCCTAAAGTAGCGCTGCCAATGCCAAAGCATAAAGGTACTGGTCTATCTACTATGGCTACGTTATTTTTATTGTAGTCATTAAGCTCATCTTTAAGCTTAATAATTTCCATTAGCACACGTTGGGCTACTGATTCTGGGCATTTAGGTAAGATAAGTAAAAACTCATCGCCTGCTAGACGTAACAGCTCAATGTTTTCGATATTAAAGTCATCTTCTAAAGCAAAGTCTAAAGATACTTTACTAAAGTCCTCAAAAGTAAGCGGATCGGTTTGTCCTATATCATCGTTTGAAGTAACGTAGCTTGGGTCTACATCTAAGTTAAGCTCTATTACAGGAGCCGTTTCAGGGCGAGTAGAATAGCTATCGTCCTCATTAGGCTCTTGGCTGTCAGTTGGCTCAGTTGGCTCAGCAGGGGCTTTAAAGGCAGTGCTATTACCTAACATTTGAGAGTTTACAGCGCAAAATTCGCCATCGTTCCACTCATCATTGGTACCAAAGAAGTGCTCTGGTAAAGGAGAAGGCGACACGCCATCGTGGTGATGGTGTTCGTAATCTTGGTTATTGATATCAGTGCCAGTGGCATTTCGTACAGCCTCTTTTACGATATCTGCTGTTTTAGTTAGTAAATAGTCACCATAACTATGGCCCAAAATATCATTGGTAAGTTTGAGTCCAGAAACATCAAGATAAATTACAGATAAAGGGTGTAATTTTTTTGCTTCATAGCGCATGTAGTTTTGCTGGAAGTAGTTACGATTATGCAAGCCAGTTAAAGAGTCAGTAAATAACATGAGCTTAATGTTTTCAAAGCTATCTTTAACTAGATTGATATCAGTAATAGAGCCTATGCCTTTAATGCCTATCCCGTTGGCATCACGCTCTTGAATTAAGCTTCTAAAAATAGTCCAAATATAATGACCCTTCTTATGCTTTAAGCGTAAGCAGCTTTCAAAATAGTTGCCGTATTGATTGGACAATCTAAATTGACGCATAATCAATAAGAAATCATTGTCGTCAGGGTGAACTATTTCATTAATTAAATCTATTAAATTATTAGGAAATGCATGTTCGCAATAGCCGAGCATATCAAGCATAGAAGCCGAGCAGACAATATTATTATCTACTCCTTCCCACATAAAAAGGCCGTCACCTGACATTTCTCGGGCTAAAAATTCACTAAATGGACTCATCTCATGAGAGATGGTTCCTACAATCCATAAGGCCTGACCACTGGGGCTGCGCTCTAGTACTGAACCTTGAATAATAAAGGTTTGACCACGGTAAGGGCCATCAATAATATTAATACGCTCAAAAATGGTATCGCCTAAAGTATTGCTAGTGGTATTAATAGCAAAGCGGTGAATATCAAAATTACTGCTATATTTAATGACATCCTGAACTGGATGCCATTGATGGTGATCTTCTACGCATACAATAGCGCAACAAACCTCATCAAGCAAAAATAGACCATTATTACCATCAAAGACAAAATGGCCTTGTAAGGAAGCAAAAGCATTGAGCTTACTCTGAGTATCTGTAGCATTATTAACTAGCTGGCTTATGTCATCATCTTGCATAGCCGCTGCTGCATAGTCATCAAAGAAGACTATATTGTCAGTATTATTGAGATATTGATTAAACTTTGGTGACATGGGGCAAAATCTCAGAGTTAAAAGTAAAGGGAGCTTATAAGCTCCCTAAAATAAATACTATGCAAACAGGCGTTTATCTTGGATTTCAATATTGTTATTAAGTTGGGACTGAATATATTGCCGTACCATGGCATAGTGTTCATCATGATTTTTCTTTTTGGCCTGTTGCATGATTTTATCTGCATCTTGAATGGCCTGGAAAAACCTGCTCATAGCAATTTCTTTTTCACGCTCATTGAGTTTGCGACCAGCGTACGCCGATAAATCGATAGTAACCGTGCCAGCACTAAAGAAAACAGGCATACGAATAGGGGCGCTCTTGTTATATTCAATAACAACTTGCTCAATATTACGCTCAATAGTAAGTGCTTCTTGGCGATCACAGTTATGCATAATACTTACAACTTCATCGCCGCTAATTCTAATCAGCTGATTCTCTCTATTAATGGCCTGCTCTAGCAAAATAGTGGCAGAGCATAAGAGACGATCGCCTACTGTGTGGCCTAAATAATCATTGTAAGCCTTAAGCGCAGTAACATCGGCAAACATCACAGTTAAAGGCTCGGTGGCTTGATAAATAAAGTTTTCTAAATGAGCAATTAAATAAGTGCGATTTTTGATACCAGTTAAAATATCAGTAAACACCTTATTTTGTAATTGTTCATATCCCACCATAACGCTATTGATATCAATATTGATACCAATTACACGCATTGCCTGGCCAAATTCGTCTCGTGAGGCAATACAGCCAATAGATTTAGTCCAGATATAAGAGCCGTCTTTGCGTTTTGAGCGGTATAAAAACTCAAAGTCGTTGCCTAGCTCTTGGCCTTTAAGTAGGTCATGCTCTCGATTGATAACATCAACATCATCAGGGTGCACTACATATTCTTGCCATTGCTTTTTGAGTTTAGGAATAGTGCTATCATTTTGATCGTAACCTAAAATAGTGTAGTAATTACTGCCAAAAATACATTCACCAGATGGAACAAACCAGTCAAAAGAGGCGCTATCAGCAACCTTATGAGGGGTTAGCGCAAACAGAGCTGATGCTAGCTTGGTAAAAGTAATATTAATGTGGCTTAGCTTGCCATTAGCAAAAAGGGCATTAAATTTAATATAAACCTTTTTACCTTTAAGCTCGCCTTTATCAAGCACAATAGCAAAACTAGCACTATCACATGGAGTTAGTCCTTTTAAGTACTGTTTAAGCTTGAGCTTTTGCTCTTTAGTACCAAGACCATTAAGACAAATATGATTGGACTCTACATAATATTGATAATTGGAGTCCTGCTCTGATGTGTGATCCGCTTTAGGAAAGAAAGGGTCTATGGTAACGGCCAGCTGAGGTTCACCACTGGTATTTTGAGTAGCCTTAATCTCTGTTTCTTCATTGCATTTATTAAGGCAAGAGCAGTCATGCTCTTGTGCAGAGTCAATATCTGAGCTATCAAGTTTTAATTTGCGTAGTCTAAAGGAGTTAATTTCAATTTCTTTAGCCAGATTAGTATCGCATTTGGCATCTTTAAGCTGACGTACAAAAGAAATGACTTTATGCACAATAGGCATAGAGAATTGGCGCAAAATAGTACGAGGATGAGCCCAGGTATTGGCAAATTTAGGGTCGAGACCAAGCATCTCAACTGCCTTGGCATTTAAGAATAGAGAGCTTTTATCTAATACATAAAGGCCAAAACCTGGCAATCTAGTTTTGTGAGTAAAACTATATTGGGCCTTCATGGTTTGTTTATTTTGAGCCTTCATTTGAGTTAAACCGCAAAATCAAATTAAATTCTCTAGATTAATTGGATACCAAGGGAGTTGCCTTATAAAGGCGAAAGTTAAATAAAAAACTATCCTAGCATAGTTAGCTTAATGCTAATAATGTGCATAGGCTCAAGGGCTCATTACCTAATAAGAAGACACAGGTAAGAGCAGGCTAAACATAGAAAAAAGCATACTTATACTAAGATAAACAATATATATCTATAGGTTCAAAAAAATATGCTTATGTGACCTTAAACGCTCAATAACAATTATAAAAAGATAAAACAGTTTAGGCTCATCTATTTTAAAGTTATTGTTAGCATTATCGCAAATTTTACTTGCTTACTTACTTTAGAAATTATCAATTGGGTGCCCCTCATTATGTTTGTTTGGTTTAAATAAACCACAGAACACTACAGTGATAATACAAATGATGAACATCTCAAGCTTCATACTTGAAATGCTCTTATTATTAAGTAATAAAACAAGAAGTCTTTCAAACTATAGATTAACAAAAATTTGAGTAATTATGTAGCTATTGCCATCAAAAAGTGCAAATTAAAACAGCTTAAAATGGCTGCAGCCTCTACAAAAACAAAAGGCCAGATTTCTCTGGCCTCATGCAAGCTATAGCTAACTTAGCTGCAAAAAATTATATTTGATAGCTAATTAATCGCTATCCAAACTTATAGTTCAAACCAAACCAAAGCTCAGACTATGCCTATAGGCTACGCCCGAAGGATCTGCCTATAGGCTCTGCCCTAGGCCATGATCTTAGGACATGACCTAGGGGAGCATGAGCAAGCCACGGCTCGTGTTAGGGGCTATGGCTTGGCCCATGCTCAAGGCCAGGCGGCCTTAGCATGGGGTGATATCTTTAGCTGTTGTAGACACCAAAGTGCTTTTTGGAGAAGGCTACCTTGGCCTCAACAGACATATTAGAGCGACGATTGAGCGATTCAATTAAGCGTAAACGAGGTAACAGACCTGCGTTATTAGCTGTTTGAATGGCCATGCCTGGGCGAGCGTTAAGCTCTAAGAGCATAGGGCCACGGAACTTATCGAGCACAATATCAGTACCAATATAACCAAGACCAGACATCTCATAGCAAGAGGAAGCTAAGTGTAATACTTCATCCCAGCTAGGAACTTGCAATTGATAGAGGTCTTTATTGGTGTCTGGGTGGAACTCAATAGTGTCGTTATGCTGTACTGCACGAACTGCACGACCAGTTCTAATATCGATACCCACACCTACTGCACCTTGGTGTAAGTTAGCTTTACCATCAGAGGCCGCAGTAGAGAGACGCATCATACACATTACAGGGAAGCCTTGGAACACGATAACACGAGTATCAGGAACACCCTCGTAGCTGTAGCCCTCAAAGCAAGGATCAAAGTGGATTAAATCCTCAATCAGGGCAATATCAGGCTTACCACCTAAAGAGAATAAGCCTGCTAGGATATTAGACACATGACGGCGTAAGTCATGGATGCTAATAGCCTGACCTGATGCTTTAATGAAGCTCTTACCTTCACGATTGGTAATAACTAAAATGCCCTTACCACCAGAGCCTTGAGCAGGTTTAATGCAAAACTCTTTTTTATCACCAAGAATATTGATGATATTTTGAGCCTCTACCTGGTTGCGCACTGCACCTACCAAGTTAGGGACATTAACCTTGTGCTCTAAAGCCATCTTTTTGGTGAGTAATTTGTTATCAACCAAAGGGTAAAGACGACGCTTATTATAACGACCAATGTAATTAACATTACGCTGGTTCATGCCCATAATACCAAGGCGCATGAGCGCTAAAGGGCTGGTATAACGGGAGAAAAAATCAGAAACAAAGGACACGTCTTACTCCTTGCTCTTGGCCTCAGTAGGTTCGCTTGCAGCCTCTTTCTTGTCTTTGCGAACGGCTGCGTTGACCTCGTCGTCAAAAGCACGTGGATTGGCCTTTAAGGTCTTCATTTCACGCTTTAAACGAACATGCTCAGGCTCAGTCTCATCACCATTTAAATTACCTTCCATTTGAACTACTAATGGCTTGAAACGCTTAAGCTCGCTTAAACGGAAACCAGTGTAGTTACCCATGGTGAGCACAATGGCTAAGATTACTAATTGGAGACCTAAGAAGTTAAAGGTTAAGTGCTGAATAATTAAGCTATCCATTGCTAAGAAGGCACAAACAGCTACGAATAAGGAGCCACCACCTTGCTTTAGAACTTCCTTATAGCCATCTTCTTCCCATAAGATGGACATACGCTCAATAGTCCAGGAAAGAATAATCATAGGGAAGAAGGTTACCTTAATACCTTCGGTAAGACCAATCTTATAGGTAATTAAGGAGATAGCGCCAATAATAGCAATTACTACAATAATAACTGCTGATATTCGAGCTACTAAGAGTAAGTTTAAGTGCGATAGCCAAGAACGTACTACCAGACCGATACAAACAATAGAAACGAAGCCAATTAAGCCTACGACTAAAGAAGTTTGTAAGAAGGCCATAGCAATAAGCACAGGCATGAAGGTACCAGAGGTCTTAATACCAACTAAAACACGTAAGAATACTACGATTAATACGCCAATAGGGAGGATTAAAATGCCTTTAAATAAGGATTGTTCCTCTAGTGGTAAAGACTCAATAGAAAGGTTAACAACATCGTTACCCTGAGCCTTTTCAGTCATAACCTTTAATAAGCCAGCTTGGGCTACAGGTACAGAGCTCTTTATGATAGAGAAGGATAAACGAGCATTCTTACCGCCCTGAACATCCATTAAAGAGCCACCATTATTATTCCAAATTAATTGGTTCTCACGAATGCCTGAGGTGCCAGTTACTGGATCAAAGATTTCGTAGTGAGTTCCTTGGAAAACGGCAATACGCTGGGTTAAAGTACGGTTACGACGGCCATCTTCTAAGTCTAAAACATGCACAATACGAGCAGGAACTGAAGCATAGTGCAAGATGTTTAAAATTAACTCAGGACGGGAGAAGTTCTGTAACAAGAGAGTACGAATTTCTTCTTGACGGTCAATCTCATTAATTACTTGTACAGTAAAAGAGAAAGGATCAGAAGAGCGCTCACGAGCTTTAGAGGCAATCTCACCTACAGCAGTAGCATAAGGCTCTGGAATAACTACCTCTGGAATAGCTGGAACAATCATAGATGAGTCTTTAGCATTGGTATCACTTAAGAACTCACCACGATAGTAAAGAGTTTGTAAACCAGCTGGATTGCGCTTAGTCCACTCTACATAGGAGCTATTTTGCTTTTGAATGTAGGTAGCACCATAGCCTAAAGAGGCTGTGGTTTGGCTAAGCTGGAAGAAGCCTGGCTGAACATCTGGGATCACCAAATCTACAGTAGCAGCACCAGTGCCTGTAGGCTCAAATTCAACTTTAGCCTCTACTTGCCAAACAGTGCGTTGTTCGCCTGGTAAAAAAGGAACTTCAAAAGTAACATGTTGGTAAGCCATTAATAAAATACCTGTAATAAACAGGATGGCAGTTACCACATAGAAAACGCCACGTGAAACCATCGAAAATTTTTCCTGATAGGTCGGTTTTTAATGCTTTAAGGTCATAAGAGCCTTAAAGCACAGTTAATTATTATTTATCCTTTGATTGCTCTTGAGACTCAGCCTTCTTAGAGGTCTCTTTAGCCTTAGCTGGCTCTTTGTCCTTAGCTACTTCCTTGTTATCAGCAGCCTTTGGGGCCTCCTTGATGGTGCCAGCAGGGCTCTTAGGAGTAGCCTTTACCACATTAGAGTTCTTTTGCTTCTCCTCATCATCAACGCTGCTCTTGTTGCGTACTGCTGGGAGGGCATTTTCAGAGTTAGAACCTAAGTTAGCGCCATACTCGTCTGATGGGCGGGCGATTTGACCTACAGCATCAGCAGCTTCTTTCTTTTGGCGATACTCAGCATTAGGGTCTTTACCCTGCTTCATAGCCTTTTGATAATCTTCACGAGATAAGATTAAGAAAGTATCTTTGTTACGGCCTTGGATATGGTCACGAGCTACGTCTACTACAGCAATATCTTGCATCAAGGTACGGCCAATTAATAATGGATATTGCAAGCGAGTACGATCTGAGAGGGTAAATTCGCTAGTAGTGGAGTAATCACCAACTTTAACGTTTAAGGCTACTACTATACGCTCAGTGGTGGTGTGCTTAGATACCTGACGAATGGTAGAGGTACGTACATAAGGTGCCTCAACTTCAATATTGTGGTCATTGGCCTCAACAGTGAAGCGATACCAGCGCTTACCATTACGCTCAAACTCAGTAATGTTAGTAGCAGAAATGGAAGATACGGCAGCACCTGTATCAATACGGGCATCAAAGGTAGCATCAGCTTCCTTGACATAAACGTACTCGTCCTCACCAAAGTACATCTTGCCATCAGGAGTCTGTAAATCGTAGTTACGTAATGGCTTTATTTCATCCATATTATTTTTACTCTTTAAAACCCCGTCATCATAAATAGAGTCTACTAATGATTGGTTTTGGCGGCGGAGAGCCTTCATTTCGCTTAATAAGGAGCGACGGAAATCATCAGTTTCTTCTCTTTGAGCAACAATTTCAGTCTTTAAAGATCTTAAGGTTGCTCTTTGATCTGATAACTCTTCATTAATACTTTGGATTTGGCCCTTCATTTCGATTAAACGGGCATTGGAGGGTTGCTCTTGATCGTTATCAGGAGCTGCTAGAGCATTAGAGCTAGCAAAAACTGCTAAAGCAGAGACAAAGGCGAGGTGTATGGCCTTCATTTTAAGTTTACTGTCCTTAATTTTGATCATGGTCGAAACGAACCTGTAACAATCAATAAATACCAACTGCTATTACAAATAGCAGACAAACATAAAAAACTAAATAAAAGTGCTTATATTGTTGGCTGATATTGCCAACAGAGATTAAATGAGGTCTCTTAGCTAAAAAAATTAATCGACAAGTATACAGCAAACACTCTACTAGAGCGTTTAGCTATCAAGTTAATTTGTTGGTTAAGAGAAGTTCTTGTTCTGCCCCCTTTGTGATGAACTGACAGAATAAAAGATTTAACAACTTAGATGGCTTGTATTCTAAACTTGTCTTTAGGCTTACAACTTATAAACGTATATTGGTAAATGGCTATTTAGCCCTATTCAATAAAACTACACTAAGCTCAAAAAAGATAATATGTTGCACAAGATTTAGAGCTTAGGCAAAATTTAAAGCATGTTTAACAAACAAAGACTGCATAGTATAATCTACTTTGTCGTATATATGCGGAATTGTAAGAAAAAAAGTATCTTTTTGCGATTTTTTCGCCACTACACTAAAAGTACTATTTTGCTCACATCGTACTACGATTGCATAGCAACCAGCCTTTGTTGTCTTGCCTACCAAAGTAAAACAAGCTATCCCTGCCTAAAAATACCTTACAAAATATAGCTAAAGCTTAGGTGCACGCCCATCGACCAATTCTTGCTCTAAAAATCCATCCACTTACCCATTACCTCATCCCAAAGTTCAGAGCAAAGTGCACAAAGTGCACAAAGCACAAACCCCATGGCGCACAGCTCATGGCGCAAAGCCCATTGCGCAAAGCGCAAGCTCTGGCGCTTAGCGCTTGGCTGCAAGATAGCAATATTATTGGCAGTATTATTTGGTGAGTTTTCTAGATGATAGAGGGTAGAGCTGATTGGGGGCTGGTTGTGGTAAGCAATAAAAGCAAAGTTACATGAGGAGATAAGTTGGGCGTTAGGGGGTAAATTTGTACCTTGGTAGTAGTTTTATAAGAAAAATAAGCGCTTTTTTAGCTTTAGTGAATGATTGGGGTTGAAGCTATAATTTTCGGCAATAAAGAACATGGTGGGCAAAAAAGGTGCGAAAAGGAAATCAATTATTTAATTGAACCGTGCTTTTGGTAAACTAGACGCATAAATTACAGCAAAATTGCACAAAAGGCTTATTTATAAGGTTTTTTATGTGATTTTATTCTCAAATTAAATTCTACTGATTTTAATTTTGGCTTTGTTTATTGATTTAAAACACGGCCTTTAAATCAGGGCTAGGAAAGAGCAATTAGTTTTTCTCGTTCCTTGGTTTCTGTGCAAGAGGCCATTAGTTGGTAATGGTTGCCTGTCTCGTGCTAAGGCAGGCGCTATGACACACTCTTTTTTTAGTTGTTAGCTTTAGCATGCTTATTGTTTGCTAAGCATAGTAGAGATAGTAATGAGTTTCTTAGATACCTTTGGCCAGATGGGCGTATTGTTCCTGTTGGTGATTATTGGCTTTATCTGTAATCAGCTTAAGCTTATGAATGACGAGTTTAATCGCTCTTTATCAGTATTAATTATTAACGTCACCGCCCCTTGTATCATTCTGTCCTCGGTAATGGGCGATACTCTGCCTGCGAGATCTGAAATTTTACCAGTACTATTGTTAGGTACTGCAACCTTAGTATTCTTATTAATTACTGGAACCATTTGTGCCAAGATTTTACATACAGAGTTAGAAGGTATTTATCGCTTTATGTTTGCCTTTGGTAATATCAACTTTATTGGTATTCCTGTGGCTACCTCTCTGTTTGGTACTTACGCCATTTTCTATATTTCAGTGCTAACTATTCCTTTTAACTTGCTGATTTTCTTATTAGGACAAATCTTTATCTCTAGCTGTAATAAAGATAAGAGCGAGCGTAAAGTAACGCTTAATTGGCGTATGGTGCTATCTCCTGCTTTAAGTGCAACCTATATTGTTATTATTCTGGTATTTTTCCAAATTCAAACTCCTAAGCTAGTAGGTGAGGCTATTCATTTAGTAGGTTATATGACTATTCCTGCATCATTATTAGTTATTGGCTCAACCTTAGCTGATATTAAAGTTTTAGAGATGTTTGGTAATTGGCGTATTTATGTCATGAGCTTACTTAAGTTGTTAGCCATTCCAGCACTTATCTACGTAATTTACTCTTTAACTCCTTTTGATAAGAAGTACACTGATGTGTTGGTAATTTTAAGTGCTATGCCAGTTGCTTCCTATGGCACCATGATTTGCCTCAAAGAAGGCATTGATCCAAAGGTTATGTCTCAAGGCACCTTTATGAGTACCTTGCTCTCCATCATTACTATTCCTATTTTGGCTTTAATTCTCTAGCCCAGCGCTAACCCCGCAGGCTCTTTAAAGTTAAAGTTAAAGCCAGGCCTCTTAACATGTTCCTTAAAAGGACGCATGCTAAGAGGCCTTATTTTTTTAGGCTTTGTCCCCAGCCTTGAGCTCTTTGGGGTGTCGCAAGCCTTGGGCATATTTCTTCTCCTTTGCAGAGGCATGCTGTCAGGCATGCCATAAGTCACGATGCCAGGCATGATTTGCGTTAAGGCATGCTATCAGGCATGAGCTCAGCCAAGCGATAAGAGCTTCCTTCTTTTAAACTAAAAAAGGCTGGGGTCTATAGTTTGAGCCCAGCCCTTGTGCTAGAAATACAATAAGTCCAGTATTTAACTGATCAACCACTATGGACAAGCCAATTGAGGTCAGGCGTATCAAGGTTAACCGCAATTAACTTTCATTAGCCTTACTGTTAAACAGCTGCATTAAAAACTTATCTGAGTTGGATAAAACAAAAGCTCTTATTTTTACTGACGAACTATTGTCTTTACCAAAGTCTACAGTACGTACTAAGTTCATACAAAATTTTAGTAGTCTTGAGAAGGTGGCAGCTGCTTGTTTGGTTTGCTGTGCTTTATCGTCATAAAAGGTGAAATCAAGTTGCCAATGACAATCATTTTGTTTAGAACCATGCTCATTTAACAAATGTAAGTAATGCTTGGCTTCAAAGCTTGAGTTAACTAAATAGTAATGAGTATCTTCGACAACTTCTTTCTTTTTCTCATAGCTCTTGGTAGTTGACACCTTAAGGATTTGCTTTAGTCCAGCCCATTCGTCTTTGGTCGTAACCACTCTTTTATTGACCTTAAAGGCTTCAACAGCACAAGCATTAGTTTGCCCGTTAGCAGTATGAGTGTTTTTATAGAAAGAAATTGGCTCATATTTTTCACATAACTCTTGAGCCTCATTGATTATAGGTTCTTGATTTTCGGTTAAGGCTAGCAGATAGTGTCCTTTTTTCTGGTGAACGGCCTTTGCTATAGCTGTTGCTGTTGTACCCATATCATCAATAAAAACTTCTGCCTTTTTAAGATCCAGGCTATCAAGTAATTGTGGTAGCTCAATAATGTTATTGTCAGACTTTAATTGGCCTAATGAAATTTTCAAGTTGGAGTACCAAGCAACAACAGAATTTAATGTTTCATTGCTCTTGGTATTAAGCTGTTCTTCCTGAGATTTTTCAATTATATCCTTTGCCAAAGCAACAAAGATTTTGTCTAGCTCTTGCGTTGGTAGCAAACGAGCTAATAGATAGTAGGTTTCAGGAGATGGTATGTCTTTGTTAAAAGGCATAAATTCTTGTATAAGAGGCAACTTTATTTCAGCAAAGCTAGAAATTTCTTGCCAAGATCTAGCTCCTGCTAAGATAGCGATAAAGGCACTGAATACAATTTGAGCAACAGAGAACTGGTCAGCGCTATCTATTTTAGGAGCGTTAAGTTCACGAGTGATTGTAATAAGCATTAAACATTTCCTTTCTAGCTTAGAAAACAAAGATAGAATGTCTACATTAATAGACAATATTCAATTATTGATATTAGCTATAGTATCTGCAAAAAATCACTGGGCAAAGATAAAGGCCAGATACTGGCAAAAGCAGTGCCTGACCTTTGGGGGCTCACGCTAAAGTTTTAGCGTGAGCTTAAAGATGGTGGCTTAGTTGGTGGATTGGGCCTCGTCCTCGGCTTTTAAGGTGCTGTGGGCATAGAGGGCATTAAGGATCATTTTTAAGATCTTAAGGCGTGAAGCTTTTGGACTCTCTGGTAGGTTATAGCGCAAAGCATTTTCACGGCTAATGCGATATTCATTATGTTTAGATTTAGTGACCAACATAATGATGTAGCTTGGGTCTACCTTATGGTGCTGTTCAAATTCAATTAAAGCACCTTTTTCATCGCCTCTAATTTTGCTAATGCCCAAGCGTCCTGCTAAGCGCTTGAGACGTGAGAGCTCAAAAAGATTTTCTGCCTCTAATGGTAAAGAACCAAAGCGATCGATAAGCTCAATCTTAAGATCACTAAAGCTCTCCTCGTTCATACAAGAGGCAATACGCTTGTATAAGGATAAACGAGTGTTGATATCTCTAATATAGGTTGATGGTAGTAGAGCAGGGAGATGTAAGTCAATCTCGCACTCATTTAAGGTAAGCTCACTTAAGCTTGGTTCACGACCTTCTTTTAAGGCGTTCACGGCTGCATTGAGCATATCCATATATAAAGAAAAACCAACAGACTCAATTTGACCTGACTGGTCTTCACCTAAGAGCTCACCAGCACCACGAATTTCTAAGTCATGAGACGCAAGTACAAAACCTGCACCTAACTCACCAATGCTCTCAATAGCCTCTAAGCGTAACTTAGCCTCTTTAGATAAGTACTCCTTAGGAGGGGTAAAGAGATAGGCATAAGCTTGATGGTGAGAGCGGCCTACACGACCTCTAATTTGGTGAAGCTGGGCTAAACCTAAGAGGTCGGCTCTATCAATAATCATAGTGTTGGCTGTAGGAATATCTAAGCCATTTTCAATAATGGTAGAGCAGAGCAATACATTAAAGCGCTGACGATAAAAGTCTTGCATTACTCTTTGTAAATGACGCTCATTCATTTGACCATGTGCTATTTCAATTTTAGCCTCAGGTACAATTTTGCTTAAGTGCTCAGCTTTGAGCTCCATAGTGGCTACATCATTGTGTAGGTAATATACCTGACCGCCACGACGCAGCTCACGCATAATAGCCTCACGGCAGAGATCATCTGTTTCTTGATAAATAAAGGTTTTAACAGCTAATCTGTGCTCAGGAGGGGTAGCAATAATAGAAAGCTCTCGCATGCCCTCCATAGCCATGTTTAACGTACGTGGAATAGGAGTAGCTGTGAGCGTGAGTAAATCTACATCAGCTCGCATAGCCTTGAGCTTTTCTTTTTGTTTAACACCAAAGCGGTGCTCCTCATCAATAATAAGGAGGCCTAAATTTTTAAACTTAACCTTGCTAGATAAGAGACTGTGGGTACCAATAATAATATCCACTTTACCCTCACTTAAAAGCTTGAGGGTATTATTTTGCTCTTTAACACTTCTAAAGCGGCTTAAGAGGTCAACATTAATTGCAGTAGGGGCAAAGCGCTCTTTAAAGTTCTGATAGTGCTGCTCAGCTAAAATGGTAGTAGGAGCAAGTACTGCTACTTGCTTACCATTCATAGCCGCAACAAAAGCAGCTCTTAGTGCCACCTCAGTTTTACCAAAACCTACATCACCACAGACCAAACGATCCATAGCAGTAGGCTTTTTCATATCCTCTAAAGTTTGCTCAATAGCTTTTTGTTGGTCTTCTGTTTCCTCATAAGGGAAGCTAGAGGTGAACTCCTCAAGGGCGTGTTCATCTATCTTAAAGGCAAAGCCAGAGCGCAACTCTCTTTGGGCATAAATGTCTAGTAGCTCAGCTGCTACGTCTGAAACTTTTTGAGCAGCCTTAGCTTTTTTCTTATTCCAAGCATCGCTACCTAATTTAGAGAGAGTAGGGTTTTCCTCACCTGAATAACGAGCTACCTTATTTAAGGAGGTAATAGGTATAGAAAGCATGTCTCCATTTAAGTATTCAATGGTTAAATACTCGCCTTCAACTCCGTTAATTACCTCAGTTTTTAAGCCACGATAGCGTCCAATACCATGGTCAATATGTACCACGATTTGACCTTCGGTAAGTTCAGCTAAGTTTTTGATAATGGTATCTTGATCCAGGGCTCCTGAGCGGCTATTTCTCTTGCGCTGTCTTACTACTTTAAATCCTAAAAGTTCAGTTTCAGTAAGTAGGGCGACTGGGGTTTTAAGTGCGGTGCTGGCAAGTTGCTGCTCCTCTTTTAAGGCGCTATGTTGTTCATTAAGATAAGTAAGGGCATAGCTCTTATCAAAGATTACTCCTTGGTCAAAAGGAGCAATAGTCATCATAATAGGGTCTTTACTTTGTAAAAACTCATTGATGTTGGAGGCAGCGGTTAAACCATACTTCTTAATTAAAGAAGCTGGAATAAGATCTTTTAAGCTTTGTCTACGACCTTCAGATAGCGCACTCATTAAGATGCGGCCATGTTGTTGGCCACAAAATTCCTCCACAAAATCAATAAGATTTTGGGCGCTGTTTTTATTGTGATGGTCAAAAGCAATATTGTGTACTGCAGCGCAAGGAGCATTCAAGCAAGCATTACTATTAAGCTCAGAGAGCTTTGCTTGATCTAAGATATCGGATCTTAAAGTAATGCAGTTTTTATCCTGTAGCGACTGATGTACCTCCTCAGGGGTTAAGAACACTTGCTCTACAGGTAGTGGCATGCGATCTTTATTGCCTCTAAGACTATTGGCTCTTTGATGTAAGTAATGGCTATAGTCAGTTACAGCTTTACTAAAGTCTCCTATAAGAGCAAAAGAGCATTTAGAGCTTAAATAATCAAAGAAAGTGTTAGTTTCCTTAAAGAACAGAGGCAGATAATATTCAATACCAGCAGGTATGGTGCGTTGAGAAATGGACTTATAAACCAAATGAGAGGCAACATTTACTTTATCAAAAGCATTACGATAATTGCTTCTAAATAAAGAGATGGACTCTGAGTCTAAAGGAAATTCATTAGCGCATAGCAAGTTTACGCCTTCTATTTTGCGTACGGAACGTTGGCTTTGGATGTCAAAGATAGAAATACTATCAACATCATCATCCATAAACTCAATACGTAATGGCTCATCAAGACCCATTGGGAAAACATCAAGAATATAGCCACGTACGGCAAACTCGCCATGGGATAGCACTTGCTCAACCTGTAAATAGCCTTGATCGGCTAAAGTTAAACAAAAATTGGTTAGATCTCTATTATCGCCTGTATGAATAGCAAAAGAGCTTTGACCTACATAGCTTACAGGAGCAAGTCTTTGCATAATGGCATTAACAGAGGTAAGAATAATGCCATTAGTAAAGTTTGGTGCTTGTGCTAAAAAGTTTAAGCGTGAGGAAATAATGTCCTGATGAGGAGAAAGTTGATCATAAGGTAAGGTTTCATAATCACGAAAGATCAACAATGGTTCTTGGTGACATAAATAACCTAGCTCTTGCTCTAAGCGAATAACAGTTTGGCTGTCAGAGCAAATTATCACTAAAGGATTTTTAGTTTGCGCTTTGATAGCACTTAGTTCTAAGGCAAGGGCACTACCAACAAGATTACTAAGCACTATATTTTGGGTGCTAAGAGCTCCCATGAGTAGTTGCGATTGATCCATAACTTCTAAACCTCACCTTGTAATAAAAAATAATTTCAGGATAAGCCTCACCTAAGCAAGTTTTCATTAGACTCTTTACTCTTAACCTTAGAGCCTCCAAAAGACTCTGCTCAAAGCTAAGTTAAGAGTGTAATTATCTAAGGGCAATAGCATTGTAGTGGCAAATTATAGTAAAGATCTAGCTAATTTATTAGTTGTAATGATAACCAAGTTTATAGTTTGAGCAGGGGCTGGGTTAGTATTATTCTCACTATTTTTAGTGGTAACTACTGAATTTGTGCTAAGTTAGCTTTGTTAAGCTATACGGGCATATAGATTGCAGGCAAGGGATTTTAGAGCAAGTTAGGCTAGGCTCTTAGGTTAATGTTCCTAACAAAGCATTATGGACAGTAGCATGAAAATAAGCACTCGCAGTTATTGTTATTTATTATTTTGGTTTGGCCTCATTGCATTGGGCTCAAATTTAACCCCATATTTTGCAAATGATTACCGCTACTTCTTAGTTCAAGGAACTCAAGATTTTGTAGGCTCATTTGGTGATATTTTAGTATCTCAATATCGCCACTATTTTGAGTGGGGCGGGCGCTCTGTAGCTCATGTTATTGCTCAGACATTATTATGGTGGGGTAAGCCTGCATCTGCTGTAGCTCAAGCATTATGCTACGTCACGCTAATTTTATTTATTTACTATAACGCTTATGGTATTAAGCCTACCTTGCGCTTACGCCTCATGCCTATTTTCATTATCTCTTTATTGCTCTTTATGCAGTTAAGAGCTTATGGTGAGGTAGTGTTTAATATTGTCAGCTCAGCCAATTATTTGTGGACAACCACTATAGTACTAATCTTTTTGTTGCCTTATCGCATTTCTATGGAGCGTGATCTGGAAACTCATATCTTAGTACTACTTCCTATGATGTTTATCTTAGGTGTGCTAGCTGGTTGGTCTAATGAAAACACCGCAGCAGCTGTAGCTACTGGCCTGGGCTTGTATTTGCTTTTTAATTTAAGAATGCACCGTTTAAAGCTGTGGCAATGTGTGGGCTATACAGGCTTTTTAATTGGTTTTGCTTTGTTAATCTTTGCTCCTGGCAATCAAGCACGCTTAGACAGTATGGAGGAGAAAGGCTTTGATGCTTTAGAGCATACCATTAGTTCGGTTGATATTTTCTTTGAAAGCTTATTAGCCTGTTTTGTATTAGTGATTATGGCTGTTTATTTACGCTTTAAAGTGCGCTCAGCCATGCTCCAATACTCTTTGCCATCTTTATATCATGGCAGTATGTGGTTCATTTATACAGGTGTCTTTGCTTTATTTTTAATGATCTTTTCACCTAATTTTCCAGCTCGCTCAGCCACTCCTTTTACTATTTTTATGATCGTAGGTGTGATTGGTCTAGCTAAGGTTGCACTAGAGCGTTTTGATAATTTATTGCCTCCAAAAATTAGTAAAGCATTGTTAATTCTTGGCACTCTCTTTATGGTTAGCGCCATGATTAATGCTATCTACTGCACCATTATTTTAAATAATGATCAAAAGGCTCGAGATGCTGAGATTTTGTCCCAGATTGAGGCTGGCAAAACTCATATTGTAGTTAGCCCAATGCATGCATATACCTACAAGTATGTTTATGTTGCTGATGTGCGTGCTAATCCTGACTATTGGACTAATAAGATTTTAGCGTCTTTCTTAGGGGTAGAAAGCATTACTCGTAAGTGTGACTATCCAAATAGAGCCGTATCCAAGGACTTTATGCCTTATAGTGGTCGTTATTACGATAGCGAGTGTGTGATTAAGGTAAATCAAACCCCTGATGTTGCTAAGGCGCAAAAATAGATTTGCTTTGTAAGTGAGGAATGTCATGGATAATTTTAACTTTCATAAGCCTACTGCCTATTATTTTGGTGCAGGTAGAGAAAATGAAGTAGGCTCAATTGTCAAAAACCTTAAGGTAAATAAAGTATTTGTTATTTATGGTGGAGGCTCTTGTGTCCGCTCTGGCTTATTGCAGAGAGTTGAAAAGTCTTTAGCCCAAGAGGGTATTGAGTTTGTAAGTAAAGGTGGTGTCGAGCCTAATCCTCGTGCTGATCTGGTCTATGAAATGATTGATTATGGCCGAGAGCAGCAGGTTGATTTTGTCTTAGCTGTAGGTGGTGGTTCAGTAATAGATACTGCTAAAGCTGTAGCCATAGGCATTTTAGATAATGGTGATTTCTTTGATTTCTTCTTACAAAAGAGAGCACCTACTAAGGCCTTAGGTATTGGTGTAGTTCTTACTATTCCAGCAGCTGGCTCTGAGGGCTCTAATAGTGCTGTAATTCAAAAGGAAGTAGACGGTAATGTTCTTAAGTGTGGTCTTTCCCATGCCTTTAATGTACCTGTCTTTTCTATTTTGAATCCTGAGCTTACTAAGACCTTGCCTGCTTATCAAACCGCTTGTGGTGTGGTTGATATGATGGCCCATGTTATGGAGCGTTACTTTACTAATACTCCAGAGGTCTCTATCACTGATAGAACTTGTGAAGCTGTCTTGTGTTCTATTGTAGAAACTGCTCCACGTGTAATTCATGATCCTAATAACTACGAAGCTCGTGCCAATATTATGTGGGCAGGAACTTTAGCCCATAATGATATTTGCGGTGTAGGACGTGAACAGGATTGGGCTACTCATGCTTTAGAGCATCAATTAAGCGCTCTTTATGATGTGGCACATGGTGCTGGTTTAGCGGTGATGTTCCCAGCCTGGATGGAATACACTATGGCTCATAATCCAATGCGTTTTGCTCAATTTGCCTCACGTGTTTTTGGTGTGAGCATGGATTTTGAAGATCCTAAGCGTACTGCCAAAGCTGGTATTGTCGCACTAAGAAGCTTCTTTAAATCCTTAGGCATGCCACTTAATTTTGAACAAATTGGCGCTAGCATTGATGATATTCCTAAGCTCTTAAAGCTGCTTTACCTTTCTAAAAAGTCTGTAGGTAATTTTGTCCATCTTACCCCAGAAGATTGTGAAGCAATTTATAAGATTGCAGCTACTTACAAAGACTAACTAGTTTTACCTTTATTTTGCCCAAGGCAGAGATTCCAAAGTGATATCTCTGCCTTTTGTTTTTTAGCAGATAGTAGACTGCTAAAAGTACCAATTTGCTTAGCCATCCTGCCCAAGCCCAAGCCCAAGCCAACAAAGTAGGCTTAGGCTTATGCCTAGGCTTAGGCTGCTCGCATTACACCCATATTGCTAAGGCATGACGAAGCTGTGATAGAACAGTGCCAGCCTAATTAAACAGGCTTACTTATAGACAAGTTCTCAATTAAGGCTCGTCAGGCAAATCGATATGGGTAAAGTCCATAAACATATCTTTTTGACCTGGGATAAGCTTAATCTTATTTTCAGAAAGAATAGTTAATAATTTCCAGTCATCTGGAATGATAGGGAAGGCGCTCAGGTCTTCGTTCTTAAAGAACTTAATAAAGTCCTCTATCTTGGTATAAGGAACTTTAACGCCCGCAGCTAGCATCTTTAGTAGATCATAATCCCACCAGTTAATTTCCAGCAAATCAGCAATTACCTCATCCTTAAAGCGGTATTTAAGCTCATTAGGTTTTAGCTTTTGGTTGTTAGTGCTGGTTTGAATAATGGCATATGGAGGCACATCTTTAGTAATTACGGCATTAGTGCCAATCACAGCACCGTGTCCAATATTAACTGAGGCAGGGATTTTTACGTGCGCACCAATCCAGACATCATTGCCTATAGTTGGCTCTGCTGATAATGACCCTTGATGCTCGAGAGCATAAGGAAAGACATCAGGTAGCTTACCTACATAGCGCTCAAAATTGCATCCTGTAAAGATAGCCGTTGAACTAGTAGCATATTTGTAATTGTGAAAAGGCATGCCTATGTCTACGTGATTGCCAATAGAGCAGTAGCGACCAATCTTAGTAGTACGAATGGTAGCATCATTATTAATGTAGGAATAAGCGTCCATCTGTACTCTGGTCAAAATGCAATTACTAAAAATCTCAACTGGGCCATTAAAAAGAAAATTGCGGTTAATAGCAGTTTGTGAATTAATCATAAGGCCATGATTGGCTAACTGATTACAAACATAGGGAGCTAATTTGGTTAAGCCAGCAATTTGCACTTTCATGAATACAAGACCAAGTTATCTAAATTTGAGGAGCTTCTTAATGTGCATGGCTTGTTTATTTTTGACCAAAAGAAACTATTCTACTTACTAAGGCTATAGCTGCTTGCAGCTATCATCTTTGCTAAGCTTTAGTTGATGGTGCAAGAGCATGGGGTGTAAGAGAATTATTTAAAGCAATTTGATGGGGATTACTTCAATAGAGAAGGCGGAAAATAAGGCCTTTTCCATAGATACATAACAAGCGTACATATAAGAAATAATTGTGTAGTATAATTCTAGCGTAAAAAAAAAAATAGTCAATATTATTGGTTGTAAAAACAACAAAAAGGCTTGCGAGCTTGCTAAAGAGAGGAAGGGGTTTTACAGTTCTTGGCTTGGCTTGATGATTGGGGGAATGGATGGGCGATGGCGGCTGGAAATTTATGAGAGGACAAAGGAAAGTGTGATGTAGTTTATAGACCTAGGATAGAGCTAACAGATAAAATTATCATACTTTTATAAAGCCTTTATTTATGGCTACGATCTATAAGGAGTCTTAATATGTTTCAACATGCTTTTGGCTTGCCAAAAACTTTAGTTTTAGCTGTTGCTGCCTGTGCGCTAATGTCTACGTCTTTTAGTACTGTAGCTGCTCCGCAACGTATTCCTAAGGATGTATTGAGTCTTGAAAGCAAATGTAATGGCGGCGATGTAGATAGTTGCTTAAAGGTAGGCTACATTTTCTTAAAAGGAGAGAAGGTTAGAGTAAATCTAGATCGTGCTGCTAAATGGTTTACTAAGGGCTGTGATCTTAAATCTGGTGTTGCTTGCGAGCAAGCTGTAGGCGCTTATACTAAAAAGGGTGATAAGGCTAATGGCCCTAAGATTATTGAGCTTGTCCAAAAAGCTTGTGATCTTGATATGAAAGGTAGTTGTACCTTTATTGAAGAAAATCCCAATCTCTTTAAATAAGCAGTAACTTTAAAACAAAACAAATAGCCTCTGACACCTACTAAACCCCATGAGGCTTAGTAGGTGGTATCAGAGGCTGTTTTCTTTTTGTTAACTAAAGCTTACTTAGCATCAGGGCTATCTTTGGATGGCTCTGACTTATCCTCTAAAGGAGTGCCTGGGAACATATACTTCTTGTCAAAAGCGTCAACAGGAATTGGGCGGTCGTAGTAATAGCCTTGGGCCAGGTCACAATCGATGCTCTTTAAGAACTCAACATCTTCGTGACGCTCTACACCTTCAACTACAGTACGAATACCAAGTTCCTTGGCTAATTTAGAGAGTACTCGTAAGATCATGTGATTCTTCTTAATCTGCTCAGGATCTTCGGCTAATAAGAACTCACGATCAAACTTAATTTCATCAATGTCCAGGCCAGCAACAATATTAAGGGAGCTATAGCCAGAACCAAAGTCGTCCAAGGCAATAGAGAGGCCAAGGCTCTTAAGCTCATTAATACGGTTGTTCAGCTCGTTAACATTATGGGTGGCTAAATCTTCTAATACTTCAATTACTAAGTATTTAGGCGGAATTTGATATTTATCAATAATGGCCTTTAACTTAGCGGTATAGCCCTTTTGGAAAATTAAAAGTTTAGTCTGGTTAATGGAATAGTAAATTGGTTCAATACCATTATCCATATAGTAACGAATATGAGCACAAGCCTTATCAAACATATAAAGGTCAAGCTCAGTACAGAAGCCATTTTGCTCAAATAAAGGAATAAAGTCGTTTGGATATACTATGACATCACTATCAGAAATCCAGCGAACTAAGGCTTCGGCAGCATAGACCTTTCCTGTAGCTAAATCGATCTTTGGCTGTAAGAATAGTTTGAACTCTTCCTTAATTAAAGCATCTCTCATACTCTTTTCAATACTATGTAAGAAAGCTTCTTTCTTATAAGCATTCTCATCATAGAAGCGTACGGCGTGGGTATAGGTCTTAGTAATCTGCTTTTTAGCAAATTCAGCACGGCTAACAATCTTATCTGGAGTTAAGTCTGGATAAGTAAAGGCCACACCAGCGTACATAACAATAGGAATAGTAGAAACTTCTACATTAATTCTGCTGACGCATAAATTCATAATACGACGAATTTCAGCATCAATTTCTTTTTGCTCTCTGAGACGTAAGATCATAAAGAATTGATCTAGCTCGTGGTGGCAGAACATTAAGATACTATCTTGCTCTTTTAAAGTATTAGCAATAATACGTAGTAACTCATCAGTCTGGAGTTCGCCTAACATGTCCTCAATATAGTTAAAGTCATGAATGTTAAGAGATACTACAGAGTAAGTGCTGTCTGTATTAGTACGATAGTCGATATTTCTAAACTCTAATAAGAACTTTTGGTAGTTATAAGCATCGGTCACTGGGTCGTAGTGAGCAATTAAGAGCTGAGTCTTATAGCTGCTCTTCATGCTGATAAAGAGGTAAACAGCAATGAAGGCACATAAAGTGAAGATCACACACAAGCTTACTATCAATATGATAATGGACTTAAAGTAAGGACTTTCACTAAACTCATTATTGCTTAAGGTGCCAATATACCAATCAGAAAAACCTAAAGGAGTTAAGGTAATTAAATAACTCTTGTTATAAAGCTGGGTCTCAATTTGGATACTATTGGTGGAAACTAGACCAACTTTAATTTGCTCATGAGTAATCTCATCAAAACCAGTAAAGTCATTAATCGATTTTAAATCGTTAGGAATAATGGAGTTAACACCAGTTGAGAAGATAAAACCAGAGGAATTACATAAAAAGGTATCCATTCCTTGGTTAACCATAGAGAGCTGTTGTAAAGCTGTATCAAAAGAACGCTGACCTACAGCTCCAGAGAGGGCTCCAATTACATTGCCAGAGGTAGCATGAACTGGAGATGCATAGGTGATCATTTCCTGACCAATGGTAGGGGAGTAGTAAGGGGCAGATACAGCACTTTGTCCCAGCCAAGCAGAGGAAATGGCAACTTTTACTTGAGGTGGTAAATTCTTATAGTGAGAATCAGTACGAGCGCCACTAATAGAAACCTGCTCACAGGAACCATCAAGATTCCAGAATCCTACTACATCAAAAGGAATATTATCAGTTCCTACAGCACTATAGGTCTTAGTAATGTCATCACTTTTGGAGGTAAACATAGCGAGAGTACGCAAGGCTCTCATTTCACCTTGGGCTTTTCTCTTAATGGTAATGGCATACTCATTAATAGTTGTTTCAACCTCAGCATTATTAGTTGAGGTATATACATAAGAAACTACTTTAACTGTAGAAAAAGCAAATAAGGACAGCAATATTAGGCTGATAAGCGAAATAGCTGTTACTTTTCGCAAGCCTTGCTTGAGCTTAATTTCACTAATATAACTGACCATAAAAAATCCTTATTGCAAACTAATGCAATTTTTCCTAAATCCAATGCTACAGACAATACAGACGACTAATACCAGGCTCAAGCATAGTACCTTGATAATAAAAATGATGTTTGTAGAAGCTAACAACTAACATCAAAGTTTGCTTTTGTCTTGTAAATAAAAGCAAGCCAATAGCTCAATTAAGACCAATTGTTTAGCTATGAGGTTGTGGTAAACAAAAGCAAAAAATAAAATTCTTATACAAAAACGGCAAGCAATTTAATAATAAACATACAACGTCTAAAATTTTGTAAGGAAAATACTAACATACTAAATTATAGCTAGAGAGCAACAAAAGATATGTGACCAGAGCTAAAAAAAGTGAAGCTAGATCCAAATATTAAGGCTAAAACTAAAGACTGATAGTCACATAAATAAGCCAATCTTATCTATGAAAAATTAAAACTATAGTGACAACAAAATTTTAAAATTAAGTGCAATAAAAAGCAACTCTATGCACTACATGTAAGATTGCCTCTATGTCTAACGGCCATTAATCATAGCAAATTTAGTCAAGATTAGGCTCTATCTCATTTTTAGTAGCCTAATTAATGAAATTACGCTTGTTTACAGCGTTGAGCCGTTTGGTTCTTATTAATTGCCATGAGGTCTATGGTGGTGTTCGGTAGTGCTTGTTGAGCTTTGTTGCTGTTGCAGTGGCTGATGCTGCTGCTGTTGCGGTTGGTGCTGGTGGTGGTGGTAGTAGTAATCAAAACTAAAAAGCCAGAGTCCTTCGTTTGGGAAGGCTCTGGCTTTTGTTTTAACTTGCTAGCAAGCTTTTAGTGATATGGACGACGCTTTGATGGGCGACGACGTGGCGGTTGAGCCACCACTGTGCCTTTAGCAGTATGCATGGATACCAATTGGGTCTTAAGACCTGAGCTGCGGCTCTTATTAAGATCAAAGTTACCATATTGGTGTGATACCACAGTACGAATAACAGGTTCTTGGGCTACAGCAGAGCTACGCTCAGAGCGCATGGTTTGGTAGCCTAAGTTATCACGACGTGATTTATGGCTATCATGGCTCTTACGAGTACGACTTGCCTTACTATTGCTCTTGTTACGTTCATAACTTGAGCTTCTGTCATTCTTTTTGTTGTGGCGATCGCTAGCCTTAGCGTGAGCTCTATCTTTGCGGCTATTGTGCTCGCTACGCTCGTTGCGCTCAGGGCGGTCTTTGCGCTCATTACGCTCGCTACGTTCGTTACGCTCGCTACGTTCGTTACGCTCACTCTTCTCGCTTCTATCGTTACGATGAGCTTTATCTTTACGATCTTTACGATTAGAGCGTGCATTACGTGCATGGTGCTCAGTTTTCTGCTCTTTGCTGCCCTTATCTTGAGTCTTAGAACTTAATACAGGCTCATTACTGACCTCATTTGAGCTGTGCTCTGGGGCATTTGCTTGAGCCTTGGTTGCCTCATCTGAGCTTGGGCGGGCGCTTGATGATAAATCATTAGCCTGAACAAAAGGAATTGGCTTTTGTTCAAGATCCATCTTACTAAAGCTGCGCTTTTTAGCTAATTGTTGCTTGGTATTAGCAGTTAGGTAGTCATCTTTAAATAACTCACTGCCACCAAATGCCATATTGCCATCTAAGTCATCAAACTTATCAAAAGAGTTGATCGCTTGAGATACAGCACGGGCTACCATATTTTTACCAGGGGCATCATCAGAAAGATGGTTATTGTCTGGAATATGGTTAAAGTTTAATAAAGAGCGCTCAGCTAAGTTAATTGGTTCTCTTTTAGGAACACTAAGAGTCTTTTTAGCTAATTCTCTTTCATTAGCCTCTTGTTCCTCTTGAACTCTTAATTTAGCAGCCTGACGCTTTTGTTGCTTAATCTCAGCCTTGCTAGTCTTAAAGTCAGCCTTGTTCTTAGCTGTATTTTTAGTGCTAGTAATAGCTTTGTCGCTAGCCTTGTTATTAGCCTTAGCTTGTGCATTGGCACTGGTATTGGTTGCAGTGCTTGCTAAGGCGCTGCTTTCAGCGCTAGCAGCACTAGTGCTAGTGCTGGCACTGGTGCTGGCACTGGTGCTGGCTTTGGAAGCAGGTGAGCTTTGCTTGCCTGATAAGAGCTCTTGCTTGTTTTGGTGCTTGATTTGAGCACGGTTTTTGAGCTGCTTGCTCTTAATGGTAGCTTGGGCAATAAATTCTTCTTGAGATTTATGCTTAGCCTTAATGCTTGATTGTGGATCAAAGGTACGAGCACGCTTGGCTTTTGCATCTTGGAGGCTTAAGTCATCACCAATAATGTATTGCTTAATGAACATTTCCAAGAACAATAAGAACATGGCCACTAAGAGAGGGCCAAAAATTAAACCCATAAAACCAAATAAAGGTAGACCTGCAATCACACCAAAAATAGTAATTAATGGGTGAGTATTAGCCATGCGCTTTTGCATAAACATGCGCAATACATTGTCACACTGGGAAATGACAATCACGCCATATAAAGCTACATAAATACTAGCAGCTGTGCCTTGCTCAAAATATTGAACAATAGCTAAAGGTATCCACACTAACATAGAGCCTACAATTGGAATCATGGAGGCAAAACCAGTTAGTGCACCAAATTCAATTGGATTATTAACGCCGCAAATCCAATAACCTACAGCAGCAACACCACCTTGAATCATGGCTAATAAAGGAATACCAATAGCATTAGAGCGTACGATGGTGCTTACTTTATTAATAATAGTGTGCTTGTTGTTATCAGAAAAAGGTAAGCAACGGGCAATAGCAATCTCCATCTTTACTCCACCTGCAAGCAAGAAGAATAAGATTAAGATAGTAGTAAAGAGATTGATAGCAGCGTTATTGATACCAGCCATTAAAGAGTTAACAAAGGCTGTTCCTTTGGCAGTAATAAAGGCTACTGATTTTTCAGAAACAATCTGTAAATTGGTAGTTCTTTCCAGATAGCGAATAGTATCAGTAAAGCGCTTGATAATTACTTGTACGTCAAAGTTGACGCTTTGTACCAAATCAATGAGATACCATAAGAAAATAGATAATGGTATCAGTACAAAAATAGTAACAGCTATAGTAATAATCCATGGAGCTATGGATGGAGAGAAGCGGGTAGAGAGTAATAGATTAACCCTTCTTAATAAGATATAGAGAGTGATAGCACCCAAAGTACCGTTTAAAAAAGGCAATGCTTGATAGAAAAGCAAGCTACCCATAATGAGAATTAGACCCACAAGGATCCACTCAAAATAACGTTCGCGTGTCTGGCTCAAAATTGGCCTCGGTAATTTCATCTATAGTGATTACAAATGAGCATACATTAAGACAAAGAGAGCTTAAAAAGTAAGGTCGCCTGGGTATTAAGTTAAGTCAGGTACGCTTACTTGGTATTTAAGCATTATTAATAAGTCAGTGCTCAAGTTGCATTAAATCTATAGGGTCGTGATTACCTGACTATAGAGGCTATTGAGATGATCTTTGTATTGTAAAAGACTAAAGCACCAAGGATAGTTCTTAGTACTTTGTTGCCTTGTCTATTAAGTCTTAAGTAATAGGCATAATTGTTTACACTAGAGTTAAGCATCATTACTAGGAACAAACAATATAAGCTAAATAAGACTATGGTACCTACATACACAAGTTAGTGTTGTTATGTACGGCTTTTATCAAGCGCAGGGCGCAAGAAACAATTAAAGCTTGATGCTCGAGAAGAGCACGAATATGGTTTTTGTCTTAAAGATGCAACCAAGCTAGAGATCTTTGTGGTTTAAAATCCCTAGATTGGATACACCAAAGCAAAAGGGCTAAAAAGCCCTCATGATAACTTAAGTAGGGCATAGTAGTTAATCAAAACTTCCTATGCCCTACGAGCTTATGCTCTATTTTAAGAGCCAAGCTTAAAAGCTATTAGCTAAAAGATCTCTTATAAAGTGGCAGTGATCTTATCGGCAATACCAATATAGGTCTCAGGAGTTAACTTACGTAAGTTCTCCTTAGCCTCCTCAGGGATCTCTAAGGTGTCAATAAAGGTAAGCATAGTTTCCTTGTTTACCTCACGACCACGAGTTAGTTCCTTTAACTTCTCATATGGGTTGGCAATGCCATAACGACGCATTACAGTCTGGTATGGCTCAGCTAAAACTTCCCAGTTGTGGTTAAGCTCGTCACGTACGTGAGCTTCGTTAGCTTGTAACTTAGAAATGCCCTTTAAGGTGCTCTTCCAAGCTAAGATTGAGTAACCGCAAGCAACACCTAAGTTACGTAACACTGTAGAGTCAGTTAAATCACGTTGGAAACGGGATACTGGGAGCTTGTTAGCTAAGTGAGCAAAGATAGCATTGGCTAAGCCTAAGTTACCCTCTGAGTTTTCAAAGTCAATTGGGTTAACCTTGTGTGGCATAGTAGAAGAGCCAATCTCACCAGCAATAGTCTTTTGAGTGAAGGTGCCGTAAGAAATGTAGCCCCAAATATCACGGTCAAAATCTAAAACGATGGTGTTAAAACGCTCGATAGCGTTGAAAAGCTCAGCAATATAGTCGTGTGGCTCGATCTGAGTGGTGAAAGGATTCCAAGTTAAGCCTAAGGACTCTTCAAAGTTCTTAGCTAAAGATGGCCAATCTACCTCTGGGTAGGCGCTATAGTGAGCATTGTAGTTGCCTACAGCACCATTGATCTTGCCTAAAATTTCAACCTCAGCAATTTGCTTACGTTGACGGCGTAAACGATAAGCTACGTTAGCCATTTCCTTACCTAAGGTGGTAGGGGAAGCTGGCTGACCGTGAGTGCGAGCTAAGAGTGGTAGGTTAACGTACTCATGTGCAAGACGAGTGATCTCTTCAATTAACTTATCGCATAAAGGTAAGATTACCTCTTCACGAGCAGTCTTAAGCATTAAAGCGTGAGAGTTGTTGTTAATGTCCTCAGAAGTACATGCAAAGTGGATAAACTCCTTAACCTTAGCAATTTCTTCATTGGTAGAGGTCTTGTCCTTTAAGAAGTACTCAACTGCCTTAACATCATGATTGGTAACTGCCTCACGACGCTTGATATCCTCAGCATCTTCAATAGAGAAGTTTTCAATAATGTTGTCAATAAAAGCTATAGCCTCAGCAGAGAACTCTGGAACCTCTTTAATTTGTGGGCAAGCTGCTAACATCTTGAGCCAAGTGAGTTCTACTTGTACTCTAAAGCGCATCAAGCCATATTCAGAGAAAATGGCACGTAACTCTTGAACCTTTGATTCATAGCGACCATCAAGTGGTGAAATCGCAGTGATAGGCGATAATTGCATAACTTAACCTCAAAAAAAGAAGTAACATTTAGTTAACTAAGTGCACAGGATGCGCTCATATTTCTTAGCTTATAAAGCTAAAAACTTAAAAGCTAAAAGCCACAACCAAGGTGGCTTATTAGTTATAAGAAAATCTTTGGATATTACTTATTATTATCATTAATAACTTGGCGGGCACACTCAATAATATCCTTATAACGGAACATCAAGGAGTAGCGCTTGCCGCCTACTTGGTGCCAAAGCAAGCTAGCACGAATACCAGATAATAATAAAGCACGAATCATTTCTTGAAGCTCAGTACGGCGTAAGTAGCTTTCTTCGCCATAAATAATGAGCTTAGGGAAATTAGGGCTAATTAAAGCACTATAAATTTTGGAATAAAGCTTGATAACATCATAGTCCATAAGGATGTTTTCAGAGGCTTTTTCATAATCAGGGTGTAAAGTTAAAACATTCTCTCTTAGAACATCAACTTCACGATCTAATTGTTGAAAAATTGGCTCTTGCTTTTCTAAAGTACCAGCTAAACCAATAATGCTAAAAGCTACTTTAATAAGTTCAGCATTCTTTGGCTGAGCTGCCTCTTTAGGGTATAAAGAGGTCAGTAATTGATTTAAGCCAGGGATAATGGTTTTAGGATCATAAATTTCCTCAATAGTTTGAGGATTGGTGATCACTAAAGCACGCATTAAAGGTGCAATTGCTTTTTCGTCAACAGCTCCAAAACGTGCAATGCGTTGGATTTGAGCAGCTGACTGGAACAGTGCTGCAAGAGCAATAGTTTCAAAGTAAGTTACACTGGCCATACAATCCTTTCCAAATTATTAATGCGTATTAGCTAAATTAATCTTTAATGGGAGCTTCAATAATGGCTCCACCTAAACAATCTTGTCCATTATAAAAGACTACAGATTGGCCTGGGGCTACAGCAGAAACTGGCTCATCAAAAGTTACTTTCAGCATGGAGCGTACATTTACTCCATCTAAAGCGTGATCGACACGCTCTAAAGTACATTTAACATCAGGCTGACGATAGCGTACCTTACAAGTACATTTTAATGGAGTAGGTGGCATACCAATGATCCAAGTATCATTGCTGGCCCATAAACCATTAGAAAAGAGTGCTTTGTGGTTATGTCCTTGAGCAACGATTAGAGCATTACGGCTCATATCTTTGTCAACTACATACCATGCCTCACCAGTACCATCAGCGCTGCCGCCAATATGCAGACCCTTTCTTTGTCCGATAGTGCAATACATAAGGCCAGGGTGTTCACCTACTACTTTATTGTCTGTAGAAATAATAGGGCCTGGTGTTGAAGCATCTGGAAGGTACTGATGTAAAAATTGACCAAAACGCTTTTCGCCAATAAAGCAAATACCTGTACTATCCTTCTTTCTAGCGGTTACTAAGCCACGCTCTTGAGCCATTTGTCTGACTAAAGGCTTTTCGATATGACCTACAGGGAATAAGACTTTGTGTAGCTTATTAGGGCCTATGGCATGTAAAAAGTAGCTTTGATCTTTATTCTTATCAAGGCCTCTTAATAAGTGAGCAGGGCCATCGATACCATGGTCAAAACTACGTAAGCAATAGTGACCTGTAGCAATAAAATCAGCATTTAAATCCTCTAGAGCATAGTCTAAAAAGGCTTTAAACTTGATTTCTTTATTACATAAGATATCAGGGTTAGGAGTGCGTCCTGCACGGTACTCACTTAAAAAGTTTTCAAAAACTCGATCCCAATATTCGGCAGCAAAGTTAATGGTTTTAAGCTCAATACCTAAAGTATCACAGACTTGCTGAGCATCTTGTCTATCTTGAGCAGCTGAGCAATAGCTATCGGTATCATCCTCTTCCCAGTTTTTCATAAAGAGGGCAGTAACTTTCATGCCTGCTTCTTTTAATAAAGCAGCTGATAGTGAGGAGTCTACGCCACCTGAAACACCAACAACTACATGCTTGCCTTGCAATTGCTCATAAGGGATAGCACTTTTAAATTCGTGATCAGGGCTAAATAGGGTATCAGACATAAGTTTTTAAGAACGTACAGTAGTAATAAATGAAAGAGGAACTTGTTGACCGTTAAAGTAGTCCTCATAATTTGGGCCAATGAGGCGGGTACGCCACATTTTTTTACCCTCAAAGATTTCCTCTTTAGTCATCCACTTAATAGCTACGATATCACCATCAGGATCGCTAATTTTAACTTGGTTAGGATCTTGATCCTTTAAATGAGCCTTGAAAGTGAAGCGTAAAATGGTTTCGTAGTCTTTTACGTAATCATAAACGCCTACTAAATAATCAAGCTCAACTGGGCAGCCGCATTCTTCTAAACCTTCACGCAATGCTGCTTCAATAATGCTTTCTTTGGCCTCTACGTGACCAGCTACAGTACCAAAACATAACTCACCAGTTTCTTGGTACTCTTCAACCATTAAAAAACGACCTTCATGCTCAATAATTAGAGCTACAGTAAGGTGTGGTTTAAAACGCTCAGCCATATCAGCCTCTAATGTTTAAATAGAAAAATCTCTGCTCTGCTTAAGTAGCTAAAGTAGAGCAAAAAGCTTAACAAATTGCAGATTTTAACAAAGATAAGCTATTTTTTGTAGTGCCATGACAACTGGAGCAAAAATATGCACTATGCCTGTAAATTTAGCCCCAAACACTCTTAAGGTAAAATTAAGCTCCAACCTGATAAAACCCAAATAAGAGCCATGATAGTGTGTATAGTCAAAGCATTGCCATGATTAGGCCATGCAAATGGAATGTTTATGGTCACGCCTAAGATAATGCCTTTGGGCATTTGCTAAGGCCAGGTTCTTTTGTATGGCTCTTAGGCATAGCCTTGGTATGCCTGGACGTAGCAGGTGTGATTGAAAATAAAAAGCCTACTTTTGGTCGTAAGACCAAAGAGTAGGCTTGGTAAGTTAAATTGTTGCTAAGAGCTAAAAACTTACATGTGGGCAATAATAGCCTGACCAAACTGCTCAGAGGATAGAGCCTTAGCGCCTGGCATATGGGTAGCAAAGTCAGAGGTTACTTGCCCTGCACTAATAGCACCTTCCATACCCTTGATAATGAGATCAGCAGCCTCATTCCAACCTAAATGACGGAGCATGAGCTCAGCTGAGAGAATAATGGAGCCTGGGTTGGCAATGCCCTTACCTGCAATAGTAGGTGCGGTGCCGTGGGTAGCCTCGAAAATAGCAGCTTGAGAGCCAATATTAGCGCCTGGGGCAATACCAATACCACCAACAATAGCAGCTAAGGCATCAGAGATATAGTCGCCATTGAGATTCATAGCAGCTACTACATCGTAATCAGCTGGGTAGAGTAGGATGTTTTGTAAGAAGGCATCAGCAATCACATCCTTAATAACAATTTGGCGGCCAGTATTTGGATTCTTGAAAGATACTACACCCTTGTCATCAGTAGTAGCACCAAATTCATTTTGAGCAAGCTCATAGCCCCACTTCTTGAAGCCACCTTCGGTAAACTTCATAATATTGCCCTTGTGGACAATGGTTACGCTCTTGCGATCGTGGTCGATAGCATAGTTAATAGCAGCTCTGATAAGACGCTCAGTACCTGGCTTACTCATTGGCTTAATACCAATACCACAATGCTCAGTAAAGCGTAACTTCTTAACGCCCATAGAGTTTTGTAAGAAGTCAATTACTTGCTTGGCACCCTCGCTATCTGCCTCCCACTCAATACCAGCATAAATATCTTCAGCATTCTCACGGAAGATAATAGTATCGGTAAGCTCAGGCTGCTTAACAGGGCTTGGAGTACCCTTAAAATAGCGAACTGGACGTAAGCAGATATAGAGATCTAAGCCCTGGCGCATGGCTACGTTTAAAGAGCGAATGCCGCCGCCTACTGGAGTAGTAAGAGGGCCTTTAATGGCTACGTGATAGTCTTTAATGAACTCCATGGTCTCATCTGGTAAGTAAACAAACTCACCATAAACCTCACAGGAGCGACCACCTGCATAAATTTCCATCCAGGAAATTTGTTTTTGATTGTCATAGGCCTTGGCTACAGCAGCGTTAACCACTTCGTGCATTACAGGGGTAATGTCAGCACCAATGCCATCACCACGAATAAATGGAATAATAGGGTTATTTGGCACTTGAAGCTTACCAGTGATATCAATTGTAATCTTCTCACCCTGTGGAACTACTACTTTACTAACAAAGCTCATGATCAATCCTCTAAAGATTAAATCTTGGACAATACTTAATAAGAACTAAATGGCCTCTTATTAAGAAAACAAACAACTAAATATCGTACCCTAAATAAGACTAAGAGCAGTGCAAAAAAGTATTAAAAGCTAGTTTACAACCACAAATTGCACCAATAACTTGCAAATAACTAAAGCCTTTCACGCCATAGCACTAAAAATGTGCGCAGTCTAGGCATTAAAGTCCTGTAGTACTAAGGGCAGTAAGCCATAATATTGCTGTAGCAGTTTTCGCTATTTTTAAGGTTTTGGGGCTGTAAAATAAAATACCCTTATCTTTGTTAGATAAGGGTATGTAATTAATAAGGATCTTCTTCGACTTGACTAAAGTCTATAGGTGGAGGTAATTCGTTAAATTGATCACCTTGTCTTTGTCGCTCTAAGATTTCTTGACGGCGCTCTTCTTGACGACGTTTATTCTCTGCCTCTTGAGCTTGTCTAATAGCCTTTTCTTTATCAATCTTTGCTTGTAGCTCTTTTTGACTTTGAGCCTTACCTGCTTGTGATAATGGGTCATTGGCTCTTAGATTGTTAGGTGCTAAGTTTGGAGTATCTTTTGGTATCTGTGGATGCTCATTGAGGTTAACATCACCATCAGCACTATAGTGGTCGTATGAAAGACTAGGGCCTTTAGCCTCATAAAGTTGGCTACGTACAGTGCTATCTGCATTGACCTGATTACCAAATGATAAACCACCTTCTCTAATAGCATTTTGATTTAATGCACTAGTTCCTAAAGCATCTGCACTATTAGGATTAGCCGCTGGATTAAAGTCACTACCTTGATAGTTTTGGGCAGGTGAAAATCTATAAGCTTGCTCAATAGTGCTAGAAGCAGAGCCATCAATATTAACGGCAGCCTGTAATTGATCTGGGTTGTTTATGGCAGCTTGTTTATTGGCGCTATTAGCTAGATTATCTTGAGCGTCATATTCTGGATTAAGATTGCCTGTACCCATAAAGGTCTTAGCTTTATTTAAATAAGCTACCAATGGCTTGCTATTGTGGTGATCTACTAAGCGTAGTAAGAGCTCTTTAACTTCATTATCATCAGGGGTAATTTCTTTGTTAAGGTTACAAATATCCTTACACTTCATCTTGGTGCAAGTAGGATTTTGATAGGAATCACTACAAACTACGTTCTTGTAGGCATCTATTACTGGAAGAGCCTCAATAACATTCTTAAGTGCACCCTCAACATTGATATCAATTTCACGATTGAGATCCATAACGTGATCAAGCACATCCACAGGAATGGCGGACTGAATAGAGTTATTTTGTTGATCTACATAATTGCCAATAATGCTGCCATCAGTTTGTCCTGTAAAGTTATAACCATAGTTAGTGTTAGTAGCTCTATTGGTTAAGCGATAGGACATTGATAAGGAGCGATAAGGGGTATGAATGAGATCGTGAATAAAGTGCACGAAATTACCATAGTCCTTAATGTTAAGAACGTATTTGGAGTTTTTAGAAGTCTCTTTTTGATAAGTAATAAGCTTAACCTTATCAACTGTTTGCATACCCACTAATAAGTCGTTATCAACACGGCTTTGGGTAATGAGAATACCACTACTTTGATAGCGATTAGACTTGCCATAAAAATAGATAGTACGAGAGTCAATTTTGGTGTTTTTGGTGTAATAAGCTGTGGTCAAATCATTGTTGTCGGAATTAAAGTTAGCCAACATTTCAAAGACGATACGTCCTGATGTAATGATATAGACACGACCAAAGCCATCAGCTTGATCGTTTTTGCAGCTACCTTCCCAAAAGACCATAGAGTTAGAAGATAAAATTGGATCTAAAAGATCAGAGCTTAAATCGCACTTTTCACTCTTATTAGCTGGTTGTTTAACTTGCTTTAAAGAGTTGTAATTATTGTTGTAATTAGATGCGATTTGGGCATGCTGAGTTAAAAGCTCAAGCTCATAGTTGAGGTTTGGATTATTCTTAACTCTATCTTCTTCAGTACTAGAAAAAGTTTCATTATCTTGAGCAAAAACTAATGGGGAGCTTAAAGCTAGTAAAGGTACTAAGCTTAAAGCTAATAAAGTGCGCTTAATGGAGTTTTTAGACACGAATAAAGAGCTCGGATGGTTAGCACTATCCAAAGCACCTTTAGCTCTTGTAACAAGGTTTTTGCATATACCTTGTATCAAATGGGTGTCTAAATACATAATTAATAAGCTCAGGTGGCCCCTGATCTCTCCATCAGCAAAACCGCTATTATCTCTATAAATAAATTAACAACTATTAATACTTTTGAGTGTGCTTATTTTAAGTGATCTTTGCAAGATATTAAAGCAACCTTGCACCACTATGCAAAAATCTAGCCGACAAGATAAGTATTATTAGAAACGATGTATTGACTATAGAATAAATCCTATCAATTAGGATAAAAATAGCAAATACGTAAATATTCACAATTTTAAATAAGATTCTGGTATGTAATATTACCGACATCAAATTTCAGTCATATGGTGCAATTACCTAGATTATGCCATCACAAGGCCAATTTATAAAAGCTAAATATCTCAAGTAAAGAGCTTACCCGTATCGCCTACTGATATGGTTTAGGCCATTGGCTTTGCCATTGCTCTTGCCTATGCCTTTGACCTTGTCTTTGACCATGCCTGTGCTCTTGCTCAGGCTAGAGCCAGTGATTGCCAGGGTAATGGCTGGCAATAGCTGACGACATTTATTGTGAGCAGTTTAGTCAGGCAACTATGATGGGAAAAGAGAACAAAGCTTGTCTTAGGAGGGGCAAAGCGTCCATACATATTTACTCAAGATAGAAAGGTACTAAGAGTAAGAGTTCTAGGTGCATTGAGGCTATGGCGCTAATGGAGTTAGAGTTGGAGTGGATGTGGGGTGGAGTGATTTTTACCTGAACTCTGCAATTATAGCATTACAAAAGTAACCTAAAGACTAACTATTTATATACTTCAATATTAGTGATATTTTTTTTAAATTTTGTAAAATATCACTTGTTTTAGTTGAAAAATATGGT
>NZ_JALKIM010000003.1 GCF_023050945.1 Anaerobiospirillum sp. NML120448 | reverse complement strand
TTTTTATCACTTTACTAGATACAACATTTTGGCAAAAAAATGGATCAAAACGATCCAAATTTTCACACTAAATTTTTAGGTTTTTCTTTAAGCACCAATCGATACCTATCAATAATGCCGGGCTATGGTTTTCAATTTAACCACTGGGGAGAGTCTTTAGGCCTTAGGCATTGGGCCTTTAGGGTTTAGAGATTGGCAAAGCTAAAGCGCTTGAAGTAAGAGGCTTTTGCTTTGAGGATGGAGAAAAAATTAGGGCAAGAGTGCTTGTGCTCTTGCCCTGGTGTTTTGTTTGCCATGGCCTAAGTGCTAATTGCTAGTTATAGGCTATGGCCAAAGTTGTTTTAGTTAGAGATTACTCTTGTTCAGCTGCTGGCTCTGGCTCTGCCTCTTCCTCTTTGGATGGGTGCTGGCATTGAGCAGTGTGAGGAGCTACTAATTGAGCCATAGATTCGTCGAGAATTTCTTTGGCAGTTACTGGACGGCCTAATTGCTGGCTTAAGTAAATACCTTGGGCAATTAACATACAGCCCTGAGCACTCTCAATAGAATTACGCAATCTAATATTCATACCATCACGCTGGTTTTCAATAGCGTGAATCATTTCCTTTAACTGCTCGGCAAAGAAGTGATGGGAAAATTCCTCATCGCTAATGCCCTCGTAGTCACTCTTAGCAAAAGCAGCATTGGTCTCATCACTCTCAAGAGTAAAGACATCATTGCATGGGTGGAAAGAACTAGGAGCCATACCAGCATTAACCTCTACACCACCATGAGTTTGAATGCCTAGAGTATGACCATTAGTGCCTACAATATGAACATAAGCGCTCTGAGCTGGATTTACGCTATTAGATACTATAATGGTAGCAGTAGCGCCTGACTCAAAAGTAACAATAGCTTGGGCAGTATCATCCACCTCAATATATGGATGGTTTACATTACGCCAAATACCATAAACACTCTCTACTTTACCTAAGAAATAGCAAAGCAGATCAAGCTCATGAACTGATTGGTTAACTAATACACCACCACCCTCATGAGCCCAAGTACCTCTCCAGGTATTGGAGCGATAGTAATCCTCATCACGCCAAGCTTGCACATTAACTACGCCATAGGCAGGTACAATACGACCATCATCAATAGCATTCTTAATACGCTCGGTTGGTCTAAAGAAGCGACTTTGAGAAATTACAGAAACTAAAGCCTTGGTACGTTGAGCCTCTTCAAGTAAATATGCTGACTTGGCTAAAGAAATATCTAAAGGCTTTTCAATGATGCAATGGATACCACGACGAATGGCCATGCAGGCAATATCAACGTGAGTTAGATGAGGTGTCGTAACATAAAGTAAATCTGGCTTGACAGTATCTAACATTAAAGCAAGATCTTCAAAAACACTTTCGTGTAAGACCGCTGGAGCCACTCCCTCTCGTGAGGCAAAAGAGCTCATAAAGCTTAAAGCTTTTTCAATATTATGGTTACAAACACCTACTAGTTGTTGGTTGCAAGACAAAATTGCTTCCACATGATGTTTGGCAATATTGCCAGTGCCTACCAAGGCAATGCGTAACTTACCCATTTTAAAACCTTAAACAAAAATACCCATACTTAGCTAAAATAGCTAAGATCAAACCCCAAACAACAATCGCACCTTACTTAGCGGCAAAGTACAAGGAACAATGCTAAGAGAAATCTAATCTAAGAAATTGCAGTTGCTAATAAGCTTAATCCCAAACTAAAGAATCAAATAAAATAATAAGCAAGCTAACCTTTGCTCTTAACCCAAGTACTTTGTGTATATTAATAGACCAGGGGCGCTAAATTATACACTAAAAGGGATAGAGACCATCTTATACAAATTCAGCTAGCTTTTCTAAAAGATATCTCACAGATATGCACCCTTTAGCTGTTTTAGACTAGATATCAAAAAAATAGTTCTTAAATGTAGTTTGTAAAAGCTCTCTTTTGCGATCTACGTCAAAAGCTCTGTGCTTATTGTCTCTCTTTAGAGGTTTTACCTACTATTTAATTTTGTTTGATGGCTTTTTTAGGCTAAATTAACTAAAAGCTAAAGCTTTGTTTTACAATAGCTAATTACTGGCCATCAACAGTCCATGTACCACTAGCTATAGGCATGGCCAAGATCAGACCCTATTAGCTTATTTTATTTCAAGGCTAATTAGACTATTGCTATGTTTTAGCTAACACCTCCTAATCTTATTCATAGCTTGGTCTTGTTTTCAAAAGGAGCTTTGCTGTGTTGCGCAGACTCTTTGCTGACTTTAATTCATTTGCTCATATGCTCACACTGAATAATCGACATCATTACTCTTTATTTGCTTGTACTTTAGCTTTAGGCCTATGGTTTATTGCACCTGTAAGTTATGGCTATACTTTAGAAGGCCCTCGCTATAGCTCTGCCCCTACCCCTCCCCCTAAAGCAGAACAAGTAGCAAAACCACAGCAGGCACAAGCTCCTAAAAAGCCTCAAAAGGAACTGTCTGCTGAGGAATTAGCTGCTATTAAAGAGCAAAATGAATTCATGGCTCAAATCCAAAACAGCATTGCGCCTAATCCTGCTCTTGAGAATAAAGAAATTGAGCAAATTGTAGCCGCTGGCGATCTGCCTTTATTAATTTATGGCAGTACCCAATTAGATAAATTCCTAGGATGCTTAAACTGCAACCCTAAGTATTCTATTTCGGTATGGAATGCTAAAGGCCCTTATGGCTCTAGCCGTGGTGACTTTAGTATTTGGAATACCTTATTTGAGTTTGGTAACGTCAAATCACGTGTTTGCCCATGGAATCAATTTGCCTCAAACCCTCCAGCAGTTATTGATCCTAAAGGCACTTTCTATGGCTTTTTAACCTCTAACTCAGCCATCAATTCCCATTTTACTAATAACTTTACCCTAACCTTATTACTAGACTATCAGGACATTGCTTTAAGCCCTCAAAAGTGGTTTGAGGATACTTTTGCTCAGCAATTAGCCAATAATCCTAATACTGTGGCTTTAAAATATCTTGAGGCTCTACCAAAACCATTGCCAAAAGACCAACGCCTACTCCCAACCAAGAGCGCTGCCCCACAAGTAGCACCAGTAGTAGAGCGTCGCTCTTTTTCTCCTTTTGATCCACCCAAACAAGAGCAATACCACTACCAGTTAGAAGAGAACAATAAGCCTTTTAAGTTCCCATAAAAGCTATGCGCAAGCTCCCCAGCCAAGCTAAGCCCAGCGACGATAAGTTAATTTTAGTCCAGCGCAGCGCTGCGCAGCTTAGCTAAGCTCAGCCCTGCATGGCTTATCCCAGCAAGGCTTTGCTCATCCTAGCATCAGCTTATGGCCAAAGCCCAGAGCCAAGGCATTTTATCTTTAGCAAGGCCATATGCTGGGTATGGGCTTGGGCTTTGTGATCATGTTTTTGACTGACTCTAGTGAGCCTTATGATAGGTTTTGGGATTCTTTTAGCTTGCGTTTGTAGACCTTGAAATACCAAAACAGTAGCACAAGATAGAGCGGTAAGTACAAAAGAGGCAGGGTCAAAAGCCTAGAATAATAAGCAACCTGTGAATCAAAATGCGTGCTTATACTTTCATGCTCTTTTACTACGTAGATATGCTTCTTGTTTTGACTGTCATAGGCCTCCAACACTCTTCTTTTCACATTACCTTCCTTTTTCGCCTCTTGAGCTTTTAGCTTAGATATGCCAAAAGAGCGCTTAAAACCATAGCCAGACTTATCTACTGCCCTATAAATTACCAGCCATTTGGCACTATTTTCCTCACGCATACGAGCTTTACGACTGGAATTATAGATACCATCTGAATTACTAGTTCTGACTACTCTTAGTGGTCTAAACTCATGCACTCCTTTATCAACATAGTTCTCTTGAGGGCACACACTTTTATATCCCTCTAGTCCTTTATAAAAAGCCACGCAGCTTACTACCATACCTACGGTGGCCAAATAAAGTAGTACTTTGATCCAAAAACTTTTGCTAAAGATGCGACCTAACATACCATCACCTTTAATTTTGAAAGCTTGTAAGTTCAAATCTAACCTACTAGTGCTAGTGGTACTAAATCTAATATATGCAAGTTTGCGTGTGGACTGGCAAGAGCCAATTAGGCTAACAACTGTGCCTTGCTCATACTATATTCACTTCGTTTTGCCTGCCCTTGCTGCCATACCATAGCAACCTTGCCAGCCAGGGCATGACCATAACATGGCCATGGCGGCTAAGGTTAGCCCTAACTATCCTGAGAGACCATGGTGGTTGTGGCTTGGCCCTCATAGATGACCATAACTTGCCTTGATAGCAATGGAGGCCTGAGCTTATAGGCCTTGGCTGTCTTGGCCCTAATGGCTAGGGTTGACATGTTTTAGATTAAATCGAAGCTCTGGTCTATTGACCTCTTGGTGCTTGTTACTTTTAGCCCTGAATCTTGCGCTGGAGATTAATTTGTTAGTTAACACTATCTTTGAGTTTAGCAAAGCTAAAAGATGTTTGCGCTTGATATGGGCTTTTGTGCTCAAAAGGCCGATTTCTATCACAAAATGTTAGTGAAAGTAATTTCGTTTTTTCAAAGGAGAAAAGGTTAGAAAGATCGAAGGCCCGAAGGTTCGAAGGCTATAAGTCACCTATGGTGAGCGTTTGATTCAAAATGGGCACTATTGCGTTTTATTGCCACTGGGGTGGTTTTGCTCTTAACTCATAATAGGGCTTCACCTGTTGTAGCATAAGCTTTTCTTTGATGGGTGCTAGTTTGGTTGGGTGGGCATTTGTTGTGGTGGCGCTCTGTCTATTAGTACCAATAAAGTGCTCTGAGGGGCTAAAAATCTGGACTGGGGCGGCATGCGTGATTCTTTTTAGTGCATAAGATGGCAGATTATAGGGAATTGCTTTTTTACTGCTGCATTGTAGTGCACTGCAAACGATTTACAAAAATTCTCAATTACAATGCATCTACCGCTTACAAACGAAGCTACCTCGCAATACAGCAAGTGCTACTTTGTTGCAATGATGCTTACTTTAGGTGAGCTTAATTGGCGGACTATTTTTTCTTATCTTTTAAACCAATCACTTTGTTGGGCAAGGCCCAATAAGCGAGGCTTAAGATGTCATTTAAAAATAATGCGTCTTTTATGCCTGGTTATCGTCCATGTTGCTCTATGACAATGGCTGCTAATGCTAATATGAAGCGCAATTATCAGTCATATCAAGGTTCTAATGCACATGAGACAGCAACCATGGCTAAAGGATGGCGCTTAGGAGATCATCATGCAAACTTTAGCTAAATTGAGTGCGTTTTTCGGCAAAACCTTTGCTTTTTGGGTTATTGCCGCTGCGATTATTGCTTTTTATCTTCCAGAGATTTTCAAAGTCCTCGCCCCATACATTAGCATTTTGCTTGGCATTGTAATGTTCGGCATGGGTTTGACTCTTCGTGCTAAGGACTTCTCTGAGGTGATTAAGCGCCCACTTGATGTGTTGATTGGCATCGTGGGTCAGTTCGCTATTATGCCTCTTTTAGCTTATTTACTTTGCATTCTTTTACAGTTGTCTCCTGAGGTTGCCGTAGGCGTTATTTTAGTAGGCTGCTGCCCTGGTGGTACTGCCTCAAATGTCATGACTTTCTTAGGTCGTGGTGATGTACCATTGAGTGTCACCATTTCAGCCTGTACTACTGTGCTGGCCCCAGTTGTAACCCCAACTTTAATTTACGTTTTTGCCAAGCAATGGGTACAAGTTGACCCTGTGGCTATGTTTATTTCCATTTTCTATATCATGGTCTTACCTATTGTAGCTGGCGTTTTGGTTAACACTTTCTTTGGCAAAGTAGTACGTAATGCTGTTCCTGTATTACCTTTAATTTCAGTATTTGCCATTGTTGCTATTGTTTGTGCTGTTGTTGCTGTAAGCCGTGATCAAATTGCTCGTACAGGTTTAGTAATTTTTGCTGTAGTAGTACTGCATAACACTTTAGGTTTAGCTTTAGGCTATGTTTTAGCCAAGATCTTTAAGATGGATTTAAAGAAGCGTAAGGCTTTAGCTATTGAAGTAGGCATGCAAAACTCAGGTTTAGGCGTAGCCTTAGCTATGGCTCACTTTAATCCGCTCTCTGCTGTTCCTTCTGCTATTTTCTCAGTATGGCACAACATCTCAGGCCCAATCTTAGCCACTGTTTTTGCCAATATGAAGGACGAAGATGAAGCTGAGGCTGATGCTGCGGTGGCAGCTGATGCTAAGGAAGAAGCTCACAGCGCTAACGGTACTAGTGAGCATCCAGCCCAAGCTTAAAGCAGGCTTAATAAGATTAAGAGCTATTTAAATCACAGCCTTACTAGCTACCATTAACCTTGTAGTATGAGATAGTGCTCTTTACCCAAGAGCACTTTAGAAAACCAAACTTTTCTGACTATTAGGTCTACATAGTAGATGCTATCTAATTTAAATGGCCATCCCTTTTAGGTTGTCATATCAAGTTTTCACTTTGAGTTTTAGTAACCTTAAATTACAGTTTTTTTAATTTTTTTCGGCTTAATTAGACACAACTTATAAGTTAAGCTCTTTTAATCAAACAAGAGCTATAAGTTGTAGGAGTTTCAAATGAGTCTCAATAACACCCCTACCAAATATATCTGGTTTAATGGTCAGTTAGTAAATTACGCAGATGCCAAGGTTCACGTTTTATCCCATGCTCTCCACTATGGTACTGCGGTATTTGAGGGTATTCGTGCCTACTCCACTCCTAAGGGCCCATGCATTTTCCGCCTTGATGAGCACATTGACCGCTTATTTAACAGTGCCAAGATTTATCGCTTCCCTGTTCCTTATACCAAGGAGCAAATTAAGCAAGCATGTCGCTCTGTTATTGCCGATAACGGCCTTGAGTCTGGCTATATCCGTCCTTTAATTTTCTTAGGCGAGATTGGTCTTGGTGTACGTATTCCTGAGGGTGCCCAAGCATCTGCTATGGTAGCAGCTATGCCATGGGGTGCTTACTTAGGTGAAGAAGGCCTTCAAAAGGGTGTTAAGGTAGGTGTATCTTCTTGGAACCGTCTTGCTCCTAACACTATTCCTACTGAGGCCAAGGCCGCTGGTAACTATTTGAGCTCTATCTTAATTTCCAATGAAGCTCACCAAAATGGCTATGTTGAAGCTATCGCTTTAGACACTGATGGTTTTATTTCCGAAGGCTCTGGCGAGAATGTATTCTTTGTAAAAGATGGTGCTATTTATACAGCTCCATTTACTAATGGCTTGCTCCCAGGCATTACTCGTAACGCCATTATTACTTTAGCTAAAGAAGTATTACATATCCCTGTATACGAGCAAAAGCTGCAGCGTGAAATGTGCTATTTAGCTGATGAAGCTTTCTTTACTGGTACTGCTGCTGAAATTACCCCTATTGCTTCTGTTGATGGTATTGATGTTGGTGAGGGTTGCCGTGGCCCTATCACCAAGCAATTACAAGATGCTTTCTTTGCCTTAGTTCAAGGCAAGCTCGAAGACAAGTGGGGCTGGCTCACTCCAGTTAAATAATAAGAATAATTAAGCCTTAATCCGCTTAAGGCGGGTTGTAAAAGGCCCCTCACGGGGCCTTTTCTTTTCAAGACTTATTTTGCTTAGGAATAACATCATGCCTAAATATCGCTCTAGTGTTACTTACGAAACTAAGAAAATGGCAGGCGCACGTGCCTTATGGAAAGCAACTGGAATGAAGGATGAGGACTTTGGCAAGCCAATTATTGCTATTGCTAATTCCTTTACTCAATTTGTACCAGGTCACGTTCATTTAAAAGATATTGGTCAATTAGTAGCACGCTCTATTGAACAAGCAGGCGGTGTAGCCAAAGAATTTAATACTATTGCTGTTGACGATGGTATTGCTATGGGCCATAGCGGTATGCTCTACTCACTTCCAAGTAGAGAAATTATTGCCGATAGCGTTGAGTATTCTTGTAATGCCCATAAAGCTGATGCCTTAGTATGTATTTCTAACTGCGATAAAGTTACTCCAGGTATGTTAATGGCTGCTATGCGTCTTAACATTCCTACCATTTTTGTCTCTGGCGGCCCTATGGAAGCTGGTAAATTACCTGGCAAAGATAAGCTTGACTTAATTGATGCTATGGTGGTTTCAGCCGATCCACATGCTAGTGACGAGCAAATTAATGAAGTTGAAAGCGCAGCTTGCCCAACTTGCGGCTCCTGCTCTGGTATGTTTACCGCCAACTCCATGAACTGCTTAACTGAGTCTTTAGGTTTATCTTTACCAGGCAATGGCACTATTGTGGCTACTCATGCTAAGCGTAAAGACCTCTTTACCAAGGCTGGTGAGCTTATTGTTAAGTTAGCCAAGCAATATTATGAGCATGACGATGATAGCGTCTTACCACGCTCTATTGCTACTAAAGCCGCTTTTGAAAATGCCATGTCTTTAGACATTGCTATGGGTGGTTCTACCAACACAGTATTACACTTATTAGCTGTTGCCAACGAAGCACAAGTAGACTTTACCATGAGCGACATCGATCGACTCTCCCGTAAAGTTCCTCATATTTGTAAGGTAGCTCCATCTACCCACCAATATCACATTGAGGATGTGCACCGTGCAGGCGGCGTAATGAGCATTTTAAATGAGCTTGATAAGGCTAACTTATTAAATACCTCATGTAAGACTGTGCTCCAAATGACCTTAAAAGAGCAATTAGCTCGCTATGCTATTGATAAAACCACTTGTGATGAGGTTAAGAAGTTCTATTTAGCCGCTCCTGGTAATGTACGTACTATTGAAGCCTTCTCTCAAGAAAAGTACTATGACGAGCCTGATAATGACCGTGCCAATGGCTGTATTCGTGATTTAGCACATGCCTATAGCCAAGATGGTGGTTTAGCTGTACTTTATGGCAATTTAGCTTTAGATGGCTGCATTGTTAAGACTGCTGGCGTTGACAGCTCTATCTTAAAGTTTGTCGGCCCTGCCATTGTTTATGAGTCTCAAGAAGAGGCTGTTGAGGGCATTTTAGGCGGTCAGGTTAAGGCTGGTAATGTAGTCATTATTCGTTATGAAGGCCCTAAGGGCGGCCCTGGCATGCAAGAAATGCTTTACCCTACTTCCTACTTAAAATCTATGGGCTTAGGTAAATCTTGCGCATTAATCACTGATGGTCGTTTCTCTGGTGGTACCTCAGGTCTATCCATTGGCCACGTTTCTCCAGAGGCCGCTAACGAGGGTAATATTGCCTTAGTAAAGAATGGCGACTTTATTAAGATCGACATCCCTAACCGTCAAATTCAAATCTCAGTGGATGATAGCGAGCTTGAAAAGCGTCGTCAGGCCATGAAGGAATTAGGCAAGGATGCCTTTAAGCCACAAAAGCGTGAGCGTGAAGTTTCCACAGCTCTCAAGACCTATGCCCTTCTTGCCTCCTCTGCTGACAAGGGCGGTGTCCGTGATTTGAGCAAACTTAGCTAATCACCACCCCAAAAGCTAAACGCCCCTAGCGTTTAACTTTAAGGAAACCAACAATAGCGCTGCCCTAATACTTAGTGGCGGCGCTATTTGTTTGTGCCATCCCAAAATATACCGCCAGTCTTCTCTGCATCTACACTCAAGCAAGATATCGCCCTATCTCCACCGTCACGCAACTGCAATGCAAAGGTAAGTGCAAGCTAAGAAAAGCTTGTTCCTATCAGTATTTCACCTAAGCTAACACACAAAAAATATAGCTTAAAGTTCCAAGCTCAAAATTTGAGCTCTACCCATTACAAGCTGTAGCCCTCAAGGCACAGATGCAAGCTTAACAACTCACAAGCAACCATTACCTTTCAAGCTACCAATGGCTTGGATTGCACCCAATTTAGTTTCTTGCAATCATGGTCATTATAGTCAGAATGCGTACAACGCTCAGGATGGCCATTATTGGCCATGATTGGCTGAAGGGCCATGATAGTTTGTAGCGCTTAGGTGGTTGCACAGAAGTTAATTGATGGCTGTTAGAGCCCTGTTTGCCTGCGCTTAAGAGCGTAGCTTTTTTAAAAAGATGAATTCTAAAAATACAAGAGCCAGCCTATCTATTGGTATTAAGATGGGCTGGCTCTGTTAGTACTGGCTATGAGGCCTTGAATTTTTAGCGGTGGTCTACCTTGCGGGTTAAGTAATCACCGATAAATTGAACGATTTGAACCATGAGAATTAAGATCACCACAGTTCCAATCATCATATCCAGGCGGAAACGCATATAACCATAACGAATAGCTACGTCACCTAGACCACCACCACCAATGGCACCAGCCATAGCAGAACAGCCAATAATAACAATGACTGTGATGGTAAAGTTTTGAATTAACTCAGGAAGAGCCTCTGGGAGTAATACTTTACGTACGATTTGCCAAGGGCTAGCACCCATAGAGGTAGCCGCTTCAATTAAGCCCTGAGGTACTGTTCTTAAGCTAGTCTCAACTAAACGACCAGTAAAAGGAATAGTACCTACTACTAAAGGTACAATCACAGCGGTGGTACCAATAGAAGAGCCTACAATCATCTTAGTTAATGGGCTAATAGCCACCATTAAAATAATAAATGGAATGGAGCGTAAGGCATTAACCACAGTACCAAGTACACGATAGAAAGCTAAATTCTCAAAGAAATAACCCTTAGAGGTTACTAATAAGAGCACGCCTAAAGGCACGCCTAAAGCAATGGAAATTGCAGAGGAGGCACCTACCATGTATAAGGTCTGTAAAGTGGCATCCCATAATAAGGTAGCCATTTTAGAGTATTGGGCCCAATTAGAAGTCAGAAAGTTGCTTACGCTGGTCATAACCTAACACCTCCACTCTATGAATACGTGCCTTAAACTCATCTAAGGCATGCTCAATTTCAGCTTTTGAGCCACCAACTTCTACTACCATGAGACCAAAAGGCTCTTTTTTGATATGGTCAATACTACCGCCTAAGAGACTGATCTTAACCTTGCATAAGGTAGCAACCTCTACAATAACAGGAGCATCAGCCTTAGGGCCTAAGAATAAGAGCTCTACTACAGCCTTAGAGCCTTCGGTATATTGATCAACAATTTCAGTGTGACGTAATAACTCTGGCAAGCCACGACGTACCACAGCACTAACCAAGCGCTTAGTTAAAGGCTGTTGAGGATCAGTAAAGATCTGTAAAGTAGATCCCATCTCAGAAATGATGCCACCATCGATTACCGCTACACGGTCGCAACACTCTTTGATCACTTCCATTTGGTGAGTAATAATCACAATGGTTAAATTGAGCTTGTCACGCAATTGCATGAGCAACTCTAAAATAGACATAGTAGTCTTAGGATCTAAAGCAGAGGTAGCCTCGTCACATAACAACACTTTAGGATCATTGGCTAAAGCACGGGCAATACCCACACGTTGTTTTTGACCACCAGAGAGTTGAGCTGGGTACATTTGGGCCTTATCTTCAAGACCTACTAATTTTAAAAGCTCAGCAACACGCTCTTTAATTTTATCCTCAGTCATCTTGCCTTCTAAACGTAGAGGAAAAGCAATATTATCTGAAACAGTAGCTGAAGATAACAAATTAAAGCTTTGGAAAATCATGCCAATATGGCTACGAGCTGCACGTAACTTAGACTCGCTCATAGCGGTCAAATCTTGACCATCAACGATAACTTGACCTGAGGTTGGACGCTCCAACATATTGATGTGACGGATCAAGGTGGACTTACCAGCACCTGATAAACCAATCACACCAAAGATCTCACCACGTTCAATTGAAAGTGAAATATTCTTCAAGGCCTTAACCTCTCGTGAGGTGCCCTGATTGTACACTTTCTCAATATTCTTAAGCTCGATCACTTGAAGAACAATTCCTGTGTTAAACCTTTAATCCACAATTTCTAAAGCTCTCTATTTAGCCTTAAAAATCATCCAACAAAACCTGATAAGCTCTCTTTACGCTACTGACTAATAGCCACATAGTAAAAAATATCTTATTTGCTTGGCTGATGTATAAATTTCAGTATCAGTAGCTAAAAGCATAAGGATTTTAAATGCAAAGAAGCATAGCTGCCCATTAAGAGCATCTAAAAGAAAAGATGGCACTTCACTACTAGAGCTATCGCAAGCTCAATAAAGAAGTCAAATTTGAGGGGGATTATCATTCTATCACAAATCTTTATACTCTGTAAGATTTTTGCACCATTTTAGGCACTTGCATTGATAGCAGTCCCCCCATCTTAAAAATTAATAAAACAAGCTTTACAAAACAGCTCTTGAGGCTCTTATGCTTGGTCTTTTAATATGATCTCATAAGCCTGAACAATGGCTAGAAATTGCGCATTAAGCTCTTGTTTTTGACTAGGAGAAAAACTCTCATAATCTGCAATATGGTCAGGATGGTACTTAAAGGCCAACTTGCGATATTGTTTTTTCACCTGCTCAATAGTGCTAGAGCTATCTAAGCCTAAAGTAATATAGGCCTTTTCTTTTTTAGACAAATAGCGCTGATTATTATTAGCCCTATTATCTTGGTTAAATTGAGCGCCTGCGCCCGCACCAGCGCCCGCACCTTCGCTTGCGCCTGCACCTTCCCTAAAGCCATCTTTATAGCTATAAGAGTAGCTATATTGCCGCTCAAAACCATCACTAGAGCTAGAGCTAGAGCTAGAGCTAGCGCCCTGGCTAGAGCCAGCATCAGCGCCCGCTCCTGCAGCAGAAGCAGAGGCCGAGGCTGAGGCAGCTGCCTCTTGGTAGTGAGAGTTAATCCATTTTTGGCGAATACGTACTTGCTCTTGATTGAGCAAAAAGAAAAAGCGATTGTAATAGCTACTATTAATTAAGTCTTCGTCTATTTCTAAGAGCATAGCACCTACCTTCTTAACAGTAGGATGTTCTAAGAGCACACGATAATCGATATAGCCAATTTTAAAGGGATTGACGTTCATGAGCGTTCTTAACATCAAGACGAACAATAGCTCACACAAATATGGGCCACATTTTTTGCTGATCTTTTTTACATAATTGAGCTCATAGGCAAGTTGAGGATTATCTAAGAGGGTTGCAATGTAAACCTTGGCAATAGCGCTATGTTGCTTATCAGTAGCACTAACTGAGCTCATTAAACTTTCAATAAAAGCCAAGGCCTCACCATAAGCCAATGCTCTGGCCTTATTCTCCCAGTCATCTTGTCCCTGGAATCTTTTATGAGCCATGATGCTACTAAGTATGGCATCATATTGTTTAGTACTTTCTCTAGCTTGGTAGAGATCCATCAAAGCAAGGCTGTCATTACTATTAGTGGTGGAGCTGCCATCATGGGACTGATTTTGTTGGGCCTCTTGTTGCTGCGCTTCTTTTTGTAATTGTTCTTTGTACTTTTTAATATGCAAATTAAGGTCATAATTGCCAACTTTAGCCACTAATATGGCATTAAGAGCAATAAAGTGATTAAACCTACGTCCTTGTTTGATCATGCGATTGCGCATAAAGAAAATCACTTCATCAGAATTAACTCTATCTTTCTGCCAAAAGGTATACAGAGCGCTTACTAATAAAGAAATTAAAGCACATATTAGGTAGACATTATCTTGTTTAGCAAAACGACCAAAGATAATTTCTAAAATATTAAAAGCAAGAGGGATTAACAGCACGCAGACAAAAGCTGATAACAGCAGCATTCTAAAAAACCTGCCCAAATGCACTAAAAATGCTCTGATCACACTATTATTCCTTACTCTTAGGGTATGGGCCTTAGGTTCACTCTTAAGAACCTTTATGCCTGATAGCTTACTTAACTTTGTTAACTCTCAATATAAGTGTACCCTACCTATGCCTAATGAGCATGTATTTTTCTTTCAAACCATCTCTTTGTCCACATTGATTGCTCACCATTTTGTTTGGTTGAAAAACATGCTCTTTGTTTTTCCTTAGTAATCTTATAGCTGATAGCTTAGGCATTATGGTGGCATTAGCCTACTTACGTTACTCAAGCGCCTTTAAGTCGTATCGTGATAAAGCATCACCAATTTTCTCCCTGATGTCTTTTTAAGAGACCATTACCACTATTGCGCTTAGTGCTGTCTTGGCTAAAGTCTTACAAAGTAAGCCACATGATGCTAGAATTATTGATTTGCGGATCTCAAATAGTTTTTAGCTAAGCTTTTTATAATTGCCAGCTTTAAAGCTTCCTGGGTAAGAAATTTTTTCTTTGTGATCCTTGCTAAGGCACTTTCTGATGAGAGAGAACACTAATAGTTAACTTGTATCTTAACTATGTTCTATCTTTACTAAGACAATTAAAGGGTATGGTGTTTGTTTGCTATGGAGTTTTGGTGCTCTTATAGTAGATCAACCACAATGTTTTTGAATTATGACTGACTCTAATAAGGCTAACGATCTTAACGATCGCAAATTAAATGCTGCAACTCAATTAGACAGCAACGCATCTTTAGAACCAGAGACCCAAAATACAGAGTCTCTAAATATTGATGATATTGACTTAGAAACTCTAGAGCGTCTAACCAATCCAGATGCTAATAGCACTATGTCCGAACCAAATTCACAAGATAATAGCACTAGTCAATCCATGGCTCAGGCTACCTTATCTGGCAATAGCTATAGTATGGCTCACAGCAACTATATTGCAGAGGACAGCCATTTTGAATATGAAAATGACTTATCTAAGCAAGCTCTAAGCAATGTTAGTGACAATAACACTGAAGAGATTGCTGATGATTTATGTGCTGATGATATAGCCTTAGCAGTTAGCAACTTTAATTCTCCATCTTCCACTATAGGAGCAAGTACTGTGTCATCTCAAAAAGATCAAAACAATACTGAAAATAGCTCATTAGGTGCAAGCGCCGATCTTGAGGTTTCCAATATGCTCCAAGAGTCAGAGCCAAGCCAAGATAATGCCACTAGCAAAGGCGTAGACGTTACTATGCCTCAAGAGGAAGAGCCACGTCTCAAGATTTACGATACCCCATCCTCTGATGACTCCCAGGAAGGTCAATCCCAAGCTATGGATAGCCAAAGCCCAGCTACCATTGAGGCAGAGGCTCAAACTAGCGACAGTGACAAGAGCCAAGCACAAGAAGATATTAGCAAGGTTGCAGACGAAAGCTTAACTACAAGCGCTAGTGAAATTGCTACTCCTGAAAGTGGTGTTATGAAGGGTGCCACCATGCTTGATACTGCTACTGCTATTAGCGGCAGCACTGAGCGTGTAGTTACCCCTGTGGAGCAAAGTTCCAGCTCCCGCACTATAACCCCAGAAGAATTAGCTATGATTGCTCAGGCTGGTTCAGCCTTCTCCCGCTCTGCAAATTTAGATGACAGTGATAGCGCTGGGGAGAGCCCTGATTTAAGCTCTGATACCAGCGCAAGCGCTGGTGAGAGCACTAGCGATGGTACTGGCCTAGTAGTTGATGAGAATATTGAAGTTCCTGAAAAGGGCGTAATGAAAGGCGCTAAGATGCTTGATACCTCTACTGCTATTAGTGGTAGTACCGAGCGTGTGGTTACCCCTGTAGAGCAAAGCTCTAGCTCCCGTACTATCAGCGCAGAAGAGCTAGCTATGATTGCTCAGGCTGGTTCTGCTTTCTCCCGCTCTGCAAGTTTAGATGCTAGCGATAGCGGCAGCGAGAGCGCTGGCGATAGCCAGGGCGCTGGCGCTGGTGATAACAGCGGTTTAGTAGTTGATGAGAGTATTGAAGTTCCTGAAAAGGGCGTAATGAAAGGCGCTAAGATGCTTGATACCTCTACTGCTATTAGCGGCATTGAGGAGCGTGTGGTTACCCCTGTAGAGCAAAGCTCTAGCTCCCGTACTATCAGCGCAGAAGAGCTGGCTATGATTGCTCAGGCTGGTTCTGCCTTCTCACGTTCTGCAAGTTTAGATGCTAGCGATAGCGGCAGCGAGAGCGCTGGCGATAGCCAGGGCGCTGGCGCTGGGGATAATAGCGGCTTAGTAGTGGATGAGAGTATTGAAGTTCCTGAAAAGGGCGTAATGAAAGGCGCTAAGATGCTTGATACCTCTACTGCTATTAGTGGTATTGAGGAGCGTGTTATTACCCCTGTAGAACAAAGCACTAGCTCCCGTACCATGACTCCTGAGGAGCTTGCTATTATTGCTATGGCTGGAGGTTCTACTCCTAAATCTCCAACCTCTGGTATGACTCCTCTTACTATCGAGCCTCGTGAAAATGACCTGTTCCATCAAACAGGTTCAAGCAATATTGCTCGTGATATCAATAGTATCCAAAGTGGCAGTACTACTAACCTATTTAAGGATGCTACTGTTATGGAGGAGGGTCACACTGCCATTGTAGGTTTAGATAATCGCATGGTAGCTAGTGAGGCTCCAGATACTAGCACTGTAATTACAGGTTTATCAGCCAGCTACATTGACCAAATCCAAGCGGTTAATGAAATGGCCGCCCGTCAAAATCAAGAGCACTTTGAGGCCAAAGCCAAGTTTGAAGAGGAAATGGCCGCTGAGCAGGCTCAGGCAGCTATGGCTCAGGAATTGGCTCAGGCCAATGGCCAGAGCCAGGGCCAAGAGCAAGGCTTAGGTAATGAGGCTGTAGAGAGCTACGATGAGCAGGGTAATTTGGATTACTCCTTGTATGATGGTATTGCTGATCCTAACTACCACAAGGAAGAGCCAGATTATGAGGCTAATGATGGTGAGCAGCCTTACTATGACAACAGTAATGATTATTACGAAGAAAACCAGGATGCTTTAGTAAAAAATACTAATGATAATCCTAATTACTACGACTACTCTCAATATGATGAGAGTGAAGTTCAGGCCATGCCTACTGATATGCCAGAAAAAGAGGATGATGGCCCTAACTATGTAGTAGGTGTACACGAAAACTTTAATGCCGAGGTAGCTGCTAAGAGCAATCAACAAGAGGATAATCCATACTCTTATGGCACTTATGCTAATAAATTAGCCCATCAAAACGCTATGCGTCAGACCCCTGATCAAGAGTCTGAGACTGATTTCTACGGTTCTGATATGCCAGATCAGGATAACTTTACTAGCGCCGATGAGACTAACAATGTAAGTGAGCCTCAAGAGGAAGCACCTCTTTATTATGGTACTTATGCTAGCCGCTTAGCTCAGGAAAATGCCTTACGCAATAAGAATAAGGTCAATACCCCACCACGCTATCAATCTCCTGCTGAGTTTGAGCAAAATGAGCGTGCTCGTGCTAAAGAAAGAGCTTTGGCAAAAGAAAGAGCCATGGCTGAGGCTAATTTAGAGCCAGCCTTTGAACAAGAATTAAACGAAGAGCATCACAGCCCAGAACCATCAGGTATGGGTGATGGCGCTTTATCTCAGCTCAACCTTAAAAACAGTATTGAGCCAGATGATGGTCCAAAATACTATATGAGCAAAGATAAGCTTGCCAATAAAGCTAATCAAGATGATGGCCCAGTTTATTTAGTAGGAGTTAAGCGCAATAAAGGCGAGCTTAATGCACAGCGCTCTAAAATTATTCATGATGAATCTTTAGAGTCTTATGAGGCTATGCCAACCCCAGAGGAAGAAGCTGCCTATATGAAGGAGCTTGCCGATGCAGCTCGTGAATCCATGGCTGCCCCTAACTCTGAGGTGGTTAAGCGTGCTCGTATGTTGGCCTCTCAAGGAGAGCAAACTACCTTAGATGAGCCTAATGGTGCGTTATTAGAGGGTAATGAGACTAACAATTTATCATCAAGCCCTGAGCTTTTTGATGGCGTTAATAATGCTCAAGCTGCTGAGACAGAGGCTAATGGCCTTATGGCTGCTAATGCCGAGGAATTAGCTAATAGTGCTACTTTAAATCCTGAAACTACTAATCAGGAGCTTACTAGTGCTGAGCTTAAGCAAAAGCAATTAAATGCCAACCAGCGTAAAGAAGAAGATGGTAATTACAACTTCTCTAATATGACCATTAAAGATAATGTCGGCTTTGGCATGATGATATGCTTATATATCCGTCAGCTGATTGCCTCATTCTTTAGTCACACTACTTTACCGCTGATTGCACCAAACCTATCTAAGACTTTAGGCCAAAGCTATCCAAGCTCTATGCCTATTCCATTCTTCTTTGTGGGTTTAATTGCTGGTGCTGTTGGTAGTATCTTGCACTCTACTATTGAGCTTGATTATGTAGGATCGATTTCTTATTTAATTTATTTACTACTAACAGGCTTAACTGCCTATCGTGGTATTCATCGTATTTGCGTCTTTATTAGTCGTAAGTGGAAACGTGACTCAGTGCTCTCCTCAGCCTCAGTTATGGTTCCTATGCTGATCTTTATTTGGCTGGCTAATACTCTGATAGTAAAGACTGATGGTATTGTTGAGGCTACTGCATCCTTTGCTATTGCCTCTATGATGGCTGCGGCTACTGCTTCTTCATTGACTTGGAATTTCCCTCAAGACCCAATGGACTCCATTGGCAATATGTCAACTAAGGGCTTACTCTTTGTCATTATCTTAAGCATTATGGCCTCATTTGGTCTCTTACACTATACCGTAGGCTTATCTGTCTTTGGTGTAAGTATTTTAGTACGCTTAATCTTTGGCTATTTTATTGCCAAGAACCAAGGTACAGCCAATAGACCTTATGTTTATGCGCTCCAGCTAATTACTCTCTTTGCTATTTTATTTGACATGATTTTATTAAAGAGTCAAAACTACGATTTCTTAAGTAAATCAAGTCTTGAGTTAGTAGCATACTTACGCCACTATAGCCATTTCTTCTAAAAGATTAGTAATTCTTATCATTTGATGGCACAAAGGCCTTTAACCCAAATAGTTAAAGGCCTTTAATTTAGCTATATGCTTGCTTTTGTGTCTAAAGCTAATACAATTTTAAAAGCACTATTTCATCACCAAGACATAGCCTGTGTGGTAATGTCTTATTGATGACATAGTTGGTTTAAATATTTTTCTTGATTAGAGCCAGCATAGGCTAATGCTGTGCTGTTTATGTTAGGAGTAATTATGGCTCAAGTTAGAATGCAAACCGAGTGTCCACCAGATGCCCATAAGGTAATTCGTCCTCCAGAGAAGGTGGTTAAAGCCATTTTATGTGTCAAACTCAATGAGTCTGATGTTAAAGAATATGGTGCTCCTGACTTTTGTTCAGCTATTGCCCTAATGGGTGCTAAGCCATTTTTAGTATGCTCTGATGAACTACGCAACACTATCAAGGCTCACAAAGAGGAAGCTAATATTGATCCTTGCTACTTACAAGTAAATGCTGATGGTACCGAGGCTCATGTAAGCTATGATGATGGTGCTCAAGGCCAGACTTTACCTGTAGTTGACCTTACCAAAGAAGATGGCAAGTTAGAGCAATTTTTAGATCTTTTAGGCACTAAGCAATATTTAATTATTGATGCCTACTCTATGCTCATCCTACGCTCTATTTCTACTGTATTCCCATGGGATCCTTTATTGGCTCAACACTACTTTAGTCAATTCCTTGAGGCCCGCTCTCAAGTTAACCAAGATGATTTAGATCTCTTTATGAAGGTTCGTTATGGTCGTATTGAGCGCTTCTCTTTAAAGGGCACTAATGCTAATGCCTATAAGTTTTTACAAATTGAGAGCAAGCTCTTCTTACAATACGCAACTGATGACGATGATTAGTAATTAGCTTACCTAACAACTCCCACTATCAAGCCCAGCAGGCAAGATCGCCCTGTGGGCAAGAGCGTGGAGTTGCTTATAAGAGCTTAAGGCCTTGGTAGTATTTTTACTAAGCCATACCAAGGCCTATGGTTAACCTACACGCCCTCCTCTTGCTTAATTTTGCTTTGAGAGATTTTTATATCATGTCCGAAACTTTAGAGCTTGCAAGTAAATTGATTGCTTGCAATTCAGTAACCCCTAATGATGTTGGTTGCCAAGACTTATTAGAACAAGAGCTTAAAGAGGTTGGTTTTAAATGCCGTACTTTACGTGAGGGCATGTATCCAACTTTTAATTTACTGGCCCTACACAGTGTTGATCCAAAGGCCAATTTTGAGGGTGATCCTACTATTTTAAAGAATAACCCTGGCCCTTATGATGCCAGTGGTTTTGTAGCTCCAGGCCCTTTTACCATTTTCTTAGGCCATACTGATGTAGTACCAGCTAAAGAGAGTGATTGGAATAGCGATCCTTTTAGCCCAACTATTAAAGATGGCGTACTCTATGGCAGAGGCGCAGCCGACATGAAGGGCTCTGATGCTGCCATGACCATTGCTCTTAAGAACTTTGTTAAAAAACACCCTAACTACAAGGGCACTATTGGATTATTAATGACCTCTAATGAAGAGGGTGATGCTGTTGGTGGTATTCCTTTTGTAGCTGAGTGGCTGAAAAAAGAGCGTCTCTATCCAGATTTTTGTATTGTAGGCGAACCATCTAGCTCCAAGACCTTTGGCGATATTATCAAAATTGGTCGTCGTGGCTCTATGACCGCTCACATTACTATTAACGGCAAACAAGGACATGTAGCTTACCCAGAGCAAATTGATAATGCCTGCCATAAGGGTGCTCAGCTTATTGCTGCTTTATTAGAAAAGCCATTAGATAATGGTAATGAGGACTTCCCTCCAACCTCATTTAATGTTACCAACTTTAATTCTGGCGTTGGTGCAGAAAATGTAGCTCCTGGCACTTGTCAAATTATGTGTAACTGGCGTTTTAGCCCATTACAAACTCCAGTTAAGTTACAAAGACGCTTAGAAAAGACCATGGAAGAGCTTGGTATTTATGCTACCGTACGCTATGTAATTAATGGTCTACCATTTATTAGTTCTAAGGATGGTCAGTTAGTAACAGCCCTCAAAGCAGCTGTAGAGCATCACACTAAGGTAACTCCAGACCTCAATACTTTAGGCGGTACCTCTGATGGTCGTTTCATTGCTCCTTTAGGCACTCAAGTAGTAGAGTTTGGCCCTATCAATGCCACTATTCACAAGGCTAATGAGTGTGTCAATGTAGAAGATCTGGAAACCTTAACCAAGATTTACGAAGAAGCCTTAGAAAAACTGCACTTATAAGGCCTATCCTACCAGCCACAAAGCGCAGTACCCTGCGCCAGCACAGCGCCTTGCGCAAAGCGCAGCTATTTGCGCTGAGCGCAAGGCCAGTATGGCGAGCGTTGGCTGTAATGCAGTTAAAAAAATAGCCCCTACCATTTGTTTGGCGGGGGCTATTTTTCTTTAGTTTTTAAGTAAAACTAGCTTTAGGAAATACCTAATAAATATTGCTCGGCATCTAATGCAGCCTGACAGCCTTGACCTGCGGCTACTACAGCTTGATGGTACTCAGGGAACGAGCAGTCACCTGCTGCAAATACGCCTGGTACTGATGTAGCAGTTACAGGAGTCTTGCACTTATTGGTTACAATATAGCCCTTGTCATCTAACTCTACTTGACCCTTTAAGAAGTCAGTAGCAGGGCTGTGACCAATAGCCACAAACACGCCATTTAAGTCAACTTTACGGCTCTCACCCTTAACGTCTAGCATAATGCCGTTTAACAGACCATCACCTAAGTACTCAGTAACCTTAGCGTTTAAAATGAGCTCCATCTTGCCTTGCTTAACTTTTTCGTTAACACGCTCTACTAAAATTTGCTCAGCACGGAAGCCTTCACGACGGTGAATTAAATAAACCTTGTTACAAAGGTTGCTTAAGAATAAAGCTTCAATAAAGGCTACAGAACCACCACCAATTACAGCTACGTCTTTATTTCTAAAGAACATACCATCACAGGTAGCACAAGCACTAATACCCTTGCCCTTGAACTTAGGCTCAGAATCAATGCCTAAATAACGAGCACGTGCTCCTGTTGCCACAATTACGGCACGAGTAAATAACTCTTGACCACCAGAAAGCTTTAAGCGCTTTACACCACCAGACAAATCAGTTTCCACTACTACATCACTAATAGTCTTAACCTCTAGGGCTTCTACATGCTTAATCATATTTTGCATAATGTCAAAGCCGCTCGGATCGCCTAAAGCACCTGGCCAATTACCTACCTCTGGAGTGGTAGTAAGCTGACCACCTTCTTCAAAACCCTTAACCATAATAGGATCGAGCTGAGCACGAGCTGCATAAATTGCTGCAGTACAGGCTGCTGGGCCAGAACCAATAATAACTACTTTGGAAATCTCTTCTACCATATAAACCTCACCAAGTGTCTTTGCTAAAACAAAATGACAACGAGATTAAGCAAGTTAAATTCTGTTGCAGTTAGCAGCTCCACATTGCTCTTATCCTTTGTGAGCAATGGCTAACTATTCATGTAATAATCATACCTAAATACAAAACAAATTGCTCGACTTTATGAAAAGCTTGTAAGAATGCGATTTATAAGCCATTTCAACACGCAAAACAGCGCAATTTTTGTCATATAATCTGTATTTTTATAGCGACGATTGCGCTAATTTTTATCAACCCATAATATCTCAAGAGCAACATACCGCAATTTGCATTTTTCTATCATAATTTTTTGTATTCACTGTCATATCTATTTTGGAAAAAGTAAAATATTATGTAAGCTAAAGATTTGATTCTTAAGAGCGTTAAATCTATTGGCTTATCCTAATTAGTTGCAAACACAAAATGAAACTTTTTTAAATAAGCCCTAAATTTTCGACATAGTTAGCGCTTTTGATGATTTCATATTGCTATCATTTAGTTTTTTGTGGCACTTTACACTTTAGCTTGTTGCTAGTACATTCTTATTAACAAGATAAGTTGTTTTAGGTGAAAGTTTAGATAGATTTTGCTTTTAGTGAGGGCAATCTAAAAGAATTGCAAATAACATGAATGCAAATTTTTATCATATAGCTATCATAAGAAATTTTTTAAGCTATTATGCTGCCAATTTATGGCTTCATAGCCATACTTTTATAAGCTCAAGTATTGTTTTGGCTTATATTTAGCATAGATGGTCATTAGTCAAACTAGTCTGATTAATAGTAGCTATCAGACTATTGTGGCATACACATAGCTTTATCTAGTTTTTTATCCATCTAAAATTACCTAATTTTAGATCACATCTTAATACTTAGCGGTTTTATACAACTTGCACTATATAAGGGGAGTGTAATGGGGTTTCTTAAAAATTTAAGCTTGAGAGGCAAGCTTTACACAGGATTCGGCTTTGTGATCTTACTGGCCATCGTCATAGCATGCATGTCTTTATATTCCATCATCACAACGAATAATGCCGAAAAAGAATTGCGTTCTTTAATTCGTAAAGAAATGCAAGGAACTTATCAAGTTTACTTTAACTACAACGCTGTACACTCTTGGTTACACCAACTTCAGGTAAACCCAAATCCTTCTTTAGTGCAAAAAGGCCTTAAGGATGTACAAACCTTAAAAGATACAGCTCACAAGGTATCCATGGCTATTCAAGAGCCATTAGCTCGTGAAACTCGCAGTAGCATGGAAGCTCTTGTTAATTCTATTCAAGGCTCAACTTTTGAAAAGCAATTATTAGCAGGTCAATATGATGAGGCTCAGGTATCGTTCTTAAAAGACGTGCTCCCACACTCATCTAAAGGCAATGCCAATATGGCAGCTCTGGTAGTATCCTATACCTCATTCTTAGCCGATGCTATTGATGAACTGGATATGACCCATATTTTATATATTACAGCCGTGGTTACGGTTCTGGGTGTTATAACTGCTATCGGTTTTGCCGCTTCTTTATACTTATACATTTCTAACAATACCAATAACATTGTTCGTCTGGCTTCCCAATTAGAGCATGGTGACTTCAATTTGGGCATTGATATGCGCCGAATTCACAATGATGAAATTGGCTCGATTTACAATTCTTTTGATTCTATTGCCACTAATTTAAACCGCATCATTGCTCGTACTATTGCTGTTTCCAAGGAATTAGAAGAACAATCTCATATGCTAAACCAATCCTCTATGGCTATTAACCATGGAGCATCACAATCTGAAAATAGAGCCCTTACTGTGGCTGCGGCTGCTGATGAGCTTGTTTCTACTACCTCAGATATTGCACGTAACTGTTTAAATGCACAAAGCGCCTCGGAAAATACTCGTCAAGAGACTTTCTTAGGTATGGAAAAAGTACGTAAAACTGTTGATCGTATTAAAGAGCAATCTACCTATACCAAAAATGATGCTGAGAAAGTGGTGCGTTTAGCTGAGCAATCTCAACGCATTGGCTCTATTGTAAGTACCATTGATGACATTGCTGCTCAGACCAACTTACTAGCTCTTAATGCCGCCATTGAGGCAGCTCGTGCAGGTGAGGCAGGCCGAGGCTTTGCTGTGGTAGCTGATGAGGTGCGTGCGCTGGCTAGCCGTACCTCTCAATCTACTAAGGAAATTTCCGAAATGGTCGCTACAGTACAAAGCGACTCTCAAGATGCTACCGATTCTATGCATAACTCTGTAGAGCAAATGCAGACTGTGGCAGAAGAGGCAAACGAACTTGAGCAAACCTTAAACACTATTGTTAACTCAGTAACCAATGTTAATGATCAGATTGGTCAAATTGCCGAGGCTGCTAGCCAGCAAACTACTGCTACTGCAGAAATATCTACTAATATGCAAGGCATTAGTGAAATGGCTCAGCAATCTGTGGACGTATCTGGCAATGCAGCTGATGTATCCAACTACTGCTATACCTTGATTCAATCCCTTTTACATGAGCTTGAGTTCTTTAACTTGAACATGGCTCGCATTAAGCCTGAAGATGTTAAGCTCGAGCGTATTCATAAAAGCGATGCCGCCCTTGGCCAAGCTATCGAAAAGAAATAATTATTAATTTTAATCAGAGCCTAAGCTCTGTATTCGCTCCCAAAAGGCCTGCCCATGCAGGCCTTTTTCGCATCACCCCCTCACATTTTCCTGCCACCTAAGCCTCAGCCCTTATTCTTTGGCCTTTAGCCTTTATCTTTAGGCTCCACCTTGGTTCTTCACCTTTTAGTCATTCCCTTACCCATCAGCCATTGTCCTTTGACCATAAGCCTTTAGCTATTAGCAATTCCATGGTGCTTAGCCCTTAGAGTTTAGCTTGGTACTTGCCCTTTGGCATTTAGCTCTTAGCTTGTGGTCTTTAGCTTTTATCATTTAGGTTCAGCTAATTGCGCCTACTGCACTTGTGCCTTTGTTTTACTTGGGTACATAAATAATTTTAGGCTTACCTAAGCAGGATAGCTGTTAGCTACTTTGCTTTAGCAAGCTGGGGTAAGATTAATTGTGTTAGGCTATTTTCGGTTGTGGCTGTATACTATTGGCTACATTTTTAGTGCTTAGTAAGGGCAATCTGAGGTTTTTTTGATGAAATTAGCTATTTATGGTTATGACACTATTGTTGGCAAATTAGTTTTAGAGCTTTTAGAAGAATCTAACATTGCTATAGATGAGTTCTATCCTTTAAGCCCTTTAGCAGCCGAATATGATGCTGTGCCTTTACGTGGAAAAAATTATGTTATTTCCTATGTAGATGAGTTTGATTTTTCTCAAGCTCAAGTGGCACTGTTCTTAACTACCAAAGATGAAAGTGAACGCCTCATTCCTAAGGCTCAAAGCCAAGGTTGTATCGTCATTGATAACAGTCATCTTTTCTCTGGAGTTCAAGCAGCTCCTACAGTTTTAAAAGAAGTTAATCCTTATGACATTGATAAGGTCATTGCTAAGAAGTTAGCTAGCGTGCCTTTAGCCACCTCAAGCCAAATTGTTTTAGCTTTAAACCCATTACATGATGAATATGGGGTTAAGAGTGCCGTGATCACTGCTATGATTGCAGCCTCCGAGCACGGTGAATTAGGTACCCAGACTTTAGCTCGTGAAACCACCCTACTGTTAAATGGTATGAGTGTTGATGTTACTGACTTCCCAGCACAATTAGCTTTTAATATTCATACTCGTATTGGCGAGCTGGACGACAAGGGAGTGTCTGAGCACGAAAATATCATTAAGCATGAAGTATTCTCTTTACTTGATGAGTTTGAACAAGGTCTAAGCTTAACTTGCATTCAAGTTCCTACTTTCTACGGTCACACACTCTCTATCCATGTACAGTTAGAAGAGGACTGCTCCTTAGATGAATTTAAACAGGCATTAAAAAATAGTGATGCTATTGCTCTTGAGGAAGATCTTGAGGATAAAGCATTAATCACCCCTGTTTCTTGTGCTGATAATGAGCAAAATAATAAGCTCTTTATTGGACGCATTAGAAAGCAAGATAAAGCAACCTTTGACTTTACTGTGGTTATGGATAATACCCGTCATGGTGAGGCAACTTGCACTATTGATTTATTACAAATCTTACAAAACAAGCTGTCATAGACAATTACTTGTTAGACAATTAGCAATTATTAATCAACACTAAATATTGCCTAAATCTGATTGTTTTAAAGCAATTTTTTTACTTAGAGCGCAAGATTATTTTGTCTTAGCGCTCTTTTTTGCTTTATTAAACTTGGTTTTGCTTTTGTAGATAGCTAAAATGTATTCTTTATTGCTTAGATAGAAATTTTCATAATTTGCTATCTTTAATTAACGCCAGGAGAGACTGACTACTAATTTAAAAAAATTGGTAGCTTGCTTTAATTGTGATTTTTTTAAACCACAGCGCACTTTAAAAATATGTAAGTGCTTATTCCATGCAATTACATGCGCTTGCACTTCTTTATTTTTTAAATCAGCCATCTTGGAAGTTGTATTATTTTTAATAAAGAGCTTACTCTTTATTTATTTTGCTTTATGAGAATTAAAGCAAAGTATTAAAGAGAATGAGTCTTTAAAGTATGTGCTTTAAAGATTCAACCTCTACCTTTGCACTTTTACTAAAAAATATGTAAGCAAAGCTTAGATTTGTACTTAGTTTTGCGGTGTGCATGGTAATTGCATATTTCACTAACGGTTTGCTTGTCAGTAAATTGGCAGGTCTCATCTTGGTGATGTAGAATTGGTGGTACTTATGAGCCCTACAAAGCATTTTTTAACATTAGTAATGGCTAGCCTGTTGGCTATTACTTCTCAGGTGTATGCTGAGGAAGAATTTTCTATCAGTATTACTGGACCTGATAATGAGCAAGAGGCACCAGTGCGTCGTGCACCTCGCCCAGCTCAGCCTGTAGCACGTCCAGCAACTCCAGCTGCTCCTGTAGCTGTAACCCCTGCTGCACCTGCTCAAAGACCAGCTGTGCAAGGTCAAAACACCCAACCTAATGCAATTCCAGGCTTAATTCCTCAGTCTCCTGTTGAGCAGGCTAATTTAGCTGCTCAAGAAATGCGTCCTGCAAATTTACCAGCTAATTTCCAAGCTCAACATACTGTAGGCCCTCGTGAGACTATTTGGTCTATTGCTCACCGTTACTCCGCTCCATATAACGATGTAAATGAGTTCCAGGCTGTAGCTTCTATTTATCGTAATAACCGTGATGCCTTTAATAATGGCGACGTTAATCAGATTCGTAGAGGCACTACTTTAAACATTCCTGTAGCCCAGGAAATGGCCTTAGAGCAGACTCAAACTGGTTCAGATTTGTTAAGCAATGGTACTACCACCTTACCTCCACTTAACCGCTCTGGCCTTTACCAAAATGCTACTAACCAAGGCGCATTAGCTAATAATGAAGCTAATAATGGCCCTATTGGTGCAGTTCACGCAAGCTCTCCAAATTTACCAGGCTCTGGCATCCAAGAAGTTCCTTCTTTTGTAGCCCGTGAGACCTTATTACGTGATATCAATCCTACCTTAACCTTTACCGATCAAGAGGGTATGGATAATCCTGATAAGGAAATTATTACTGATGAAGAACTAGCTGCCCATAATGCTAAATTAACTCAAGAGTCAGTTCCAACTATCACTCAATCTTCTTTAGATTTACGTGCTATTGAGAGCCTCTTAGATAAGACTGAGCATAATATTCAAACTGCACAAAAAGATATTTATCGCAGATTGGATGACAATATTCAGCGCTCAGCTCAAGTAGCTAAAGACACTGCTACTGTAACTGCAAAAGAAGAGGTTAGTGAGCTTATCAATAACTACGAACAGGTTATTGCTGAACTTCAACAGTCCAATAGTGATTTACGTAGCTCCTTATCTAAGATTAATAAGCAAGTTGAGCAAATTCGTGGCTTCCAAATGGAAACTGCTGATAGCGTAGCTCAGCTTGATCGTCGTATGGTTGATACCCATTCCCCACTTACTGGCACAGGCTCTACTTCTTCTTCTTTTGAAAGCGGCCCTGTAATGTGGATCCTTTTAGTTGTAGGTGTATTAGCCTTATTAATGTCTATTGGCTTATTTGTCTTTAAGTCTCGTATGCGTCGCCAGCATGAACTTGCTAATAGTTTCGACGATGACAGCGGCGATTTCATGGACGAAGATGACTTAGAAATATCATCATTATTAGCTCAGAATCCCATAACAGAAGAAGAACCAGCCCCTAAGAAGGAAAAGGCTAAGAGCGCTCCTGCTAAAGAAGTAGTGGAAGATAGTGCTCCAATAGTTGACGATACACCAATGTCTGGTGACATGGGCATGGACGACAACTTTGATGGCGGCTTCGATGGTGATCTAGATACGTTTGGTAGTGATGCCTCAAGCAATAATAAGAAATCAAGCGCGCCTGATTTCCACGATGAAATCGTGATGCCCAGTTCAGCCCCGCTAAACACAGCAAGCAATAATGCAGCTGTTGCAGGGGCGGTTGCTGGTGCTGCCTTAGGTGGAGCTGCTATGGGCGCAGCTATGGCCTCATCACATGATGATGAGGCTCAACAAGCATGGGATAATGCTGCTTCAAATGTTTCAAGCACCATTGATAAGTCCGCTTTAAATGCCGTAAATGATGACTGGGCTAATTCGTTAGACTCAAATGAGAATTCTGCCAGTCAAGTAGACTTAGGCTCAGATACTGGCTTTGGCGATTCTTCTGCTGACTCAGGCTTTGGTTCCACTGATGCTGGCGGTGGCTTTGGCGATTCTTCTGCTGACTCAGGCTTTGGTTCCACTGATGCTGGCGGTGGTTTTGGCGATTCTTCTGCTGATTCAGGCTTTGGTTCGCCTGATGCTGGCAATGGTTTTGGCGATTCTTCTGCTGATTCAGGCTTTGGTTCCCCTGATGCTGGCAGTGGTTTTGGCGATTCTACCGCTGATTCAGGCTTTGGCTCTGATAGCTTTGGCGCTGACTCTTCTGACTTCTCCCAAGATTCTGGCAGTTTCGGCAATGATGCGGATAGTTTTGGTGATTCCTCAGGCGACTCAGGCTTTGGCTCTGACTCTTCTGATTTTTCCCAAGATTCTAGCGGTTTCGGCAATGATGCAGATAGTTTTGGTGATTCCTCAGGCTTTGGTGAAGACTCTGGTGGTTTCGGCGAAACAGGCAGTTTTGGTGATGATTTAGGCGGCTTCTCGCAAGATTCTGCTGATTTTTCGGATAGTTCAGGCGGGTTTGGCGATGATTCTGGCTTTGGAGATGCTGGGTTTGGCGACGACTCGGGAGGGTTTGGTGACGACCTAGGAGGCGATGATGCCAAGCAATTTGCAGCATCGATGCAAGGCGCAGGAGGGAATGCCTTCCCAAAAACTAATGCACTAGCCTCTCAAGAGGTCATACAGGCTAGTGCTAATCACGATGACCAAAGCAATTTATCCCCAGCACAAAATAATGCTGGGGACTCATTTGCGGTCAGCGGGGCTAGCAATTTAGACGATCAAGCTTTTAATGAGCAAGATCCATCTAACGTATCTTTAAATACAGCAACAAACAATCAATTTGGAGACTTAAAAAGTCCTGCTGTAGAAGGTAATGGTTTAGAGGGTCTAGACTTTGGTGAATTAGCTGATGAAATAGATCATCCAGAAAACCACGCTCAAACAAACCTTGATCAAAACAACCCAGCACCAGCTTCAACTGTTGTAAATGCTGGCTTAGGACGTGCTCCACAAGAGCAGGGCCCTGAGGATGGTTTTGCCCAAAATTCCGCTGACCAACTCTATTTTAATGCCGCTTCTGGCAATAGTTCTGACAAGGGTGATGCTACCTTTGGCGGCGACGATCTATCCTTTAATGCAGATCCATCTAATAATATTGATTTTGGCTCTTTAGCAAATGAACTTGATGGATCTGATAATACTCAATCTTTAGACAATCTTGACCAAAGCGCCCCTCAAACAGAAAGTGGCAATGCAGGCGACCTACCAGAGGACTCATTGTATGACTCTGACAATAGCCTATTTGGTTTTGATAGTGATGCTAATGCTGACGGCCTTTCCACTCCAGAACAAAGCTCTGGCAGTGAGAGTTCCACCACTGAATTAACTGACCATACCCAAGAGCAAGTACCAGAGCAGGCACAAGAGCAAGCCCCAGCTACAGCTGAGGACACTTCTTTTGACTCCTTAGGTAGTGACGATTCTGACCTAGCTGCTGGCTTTGATACTCCTTCTGGAGACACTTCTTTTGACTCCTTAGGTAGCGACGATTCAGACTTAGCCTCTGGCTTTGATACTCCATCTGGCAACAGTTCTTTTGACTCATTAGGTAGCGACAATTCTGACCTAGCCGCTGGCTTTGATAATCCATCTGGCAACAGTTCTTTTGACTCCTTAGGTAGTGACGATTCAGACTTAGCTGCTGGCTTTGATAATCCATCTGGCAACAGTTCTTTTGACTCATTAGGTAGCGACAATTCTGACTTAGCTGCTGGTTTTGACACACCTGAGCAAGATCAGTCTGGTGGTATGGACTTTGGCTCTTTAGCTAATGAGCTTGAGAACCCACAAGACACTGTCCCTACTAATGAACTTGATTTAACTGCCCCTACTGAGCAAGAAACTGCTGCTAAGCAACAGCCTGAGGCTGATACAGCTATAGAGCCAAGCTTAGATAATGCTGAAGAAAATCCTTTTGACACTTTAGGTAGCGACCATTCTGACCTAGCTGCTGGCTTTGATACTCCTTCTGGAGACACTTCTTTTGACTCCTTAGGTAGCGACGATTCAGACTTAGCTTCTGGCTTTGATACTCCTTCTGGAGATACTTCTTTTGACTCCCTAGGTAGCGACGATTCAGACTTAGCCTCTGGCTTTGATACTCCTTCTGGAGACACTTCTTTTGACTCCTTAGGTAGCGACGATTCAGACTTGGCCTCTGGCTTTGATACTCCTTCTGGAGACACTTCTTTTGACTCCTTAGGTAGCGATAATTCTGACCTAGCTGCTGGCCTTGACACACCTGAGTTAGATAAGTCTGGTGATATGGACTTTGGCTCTTTAGCTAATGAACTTGAGAACACACAAGACATTGTCCCTACTAATGAATTTGATTTAACTGCCCCTAATGAGCAAGAAACTGCTGCTGAGCAACAGCCTGAGGCTGATACAGCTGTAGAGCCAAGCTTAGATAATGCTGAAGAAAATCCTTTTGACACTTTAGGTAGCGACCATTCTGACCTAGTCTCTGGCTTTGACACACCTGAGTTAGATCAGTCTGGTGATATGGACTTTGGCTCTTTAGCTAATGAGCTTGAGAACCCACAAGACACCAGCATTACAGATGAACAGGCTCTTAATAGCCCTGATAGTAGCAACGAAAATACTGCTAATGAGGGCGAGGGTGATTTATCTGCCTTTGGTTTTGAAGAACCAACTGACCAACAAGAATTAGATACAGCATCTGCTAATGAACTTGATTTAACTGCCCCTACTGAGCAAGAAACTGCTGCTAAGCAACAGCCTGAGGTTGAGGCTGATACAGCTTTAGAGCCAAGCTTAGAAAGTGCTGAGGAGAGTCCTTTTGACACTTTAGGTGGCGACAATTCAGACCTAGCTGATGGCCTTGACACACCTGAGTTAGATCACTCTGGTGATATGGACTTTGGCTCTTTAGCTAATGAGCTTGAAAGCCCAGAGAGCAGTGGCGATCAGTTCGAAGTACCTGAAAATAGTACTTTTACTGATCTTAGTGCCCAAGAGCAACCAGAAGATGCTTTACCTCTTGATGCTCAGGATGCTGCTGAGGTATTTAACAACCCAGAAGATACTTTTAGCAACAATGATCTTGCTAGCAAAGAAATTCCAGGTAGTGAAAGTGCAGATGAACAGGAGTTACCTGCTTTAGACGCTGGTCTTAGCAACTTAACTGCTAATACTCAGCCTAAAGAAGACTCTAATTTCGATTCCTTAGGGGATGAGGCCAGTGACCTAGCATCTGCTTTAGGCCAAGAGCCAAGCAATCAAATCGATAACAATACTGTTTTTGATGAGCCACCAAGCGAGCTTGATGAATTATCTAATACCTTTAATTTAGACAATGAGCACGTAGCAGATCTTGAAAAAGAAGCTACCCCTCAAACAGCTACCGAAGAGGCAAAGGACTTAGCAGATGTGCTAGGAACATCTTTGGATGATGCTAATTTAAAGGATCCTAGTGAGCTTGAGAACAATCCTTTTGAAAGCTTAACAACTCCAGAACAGCAAGATTTAGCTCAGGACACTCAAAAGGATGCTAAGAGTGAAGAGCAGCCAGAAAGTGAGCCAAAAAAGGATGTTCAGAGTGATATTTTCACAAGTGAGCCACAAATTGATGAGGGCTCTACTGCTCTTGAAAATACCGAGCCATCACACCCATTTAGCTTGTCCGACATGGGTAGTGCTGAGTATCCTTTCATTATGGATGATAACAACGACCAAAGAGGCACTTGGGATACAGGCCCTGTAGGCGAAGCCCAAGGCAATATGGCCGATGATTTTGCTCGTTTTGCCCAAAATTTAGATAATCCAGAAGCCCAAAACGACTTTAAGACTAATTTTGAGCCAAGCGCAGCTAATGAGAATGCTCCAATTGATCTTATTTATCCAGATGAATTTGGCTTAGGCAAGGATGACGAAAACTTATCTGCCTTATTAGCTGAAGAGCAGGGAGAAAGCGCTGATGTTCACGGCTTTGGTCGTTTAGATGACGACATTCCAAGCTCTGGTGATTCAGTAGACCTCATTATGCCTTCTGGCGAGGAAATGGCTGCCAATGGCAAAAATAACGACTCTATATTTGATTTAGATGAAAGTAATGACATCTTGGACAAGATGGACTTTACTAATCAAGATCATAATATGTTTGATGAAATGGAAGATACCCACTTCTCTCTTGACCCTAATGCACCAATGGGTCACGAGCAAGCTTCAAGTGATACTTCTAATTTATCCGAGCAGCCAGAAAGTGATGCTAATACTACAGGTAATAACACCTTAGAGCATAGCGAAGGCGATAGTGGAGATGAAACTGCCAAGCAGCTTTTTGCCGAAGATGACAAGGATATAGCCTCTTTAATGGGTGATGATTTCCGTGGACTTGATCATATCGATGATAACAAACACGATAACATCGAGGATGAGTCCAATGATATTGTTATGCCTAACCCAGAAGCTATGGAGCCTCCACACGAAAGCTTAACCGATGTGGACAGCGCTATGGACTCTTTAGACCATATGGATCTAAATAAAATGTCCAGCGATGCCTTAATTGATGAGGCTTTAGACACTCCAAATTCTAATAATTTAGAGGCCGCTAGCCAGGATGCTACCCCTCAAGAGCCAAGCACAACTCTAGAAAGTGCTACAGAGGCTCCTGAGCCTATTGCTACTAGCGAGCAACCACAAGCAAATACTAGTGAAACTCTAGAAACAGAGCCTAGCAGTGAGGACTTACTAACTAATAATGATTTATTAGCAGAAGACCCTACTAAAGAAATCCCTCAGGATTTCCAAGGTATTGATCATATTGATGACAATCACCATGACAATATTGAGGATGACTCCAATGATATTGTTATGCCAAGTTTAGAGGCCTTACAACCTCATCATGAAAGCTTGGATAACGTTGAGGATGCTATTGATTCTGTAAATCACATGGACTTAAACAATATGTCCAGCGACGATTTAATTAATGAATCTTTAGACCAAGAGCAAACTAATAATCAGGACGATTCAGAGCAGTCTTTAGCAGACACAGGTAATCAGCTACCAGATACCTCTGATGACATGATTTTCCCTGATTTTGATAAAGCTCAAGACAGCGGTGCCTCTATGTTAGATGGGGTAGAAGATGCTCTTAACTCAATCGATACCATGGATTTAGGTGACCTTTCTAGCTGTCCTGTTGACTTTGGAACTGAGCCTACTGCACAAAATACTAACCAGCCTGTCTCAAGCTCCAATGATAGTAAGTTAAAAGAAGCTCCTCTTACTGAGCAAGACAGTGCCCCAGCAGAGCTTATTAACCCAAGCACTATTGAGGAAGTTGCTCCACAAGCTGAGGAGCTTGCTGATTTCCGTGGTTTGGACTCAATTGATGAAAACCATCACGATAACATTGATGATGAGGCTAATGACTACATTGTTCCAACCCCAGAGGAAATGCAATCAAAAGCTCCTAGTGCTATTGATGAGCAAGTAGAAGGTCTGGACAAAGCTTTAGATAATATTGATTTAGACCATATTTCTAATGACGACTTGTTAGAAGAGCCTGTCATTTCTGAGCCTATTTCACAGAGCACTGACTCTAGCGACACTGTAGAAAATGCCGCTAGTGACGAGCAAAGTGAGATTTATCCAGAAAGAATTGATACTGGCGAAGAAACTTTTGATTTAGGTAACGCTAATGACAGCCAAGAGCCATCTAGCGATACTCAAAATGAAGAAACAGTAGCACCAGCCTCTGATTATGAGACTGAGTTGGCTCATGAAATCGAAGAACCATATTTAGATGGCTCTAAGATAGAAGATGCTCAAATTGTTAGTGAAAATGACCAAACCCCAGATATATCCACTAATGAAAAGAGCTCTGATAATTATGAACTTGGTTCTAGCGACATCGACTTTAAAGATTTAGTTAAAGATGCCCAAACTCAAGGCTTAGATGAAGTAAATGAAAGCCCTGAGGATGAAATTCCAAGTTTAGATGATGAGTTCTCTACTGTTGAAAAACCAGAGGTTTTCGAGCCTAGTGACTTTACATCTGATGGTGGGCAAGCCATTGAGGACAGTGGTTCCTTTATTGAAGAGCCTATGTCTCAAGATACCCAAAGCAGTATTCTCAATGAGCCAGAAATGGAACTTGAGCCTTTAGTTGGTAATAATTTTGCCGAACTATATGACTCCAATCCTAATGAAATAAGCCCAGATTTTGAGAATCAGCCAGAGGAGAGTACTGGTACTCAAACTGAACACCTAACTGACAGCCCATTTAACTCTGAAATGGAGTTAGAACCTTTAGTTAGCAATGACTTTGCCGATTTAAAGGGCATGACTGACAGTGGTGAGCATTTTGATGAACCTGCTGATACTGGTTTAGAAAGCCCATTAGCAGCAGACCAAAATGAGCCTATCGCTTTTGATGCTGACAGCTCTGATGGCAATGACTCTTTTGAATCTACTAATGAAGAGCCTCTTAGCGCTGGCACTCCTAGTGAAGAAGCCACTAGCGAAGCTGCATCTAGCCCATTTGAGCCAGAGGTAGAGCCTAGCAAGTCTGAGACTGCCGAAGCCGAATCTAGCCCATTTGAGCCAGAGGCAGAGCCTAGCAAGGATGATACTGCCGAGGCTGAATCTAGCCCATTTGAGCCAGAGGCAGAGCCTAGCAAGGATGATACTGCCGAAGCTGAATCTAGCCCATTTGAGCCAGAGGCAGAGCCTAGCAAGTCTGAGACTGCCGAAGCTGAATCTAGCTCATTTGAGCCAGAGGCTGCAACTGGCGAGGCTGAGACAAGCGCAGATAAGATTGAGCCAGAACTTGATGGTACTGATAATAGTGACGAACCTTCTATGTGGTCGGTACCACATGATGAATTCGATATTTCCAATATCTCAGGTTCAGATCTCAATGTTGGTCAAGAGGTTGATAGTACGCCAAATATTAGCGCTGATAGTACTGATAGTACCGACAGTGCCGATAGCACTAGTGAGGAACAGCTAAATTTACCTGAGGAGAATACTCTTGAGGAAGCTGGCTTTACTACCAATAATTTCGACAATGATACTGCTGACAATGACTTAGCTAACGCTGATAACTTAGGAGCAGAAGGCTTTGGTAGCTTTGAACCAGAGTTAGATAGCTCTAACAGCCATGATGATACTCTAAATTCAGGTAGCGACAGCCATATAACCTCAGGCGATATGTTAGACATGGAGCCTCCTAACTTTGAGGTTGGTAATGCTGATGATGCCCTACTGGACTCACGTATTGACGGCTCTGATGCGCTAGCAGATATGCTCTCAGATGTCCCTGCTGACATACCTGAGGTAATTGTTCAGCAATCAGGCTCTAAATTACATGCCCAAAATGCTACTGGCGAGCATGACTTATCTAATGGTGCTAATAATTTACCAGACGGTTTGTCACTTGATCAGGACACTAATGTTGATACTAATCAATTCGATTTTGCTGATTTTGATAGCGACGACCAAGATGAGCAAGACGAAAACCTAGTATCCGACATGATGAATGGCGAGCACCAAGGCTTTAATTTAGACAAAGAGCAAGCATTAGCAGATAATGACCGCTTTGTTGAGGATATGGTAGGCGATGATAACCTTGATTTTGAAGGCAGCAACCTGGATAGTTTCGGCACTCAAAACGAGGAAGACCCGTTTTTACAAAATGATGATTTTGGCAGCTTTACTGACTTGCCAGGATTTGACGAAAGCACCTTTGACGACGATAAAAGTCCCAATGGTCTAGCTTTTGATGACGACTTCTTCAACACAGACGCTAATAAGAACTAATTTTTTGAGGTGGCTTAGGCCACCTCTTTTATTTTTTGCAGTTAAAATAAAGGCTCTACTCTTTTCCTTTCACCTTTTATTAGAGATTAAGCTATGAGTGAACTTACCTGGCAAAGATGTATGGGCTTATCAAATGAGTTCTTAGTACCATTAAATGAGCGCCTTATGTGCTTACCTCAGGCTAAAGAGGCTTTTATTAATTTACAAGCACATGCTAAAAAATTTGGTTTTGACCTACAAGCTTGCTCTGCCTTTCGCTCTTTTGAAGCACAAGCTACTATTTTTAATGCTAAGTTTACTGGCCAAAGAGTAATATTGGATAAAAATGAACAGCCTCTATCCCCTATTCCTAGCGACCCTGTAGAGCGCATTAAAGCTATTTTATTATTCTCTGCAATGCCAGGATTTTCACGCCATCATTTTGGTAGTGATTTAGACGTATACGCTCCTAATAAGTTACCCGCTGGGCAAAAATTAGAGCTTACCTATCGTGAATATCTTCCTAATTCTTACTTTTATGAATTTGGATGTTATTTAAAAGAAAACTTGTCCTTATTTGGTTTTAGTAACCCATATTTAAATGCAGAAACTAGCACTTCTCAGGTGGTAGCTATTGGAATAGAACCTTGGCATATTTCCCACCTTGAAAGTGCCCAAGCCTATATTACTAATTTTGATTATGAGCAAGCCGTCAATTATTTAGCACACAGTAATTTGGCTATTGCTCCTTATGTAAAGGATGTTATGACTTTTAAGCAAGCTGATGCCATGCTTAAACTTACCTCTAACCAATAATTGCAACTAATTATCAACTACCAAGGAAGAGCTAATTATAGTGCTTTAATATTGATTGTAATGAATGCTCTACAATTATCTCTTGCTGCTTTGTTAGTAGCAGCCTCCTGCGCTGTTGTAGCTGCTCCCCATCAGAATTATTACTGTCCATAAGGCTACAACGACACTGACTGTCAACGCTACAATGACCAAAGAGCAACACCACGCCACCACAGCAATAGACATTACTGGTGGCAATAGAATGAGCTACTACCGCTAGGCCTTATTGGTAGTTTTACCTTCCCCCTATAGGGCTAACTAATGAGGTTAGCTCCTAGGAATATTGCATCACGCTACAAATTCCTGTTGTTTATCGCAATCGCTAATACAAACCTAATTTTGCTAACGTAATATTAAATTCATAAGCCATCTATTGTAGTTGCATTTTAGTGTCATTATTGGAGTATTAGTGTTTCACCCGCACTACAGATTTTTTCAATTTACTATTTTTTTAATCATAGTTTGGCAACTAAAACCCTCGTATTCACAGCATTTGTTTCTTTGTTTGTCCATAACTTGGAATTTTATTATGAAAGCTCTTAAATTATCTTTAGCTGCCATACTTGCAGCATCATCTTTTGCAGTTTTTGCCGCCGATGCCCCAGCTCCAGTACAAACTACCGCAGTTGTTCCACCAGCTCAAACTTCTACCACAACCAACGCACCTGCTCCTAACAAGGTAGTAGTAATCGATGGTCAAGAATACTATTGCCCTCGTGGTTTTGACGTTAATGACTGCCCTCGTTTAAATGGTGAAAGACCATTACCTCCACGCCACCACGGCATGACTCCACACCACCATAGAATGGGCATGGGCCCTGGCGCAGGCATGGGTATGGGCGCTGGCTATGCCTTAAATGCAGATCACTTTGCCCCAGGCCCTCACCATACTGCTCATTTACGCCCTCACAGAGGCCCAGGCCTTAACAAAGTAATGAATACCTACTGCCCACACCACCAAACTCTATTAGGTGATTGCTTGGGTGATGATTTTGAAAAGACCTTTAAGGCTGACTTTGATCAATTACAGGCCTTAAAAGATCAAGTATTCATTAAAAATCAAATCTTAAAGGCTCGTGTTGCTGATGGTGATAGTGCTAGTGCTATTACCAAATATGCTCAGGATGTAAATAATGCCAAAAAGGCACATCGTGAGGCCCGCTATGCACTTGACCAAAAGATTAGAGCCTATGTACAAGCTCACTTTGATCAAGGCTTAGAGCAAAAATAATCGATTAATTAACTTCGACAATACTTAATACTAAAGCCCTAGTGAGCAATCATTAGGGCTTTTCTTTGCTACGCTCAATCTCACCAACCTTTCAGTCCATACGTGCGCTCTTTACTAGCTAAAGCTCTCTTGATTAAGCCTAAACAACCTTATCCCCTATCGCTTATCACCTATAGCCTATAGTCTATCCCTTATTGCCTACAAAATAAGATACAACCGAACATACTAGAACAACCGCAGGCCTGACTGCCTAGTACTGCAATAGTAAAAGCGCACACTGATACTTGCTTTATGGTTCTTGCAGGAAGCCATAATAAGTAAAAAATCTAAAGAAATTTGCTATACATTACGCACCAACAGCTACTTTTACAGCACTATGCCCTCTTTTTGCTCTTTAGCTATGGTTCAATTAGCTTCGTAAACTTGGAATGTCTGAGCATCAGAGGGGGTAGCTTTAGTAGCTTGGAATGGCTAAGCTTGAGAGGGATTAGCTTGGTGAGCTTGGGATGCCTGAGCATCAGAGGGGTTAGCTTTGGTAGCTTGGAATGGCCAAGCTTGAGATGAGTTAGCTTTGTAGCTTGGAATGGCTAAGCTTGAGAGGGATTAGCTTTAGTAGCTTATGGTTTGCTTCATTATTTTTGGGATGGAAGTGACATTTGCTCTGAGCACAGAACTTATTTTTCTTGATTTTATGAGGCGGAAGTTTTTGCAAATTTAGCAAAATAGATAGGCTTTTACCAAAAAAAAGGGATACCAGATAGTTGGCATCCCTTTTTAAGGTTTGGCTAAATTGAGCCCTATTAAGGGCTAAAAGTTAAATTATGACTCTGCAGAAGCTTGAACTTGCTCTGCGGCTTTTTGTACCTGACGGGAAATAGCGTCGGTATCGATACGCTTAAAGGTTAAGTCTTCCTTATTAAGCTGTGACTCATCTAAGGTAAAGAAGTCTAACTCACTTAATAAGCCATCGATAAGGTTGGTACAGTAAGTTGCCACGTTAGAGGCATTGCTTGCAACGTCAACAGACTGCTGGGCCATTTCTGAGATGCCTTGCATGTTATTAGAAATCTCAGAGGTAGCATTAATTTGCTCTTCAGCAGCAGAGGCAATTTGAATAATCTGATCGTTAACATTGTTAACAGAATCACGAATACAACCTAAAGTATTCTCAAGATCAGATGCTTCCTCAGCAACTAAGTTCATTTGCTCAACAGATTCGTTCATAGAGGTAGTTGCAGCCTCAGAATCAGCTTGTACACCAGCTACCATGGCAGAAATTTCCTTGGTAGAGGCAGCAGTACGGCTAGCAAGGGCACGAACTTCATCAGCTACCACGGCAAAGCCACGACCAGCCTCACCAGCACGAGCAGCCTCAATAGCAGCGTTTAAAGCTAGTAAGTTAGTTTGAGCAGCAATATCTTCAATAGTACCTACGATAGAACCAATCTTTTGAGATTGCTCGGCAAGCTTAATAACCTTATCAGCGTCAGAGCGAGTGTTTTCAGCCTGCTCTTTAATTCTAATTACAGTTGCTCTTACCTTCTCTACGCCCTTATTGGTCTCAACACGAGCGCTCTCTGAAGTGCTTTGAGCATTGTGACAGTTCTTAGCAATATCAGAAGTAGTAGATACCATCTCATCAGAAGCAGCTGCTACTGTTAGAGCACGGCTTTCAGTGTCCTGAGCACCAGTAATAACAGCATTAGATGCAGTGTTTAAGGTTTGAGAGCTAGTATTTAATGACTCAGAAATAGCAATGGTACGGGCTACAGCACGGTTTAAAGTATGAGCAATATCCTTAAAGCATCTATAGATACGGCCAATTTCATCATCATGGATCTTATCTTGATCAATTTTAATATTGAAATTACCATGCTCAATTAACTTGGCGTACTCTAAGATGTTTAAAGTGCTACCGACAATATATCTAGATAATAAAGTAGCAAAAATAACAGCCACAATTGTACCAATTAGGGTTAATACCACAGTAGTATAAATGTGGTGAGTCATGTCTAATTGAATAACATAATCAGTTACTTCATTAGCATAGGCATAAATAAGAGCAGATATATTTCTATTTGCTGATGAGGAATAAGGTAATACTTCCTTTAAGAATACCTTATCAGCCTCTTCATAACGACCAGCCTCTAATAAAGTCTTAAATTGAGTGTTTTCAATAGAGCGCACTAAATTATTTAAATCGTTAATACAAGCATTAGTAAGATCATTAAAGTGTCCCATTGGGAGACCTTTTTGCACACGCTCAGATAAAGCATGAGTCTTTTCTAAGCCTGCTCTTACTAAGGAAGGACTTGGAGCAACTTGTAACTCGTGCAACCAAGAGTGAACCTCTCCATAGGCTACATTAATCTCAAATACATCTGCGACATCCTCAGTAATAAGGTGACGAATTTCTTTACCTACCTCAGAGGAATTCATCATGGAATAAATGGCCATAGAGGCAACAGATAAGGCTACAAAAATTACGAAGCCAAAGCCTGCCATCATTTTTCCTTTGATGCCAAGTTGCTTAAACATAGAAGCTCCTAGTTTATTTTTAGAACATACGCTCTAATTTGCCAAACACATAAATCACCCTTAGCAAAGCCAGACACAGCTTGCTAACAGCTTGCTAAAAGTTCTACAGCTTATGCTGTATTTGCTCATATGAGCATTAAAATAAAGAAATCTATTCTGATGGGTTGAATTTGTTTGATATGACTTATAATTCACAACCAAAATTACTTTCAATTAATCCTTATGCAACTACAGATGCTAAGGTTTAGACACCATATTATATATTTATTTATTGCTTATTGATACAACGTATCAATAAGTAGCAAATAATTAAAAAGTACAACGCACATCAAAATTGGCTAAAATATGGGAGTTTAACAATAAATACATCCTTATATGTGAGCTACACACTCCATTTGCAAAGAGTCGCTAGTATAAGTTAACGGCTACTAAACATTATTTTTAATAGTTAGTAATCCAATTTTGCAAAACTATTGCTGTAAAAGCTATCTTAAAAGCCTTGCCAATCTGAGCTGTAAAAGGAAATTATATTAGTTAATGAGAAAATTCATATTTACTTTAAGCTTAGTAAAGCTAAAGACGGGCATGTGATTTTCTAAAGCGAGCTTTATTGAAGCTTACTTAATTCCTTGTTCATTTGATCTTATCAAGGTCAAATTCTCAGTAAATTTGGCTTAAAAACCATTGTGATTTTCTCATAATGATTCTTCTAAAGCTATTGCATAGCTCACGTTTTTTGCAAAAAACATAGATGCAACTTTTTTGCGCAGACATACTACCATACCTTTGGCTAGTTTTTCCTATACTTCTGGGCTCAACTGCATAATTTTTTTCATATTTATTTTCGATTTTCTAAAGCTTTTAACGATATTGATTAAACTAAAAATATATTTACATGCTTAGATTGAAATTTAGTCTAGGTATGCAGCCATGCTTTTTTTAATGACGATAACTTTTATGTGCGCCTCATTTTTCTAAAGGTGCAACTTATCACACCAAACATCTCAAACAACGCCCGCCCCTTGTCATCGTAAGGAACATAGAGCTTTACATCAGCTCTTTTTTGCAGGTATTCACTAGGATGGGCATAGTGTCTTAATACAAACTTACCTTGGTACTTAATGACTACTAAATCTTGAGACTGAGGAAGTGCATCACGCCTTACTACTACGTAGTCACCTTTTAAGATGCCATAACTTTGGTACTCGTCTGAGCTCATTACAAACACAAAAGAGCAAGGGTGATTAATTTGCGTAATGTCATTTAAATTATTGCCTGCAAAAGCCCCGTTATTAAGCTCTAAGTCATCTTTGTCATCAGACAATAAATTAATGCTTGACATGAAATACCCTCATTAACACTGCAACACAATGCAACAAGAAAGAATTTGGGGTCAAAATACTGTACTTTTAGCACTACAAAGAAGAGTTTTACCATTTTTAGTACGATAATGCGCACAAATTAACTCTAATATTAAAGTTTTTTCTGTAATGATTGTAAAATAGCATATGTTTGCCTTTGGGTTAATTTATTAGCAAATTAAAAAGGACTAAATCAGATGCAACAATTTACCTACACCATTAAAGATCGCGATGGTATCCATGCTCGTCCAGCAGGTGTACTTATTAAGGCCGCCAAGTCCTATAAGTCTAAGATCAGTATTGAGGCTCACGGCAAGACTGCTGATCTTAAGGGTGGTATTTTTGCTCTTATGGGCTTAGGCATTCGTTGTGGTTGGGATGTCACCATCACCATTGAAGGTGAGGATGAGCATATCGCCGCTGTTGAACTAAAAGAAGTTTTTGAAAGCACTATTTAGTTGATAAGTAGTTTATTAGCTTTTATTTATGCCCCTAAAAGATACCTTTGCTTTTAGGGGCTTATTATTTCGTGCCCTATAAGTTCATAGCCCCCTCATCAAGAGCCATCACCATAGCATCAACTACCACCGCTATTGCCCATATAAGCACTAAGCAGTACGCAGCCCTTAAGTAGCCAAGTCTTTCCATACTACCTCGCATTGTCTCCCTTTGCCCCGTATTATGCCACCTAGCCTCGTATCGCTCTGCAGAGCCTAACTCCAAATTGTACTCTTTGAAGTTAACCGTCTTACTGACATAGGGGAGACATTCAAATATTTACGTTAAACTAACAGTTTTGCTGTATGTTGAGGGTCATTTATACGAATTTATTACCTCTACAACGCAAAATCTAAGCAAATTTTGATAAATAACCAACTGTCTCCCCTACGTCTGGTCTTACTGACTCTGCCATGCCATGCACTGCGCTGCGCTGCGCTGCCAGACACTACCTAAAAATCGACTCTACAGGATATTTCCCTCCCCATATTTGCTGCTCAAAGCCCCCTATTTTGGTCAATTGCACTGGAGTTTAGGCATTTAGATCAGATTTGTATAAGCATGGTAGGCAATGACAGCAGGCTAGCTTGGCAGGCTTGCCTGCTTTAAGGCTAGCTTGCCTGTTTGTTAATTAAGTTAGTTGATTTGGTTAGAGTTTAGAACAAGGAAGGGCCAGCAAGATGCTCTGCTGTACGCAATACTGCGACTTTTTTTGGCGGCTGGGATTGTGAAAAAATTAAGCATTTATGGTACTTTTTTATTCTTTCTAAGTTTTTGCTAAGCATCTATAGACCATAATGAGTTACGTAGCAAATTGAATTAAACATAGGTTAAAGGATTGAACCATGAGCGACTTATTTAGCAAGCTAAAAGACGGGGCTAACAAACTAAGCAAGAATATGCCTAACATGCCAAAAAATATTGATCCTAAGGTCGGTATGGCTGGCGCAGCTGGCGTTGGTGCTGTGTTAGGTGCGCTCTTTGGAGGTTCTAAAGGCGTTAAAAAGACTGCCAAAAATGTTGCTGTAGTAGGTGGTTCAGCAGCTTTAGCTGCCTTGGCCTATAAGATGTACCAAAATTGGAGCTCTAACAAAAATGGCACTGCAGCACCAAGCGGCTCGCAAAACATTGGTTACGGCCAGGCCTCTAGCAGTTATGGAAGCCCAAGCTCCTATAATCAAGGTGGTTATGGCGCTTCTGCTGGTGCCAGCAACGATCCTTTTGCTGAATTTAATGCCCAAAATGCCCAGCAAGAACAATTAATGCTTTCTAATGATATGGGCAAGCTTTTAATTGAAGCTATGATTTTTGCTGCTCGTGCTGATGGTCATATCGATGCTCAAGAGCAAGAAATGATTATGAAGACTGCTAATCAATTAAGTGGCAATACCAACCAAATGATTCGTGAGTTCTTAAATAAGCCTCTTGATCCACGTGATTTAGCCGCTAAAGTACAAAATCAATCTCAGGCTATGGATATTTATCGCCTCTCAGCTGCTGCTATTGTGGCCGATAATATGCAAGAACAACGCTATTTAAGTGATTTAGCCGCTGCTTTAAATATTAACGAATTTACTAAACAGCAGCTTGATAATGATGCAAACGAACTTAGAAGACAAATGTCAGGCTACTAACATTTACAAAGAATAAAACAAAACCTCAAAAGGGGAGACCTAAAAAGTCTCCCCTTTTTTATTTTCTTAAGTAAAAACCTTGCTCAAAATGATGTGAGGAGCGCTGTATCAAGATAAGACCAATCAAGCATCTTATTATCATGAAATTTGGGAAAAATACGGTATAAAGATGTTTCGTTTGTATGAATGATAAGAAAAATAAGCTATGGAGTAATTAAACTTAATTAAGATATAATCATTAACTGTTTACCATTTTTACCAAAATTTTTGAGAAAATGACTTTAAAAAAGCATTAACTATGTAATTTGAGCCACTATCTCTTTTCATTAGGTGAGCTATCTGTTAGCAAGCTTAACAGCTTGTATAAGTTAGTATAATCTGAAATTTGCTGAAAATTATCCCTTATTGACATGAATCCGATATATGTCAAGATTGTTGTTTTTGCAAAAGAGATATTTATCGCTTAACCCAAAAATGCTCTTTGTGCTCTTAAAGCTGATTTACAAGGGAAATTTCGTAAGTTAAGGGATATTTTTAACTAAGTTCAGGTATAAGCGTGCCTATTTTATAGGTCTTATTTAGGGATGTTTTAGAGCCAATATGAATATATCATCTACTGATAAGTCAATTGAAGCTATTGAAATTCAAAATCATCCTGATTTTGAAAAGGTGATTAGTGCTTGGCGCAAGACCAAAGATGAGCGTGCTAAAGAGCGTTACGATATCCTTATTCAATTTACCAAATTTAAATCTATTTCTAAGGTAAGCCAGCATTTAAATGTTGATCGTAAAACTGTCCGCAAATGGATTGTACGTTTTCAAGAAAGTGGTTTTGAGGGACTAAAAGATAAACAACGTTCTGGACGTAAAAGCATATTGTTGGATGAAGATATTGCTTTAATTGAAAAGACCTTAAAAGAAGATATACCAGAGCATCTTAATGAAAACCAATGGCATGCCAAAGGTATTGCCAACTATTTACATCTGCCCTACCATCCTGTTTTACGCTTCTTAAAAACTAAGGGCATTGATATTGATAACTTTCCATATAATCGCTCGCCTAATACTATAGATCAACAACTAAATCCTAAAGATCCGCCTATTAAGCTAGCTATAGAAAAAGTGGTAGACAAAACTCTCAAGCCAAAGTCTAAAGATGAGGAAGAATAGTCCACTTAGCTTAAATTTAGCTTTATTTACTTATACAAAAAGAGGATAGAAAACACAAATTTCTATCCTCTTTTTAATTTTCAAACTAAGCCTACAGACCCTAGCCTCAGCTTAGGCCATGGCCAGGGCTCAGTCCCAGCGCCTTAGCCAGGGCTAAGGCGCTATGGAGCTTAGCTTTGGCCTGACAGGACAAAGCTACAGCGTGCACTGCTATTTTTGGGGCAGCCATTGAGATTGGATGCGCTCTAGCTCTGCGTAAATACGCTTATCAGAGATAGGGCAACTTACGCCTAAGTGCTGGGCAAAGTATGATACACGCAACTCCTCAATCATCCATTTAACTTCTTTTAATGGTGGAGGAATAAGGTCTTCGTGATAGCTACGTAACACCTTTTGATATTCTTCATTAATACCATCTAAGGTTCTCATATACATTTGATCACGTACCACATCACGATTGAGACGAGTAATACGCTCAATAGCAGCTTGTAAATAACGTGGCAACTCACTTAAATGCTCATTGCCGCATTGGCTAATAAAGCCCTTATAGATAAGGCCATCAAGCTGGGCAGAAATATCAGCATAAGAGCGTGCTAAATCAAAGGAAATATTACCCTTTAATAGGCGCTTAAGCTCATGGGCTTTTACTAAGCTTTGCTCAATATTCTTAGCAATAGCTAAAGCTTCATCATTAAGCTCACCACGGACAATTTCTTTTAAGCGTAAGAAATTTTCCTCATCCCAAGGTACACCACCATTGCGCTGCACAATATTACTAATAGCACAGAGCATAAGATCAAAAATCAACTCTTTAATTGATCCTAATGGCTGATAGTACATAGAGAGCTTGGCTCTATTAGGTAAATGAGTTTCTAAGTAACTAGTTGGGCTCTTTAAACTTAAAGCAATGAGTTTAATAGCACCTTGAGCCATAGCCTTGGCCTGACGCTCTGGACTATCATACAGCTCTAAGGTCACACCCTCGCCTCTATCAGTCAAAGCAGGGTAGGCGGTAATACGCAATGATCCTTGCTTAGTTACCTGCTCTTTCTTAATAGTGCCATATTCCCAAGATTGAGCTGGAGCTGTTACCTTATGGCTCTTAACTACTTGATGTAATACTTCACGGGCTTTACCTTGCAAGCGAGATGATAATGCCGCAAAGTCCTTACCAAAAGCTATTTCTTTGCCGTCTACTCCCTCAATAGAGAAGTTAACAAATAAATAGTCAGGGATCAGGCTCTTATCAAAGTCATCAGCACTGATAACCTCTCCACCCATGCGAGTAAGCTCACGAGCAACTACCACAAATAAGTTATCTAAAGCACCCTTAGTTTTACCCTTAGGAGCATTGTTATTATTTGCTACGGTCTCGCTTTGATTAATGCTTTGAGTATAAGACTTTAAGCTTTCATCAAGAGCCTTGGCGTACTCAGGAGCTGGAATTAAATTACGACGTAGGCGCTTTGGTAAAGAGCGAATTAAAGTAGCAAACAGTTCTTGGCGTAAACCATCAATTTGCCATAAAAATTCCTCAGCCTTTACTTGATTTAAGACCGTAATAGGAATATGTACAGTTACACCATCACGCTCAGAGCCAATATCAAAAACATAGCTTAACTTATAGCGTAAAGCACCCTGATGCCAGAATTCTGGATAGAGCTTATCTTCAATAGCCATGATGTCGCCTTTAGCAATAAGCTCATAGCTAAAATCAAGATAATTAGGATCTTCCTTGCTCTTAGTTTTCCACCACTTATCAAAATCACGCATATTACAGATATTAGCTGGAATACGCTCATCGTAAAATTGCTCTAAAGTGGTTGAATCAACTAACAGATCACGCCTTCTAACCTTATCTTCTAAATACTCAACATCATCAATTAATGAGATATTGTGATTAAAGAAGCGATGGTTACACAGAATATTACCCCCTACAAAGCCATCACGAATCATAAGTTCACGACAAAGCTTAGGATCAATATCCTGGTATTGTACTAAGCGCTTTTGCACAATAGGCAAACCATAAATGCTTCTGGTCAAATAGGCCATTACTGCACCGTTTTTCTTAGACCAGTGCGGCTCGTTATAGGTGTTTTTAATTAAATGACCTGCACAAGCCTCAGCATATATAGGATCAATAGCGGCAACAGTACGAGCAAATAAGCGACTAGTCTCAGAAAGCTCAGAGGCACAAATCCATTTTGGCGGTTTCTTGGCTAAAGCAGAGGCAGGGAAAATAACAAAACGAGAGCCACGAGCACCAATATAATTATTGCCATTAGGCTCTAACATACCCATATGGCTAAGCAATCCTGAGATTAAAGAGCGGTGAATAGACTCATAATCAGCTTTCTCTTGGTTAAAGTTCATATCCAAAAGCTGGGCTGAGGCTCTTAATTGACGGTGCACATCCATCCACTCACGCACACGTAAGAAAGAGATAAACTCTTGTTTTAACTGACGGCGCATAGCTGAGTTAGACAAGGTCTTTTGCAACTCTTTAATATAGTCATAGAGTTTTAAAATGGACAAGAAGTCTGACTTCTCATCATTAAAACGCTTATGCCACTGGGTAGCAGCCTCTTTTTTATCCAATGGATATTCACGAGGATCCATTACAGCTAAAGCTGAGACAATAACAATAACCTCGCTTAAGGCATGGTACTTGGAGGCCTCAACCATCATGCGTCCTAAACGTGGGTCACAAGGCAATCTTGATAAAATACGACCTACATTAGTAAGCTGTAATTGCGATTCATCATCTTTAGAGGCCTTAGACCAAGGCTTATCACTAATAGCCCCCAACTCATCTAATAGACGTAAACCATCACTTACCTGACGTGGTGCTGGTGCATCAATAAATGGGAAGTTTTCAATACTACCTAAGCGCAATGAGGCCATTTGTAGTAATACTGAGGCCAGATTGGTTCTTAAAATTTCTGGATCGGTAAACTCTGGACGATTGTCAAAATCTTCTTTTGAGTATAAGCGTACACAAATACCATCACTAACACGACCGCAACGGCCTTTTCTTTGGTTAGCACTAGCTTGAGAAATAGGCTCAATAGGTAATCTTTGTACTTTAGTACGTGAAGAGTAACGTGAAATACGAGCTAAACCAGGATCAATAACATAGCGAATACCAGGTACAGTTAATGAAGTTTCAGCAACGTTAGTAGCCAGCACAATACGTACACCAGTATGATCAGTAAAGATCTTGTTTTGCTCAGCTGTTGCTAAGCGGGCATATAAAGGCACAATTTCAGTATCTTTAAGGCCTGCCTTACGCAAGAATTGAGCAATTTCTAAAATGTCACGTTCACCAGGCAAGAATACTAGAGTATCGCCACGTCCTCGAGCTTGTAAATAATTAATGGCTTGTAAAATACCTTGGCGTAAATCTAAAGTATCAGCCACATCCCTATCGTCGTCCAAAGAGCTAGAACGTGGGATAACAGCATTAGCTGCGAGCTTTTTAGCATTGATGGAAGCTTGAGCAGCAGCCTTTAAACTTGCCATGGAATTATCGGCCCATGCCCCTGGACCACCTTGGGACAAGACCTCATCAATAGCCTCATTACGAGACTCAATAATATGGTTATTGCTCTTATGATCACGCTCGTAATAGCCCTTACCATCGTGGCCTTCAATATATACGCCTTTATTGTCTTCCATAAGAGGCATATAAACTACCTCTACAGGATAGGTACGACCTGAGACCTCAATAATAGGAGCATTATTAAAGTGCTGAGCAAAACGCTCTACATCAATGGTAGCGGAAGTAATAATGAGCTTAAGCTCTGGACGCTTGGCTAGTAAGTTCTTTAAATAGCCTAATAAAAAGTCGATATTTAAAGAGCGTTCATGGGCCTCGTCAATAATAATGACATCATAATTAAGCAAGAGACGATCGCTTACTAATTCTGATAGTAAGATACCGTCAGTCATAAGCTTAATGTAGGCATTAGGCGAGCTAATATCGGTAAAACGTACCTTATAAGAAACACTATTACCTAACTGCTCATGAAGCTCTTGGGCAATACGTGAAGCTACTGCACGAGCAGCAATACGACGTGGCTGAGTATGACCAATTAAGCCTTTGCGACCTAAACCAGCCTCAAGACACATCTTAGGAATTTGAGTTGTTTTACCAGAGCCAGTTTCACCTGCAATAATTACTACTTGGTTCTCAGCAATAGCCTTAATAATTTCATCTTTACGCTGGCTTACAGGTAAAGACTCAGGATACTCAAGCTTAGGTACATTTTTCTCACGTAAAGCCATGGCCTCTACTTCGCTTTGTAAGTAGCAAAGTAGCTCCTCTTTACGCTGACCATACTCGCCAGAGGACAGTACTAACTCAAGCAGCTCTTTCTTATTAACACTCTTATCAGCCCCTGCCTCACCCTGAGCGCTAGCCATACCCGCAGCCTCAGCAGTTGCAGCATCCGACGCAGTCGCAGCAGCAGTCTCAGATGCGACCGCAGATGCAGCACTATCATTGCCCATAGTGCCTACACCTGCATTAGCCCCTGCGCTTGCGCTAGTGCCTGCGCTGGCGGTGCTATCTGCGCTTGCGCCATTGCTTACACTGGTGCCTGCACCTGCGCTGGCATTAGCGCTAGCGTTGCTGGTGAAGAGATCTTGCATGAGCTGCAAAATCACATTATCAAGCTCACCTAGCTTGCGGTACAGAGTACGACGAGTCTGGTAACTTACCTCATCTTGTTTAGCTCTAACTTCCTTTAAGAGCTCAACATCAAAGTATTTGCCTTGTAATAGCGGAGCTTTGCCTTTATTAGCAGGGCGGGCCTTTTTGCTATTGCTATTATTAGCAACCTTCTTGTGATTAGCGCCTTTATCGTGCTTAGCCTTTTGCTTTTGCTCTGGTTCGTGCTGAGACTTAAGCTCTGGCTTAAGATTAGAGTAAGAGGCGTTTTTCTGCTCTTTAGCTACATCTTTATCGTGATGGCGATTGAGGCTGTCGGCCTTGCGTTGCAAGCGATTGAGAGCATGCTCTAAGCGCTCTTGGCTATTGAGCTTCTCATCATTAGCAGCTTTATTCTTAAAACCTGTTTTTTGAGCGTTATTACGATTGTTATAACGGACATTGCTACCAGCTTGTCCTTGAGTCTTGGCCTGATTTGAGCTGCGACCTTGAGCCTTAGTTTGAGTTTGAGCCTGGGCTTTGCCCTGAGCTTGGCCCTGGCCCTGAGATTGGCCATGCACTTGGGCTTGGGAGCTAAATTTTGCTAGCTGAGCTGCTTTTTGCTTAATAGGATTTAAGTGCTCGTTGCCCTCTTTAACTACAATAGCATCAGCCTTAGCCTGAGCTTGATCGGCCTCTTGCTGGCGTAAGCGTACTTGTAAATCTTTTAAATCGGCAAAGGAACTAAAAGAGTTTGAGTTTTTATCACTCATGACCAAGGACTTCCTAAATATGCTTATTGCCTCTCGGCAATGTAAAAATTATTAAATATTCATTGCTTAGCTCTAAGGCTAAAACATCGCTATTATACGCTATATAGATTTATATTCTAAAAAACATAAAGGCAAGCCATTATTAAGTGCTTGCCTTTAATTATTGCTAGCCTAGGCTAGCTTAACTATCAATAGTTTGACTTTAATATTGGAACTTAGTGTTGCCAGGAGCATAACGATTAAGAATGTGTGAGGAGATAAGTTCATCCATGGTTTCATCGCTGGCCAAGGCTGAGCTTTCAACTACATCCATACGTAAGACCTTAACACTATGTGCCGCACACATGCTCTCTAAGCCTGATTCATTAGAGTAACGACGTGGTATACCATCCTCCTCTGAGGAGTCAATTAAGGCATGCCAATAACGATCATGTAAAATGCTTGGCATGCGGAACATAAGATCCCTGTCTTCATTATTAAACATCAAACACCAACGCTCTCCACGGTAGTTTCTATCACCTACATAGAGCATTAAGTGATTAATATCTGGACTATGCCAATCTTGATCTTTTAATAAGGTGCCGTCACTCTTACGCCACTTGGCAATATAATCATTCTCAAACTTATAGAAAAAGTCATCAAAAAGATTAATTTCAGATAACACACGAGAAGTTTTGAGCACTGAAATAAGTTTAGCAATATAGTCTCTAAAATATTGCTGCTCAATGGAAATATTCCAATGCAAATAGTTAAGGTCATTGTCCTGACAATAAGTATTATTGTTACCCAGCTGAGTTCGACTAAGTTCGTCACCGCCTAAAATATGAGGTATACCCTGAGAAATAATTAAGGAGGCCATTAAATTACGCTTTAATTGCCAACGGCGCTTAATAATCTCTGGATCTTTGCTGTGACCCTCAGCACCACAGTTATAAGAGAAGTTTTCTGATGAGCCATCACTATTATTATCAAGATTTAGCTCATTGTGCTTGTAGTTATAAGAAACTAAATCCTCAAGGGTAAAGCCATCATGATAAGTAATATAGTTAACCGAGGCATTAATGGAGCGATGTCCCTTTAAGAAGACATCACGTGAACCCAAGAGTCTGGTGGCAACATCACCTAGCAAGCCCTTTTCACCTCGCCAGAAGCGACGCATGCAATCACGATAGCGATCGTTTTGCTCAGACCAGCCACGAGGGAAGTTACCTAATTGATAGCCTCCTAAACCAGGATCCCAAGGCTCTGCAATCATGAGCGCACTATTAGTATCTTCGTTAGCAAAGCAAGCTTTAAAGAAACCGCAGTTTTTATCAAAAGCATAATACTGATTAGAGTGGCTTTCACGGCAAAGGGTAACCGCCAAATCAAAGCGGAAACCATCTACTTGCATTTCATCTAACCAATACTTAAGACTATCCATAATTAAACGGGTAGAAATAAAAGTATCGGCATTAAATGAGTTACCACAGCCTGTAACATTAATAAACTGCAAGTAATTTAAGGAGCCATCTTGATTGAGCTCAAAAGCATAATATGATCGGGCATCCAATCCCTTATAGCTTAGAACAGGGCCATCTAAACCAGCCTCAGCAGTATGGTTAAATACCACGTCCAAAATAACAGCTAAGCCATTTTTGTGGAAAGTTTTAACCATGGTCTTAAACTCATTGACCGCATTAGCAGGATCAGAGGCATAGCTTGGATTTGGAGCCATGAAGCATACAGGGTTATATCCCCAGTAATTCTTTAGACCACGCTTAACCAAAAATGGCTCTGACATAGAGGCAGCTACTGGCATAATTTGCACAGTAGTAATACCTAAATGCTTTAAGTGTGCAATCACACTTGGGTGACACATACCTAAATAAGTACCACGCTCATTAGGAGGAACATCTTCTTTGAGCATAGTCATGCCACGAACATGTGCTTCATATAAAATCACATCAGCACGATCACGGAAAACTTTTGGCACTCCCTCCCAATTAAAGTCTTCCTCAGCGCCTATGATCACAGCTTTAGGAATAAACTCTTCACTATGATTAAGATACATATCTTCATCATAAGCAAAAGCCTTGTTTAACTGCTTTGCATAAGGATCTACTAAAAAGCGGCCTTCTTTAAAATAATAACCCTTAGCAGGATCATTTTCTCCTTTGGCCTCAAGAGCATAGCAATCACCTGCTTTAGCACCCTTAATAAAGCCATACCACACGCCACCCTTTTTCTTTTGTAGTGTAAAAGCTCCTAGCTTAGTTTCACTCTTAGTGTATAAGTGAATTACTATTTCTTTGGCATCAGGAGCCCAAATACTAAAATAGCATCCGTCAGGGTATAAGGTTGCACCAAACCCGACCTTGCGTAATCTATCCTCAGAAATTAGCTCGAGCATATTCGCTCCTTACCAAGCACTTAGACTTATTTAATACTAACCACAACTAACCATGGGAAAGAATATGAATTGCTGCTTACAAATTTGCTAACCTTAAAAGAGCTTTATTGATAGAGATAAACAAATAAAACGGCACAGGCAAACGCAATTACAGATCCTATTACAGCTAGAGCTTGCTAATATTAATCAGCCTCTTAGCTATGGATTAGGACGCTCACTAAAAGCACAACACTTTAGTCAGCATCAAAGTTAAACAAAAAAGGTTTGATTTCTTATACCTCGTTTCCTTTAATAAATTTAAACTTGAAAATCCTGTCCTAGACTAGCAATAGCACTAACAAATGGTGAGTACTATTAACATAAATCTTATTATCTAATGACCAAATTTTGTTACAAGAAAGCTACAAGGAAAAGAAAGCAGAAGAAAACAAACCTCTTAAAAAAAATTCTTAAACGGTAAAAAGAATTTTAATTACAGCCAGGCTCATTAGCTTACGAAAAGTAACACTAAGAGCCTGACCTGTTAACAACTAACTATCAAGTTTAATTAATCACCAACACGCTTGATAAAGATAGTAGCAAGTGGTGGTAAATCTAATACTAAGCTGTGGTATTGACCCTGCCAAGAGATATTGGAGGCAATTAGCTTCTCAGGACCAGTAGAATAGCCAGAACCCCAGTACTTCTTATCATCAGTATTGAATACTACCTTATAAGTACCTGGACGTGGTACGCCTAAGCGGTAAGCAACATATGGCACAGGAGTAAAGTTAGAAATCATAATGATCTCATCCTTGTTCTCGCCGCTGCCACCCTTTGAGGTATCAGGTAAAGTACGTAACATAGCAAAGACAGAGTGCTCTGCATCTGATACATCAAGCCAACGGAAGGCATCAGGATCGTAGTCATTGGCCCATAACACTTCATTTTGCTTATAGAAGTGGTTGAGATCCTTAACTAAAGCCTGAACACCCTTGTGCTTGTCGTACTGTAGTAACCACCAATCTAAGCTAGCATCGTGATTCCACTCGTTACCCTGAGCAATTTCAGTACCCATGAAGTTTAAGATCTTGCCTGGGTGACCATATTGGTAAGCTAAGAAGGCACGTAAGTTAGCGCATTGTTGCCACTCATCACCTGGTAACTTGTAAAGCATGGAGTGCTTACCATGAGTTACCTCATCGTGAGAAATAGAGAGGATGAAGTTCTCATTGTAGGCATAGATCATAGAGAAAGACATCTCACCGTGGTGATACTTACGGAAGTAAGGATCTTGTGACATGTACTCTAAGCTATCATGCATCCAGCCCATGTTCCACTTAAAGCCGAAGCCTAAGCCACCAGTGTAAGTAGGACGGGATACACCAGTAAAGGCAGTTGACTCCTCTGCAATGGTCATAGCGCCAGGGAACTTACGATAAACAGTCTCGTTGAACCACTTTAAGAAAGATACAGCTTCGTAGTTGATGTTGCCGCCATTAACGTTTGGAATCCACTCGCCTTCTTTACGAGAGTAATCCCAGTAAAGCATAGAGGCTACTGCGTCTACGCGAAGGCCGTCTACGTGGTAGTAATCAAGCCAAATTAAAGCACTAGCAACTAAGAAGTTACGAACGGTATCACGACCAAAGTCGTAAATTAAAGAGTTCCAATCAGGGTGCCAACCACGGCGTGGATCCTCGTACTCATATACTGGGGTACCATCAAAACGGGCTAAACCATGAGCATCGGTTGGGAAGTGAGCAGGAACCCAGTCTAAAATCACACCAATATTGTTTTGGTGGCAGGTATCAACGAAGAACTTAAAGTCATCAATTGAACCAAAGCGTGAAGTTGGAGCAAATAGACCAGTTGGCTGATAACCCCAAGAGCCAGAGAATGGATATTCCATTACAGGTAAGAGCTCAATGTGGGTATAGCCCATTTCCTTACAGTAATCTACTAACTCTTTAGCTAACTCACGATAACTTAATGAAGAGCCATCTAACTTTCTCTTCCAAGAGGCAAGGTGCACCTCATAAATGGACATTGGCTGAGTAAGCTTGTCATTTTGTTGAGACTTACGCCACTCATCATCATTCCACTTATAGGTGGTTTGATCAGAAATAATAGAAGCAAAGGAAGGATATTGCTCGTGATAGAAGCCAACTGGATCAGCCTTGTGAGGGAGACGGTTGCCATTGTTATCTTTAATTTCAAACTTATAACGTTGACCAGCCTCAAGACCAGGAACAAATAATACCCAGTGACCTAATAAGGAGCGGGCCATAGGATGACGACGGCCATCCCAGAAGTTAAAGTCACCAATTACAGCTACGCTAGTGGCAGATGGTGCATAAACAGCAAACTTAGTACCACGTACCTTAACGCCATCAACCTCTACTTCGATTAATTGTGCACCTAAGGTCTTATAGATGTTCTCTGGAGTCTCATACATAGTATTGAGACCATAGAATGCCTCTTCACGGAATTGATATGGATCAATTACCTCGATAGTAGCGTCGTTATAAGCTACTTCAAAATAATAGTGGAAAGGCTCTGTTACATCCTCAAATACTTTTTCAAAAAGACCGTCAGGATTTACAACACTTAACTCACCTAAGTCTTTCTTGCCTTTAAGAGTCATTACACGGCATGTCTTAGCACCTGGCAGCCAAGCACGCATAATAAAGCCCTTACCATTAGGATTAGGCTGTAAACCTAAAGCCTCAAATGGTTTGGATAAACGTGCACTATTTAGTTCATCAATAAGCATTTCTAGCTCCTTTGTGTTTGGCAATCTCAAGCGATAAACCGCCGCGAGCGCTCAAATAAAACTGGTTAGCGTCTAAAGTAAGTCTAAGTTTCCTAAGACTGCCGCAGCTAGCCATGATTTACAATATGCAAAAAGTAAGAAAATTAGCACCTGCTGGGCACACTCTTATCAGCAGTAAGATAATTTTCTTACCCCTGTCTTATGCTTAAGACAAGGAAAATGGTAACCATAAAGCTCATCACCACTATGAGCCCTGTGATTAACTAAAATAAACCAAAAACTAACTTTAATTAGTCGTACTTAATATAGTGTATTACAAGCTAGGTAGGTATTTGCAGAGGCAAAAGCATGTAACCTGACCAAGTTCTCAATTATTTAGACGAAACTGGTCAAGATTAAACCCTAATGCGCTAAAACTAAGCATTAAAAATTGAAAACTTACATCCTAAACATAAATTAATATCTATTATAGCCCCTTACCGCCGCTATTTTACAAACCACCCCAAGCCTCTCCTTTATAATCAACGCCCTCCTCCTAACCTGCTACCCTGATGGTCTAACAGCTAGCATGACATCAGGACATAAGGACATAAGGACTTGGAGTGATTATTAGTTAAGGGAGGGCCCAAATAAAAAAAGCGCTCATCTTACCTTGGTAATCGGGGCAAGATTGCGCTTTTTGGTAATTAGACTAACTATAGCTATTAATTACTTATCTGAGGCCTCTTCACGAGCCTGAGTCATAGCCTTGGTTAACTCTTTGACAAAGTTGTCCTTGTCTAAATCTTCAATGTTAACTGTTAGCTTGCGTCGCCAATTTGGGTACTCTCTAAAGGTGCCAGGCACGTTTACAGGCTTAAGTACGCCAATCCAGTCCTCGATTTGGCTGGAGAACAATACGCATGAACCACGGCACATATGACGCTCAATGCCTAAAATAAGTTCATGAGTCATTTGTGGGATATCATTGGCATTACGAGGCACTTCCTCACCTACTGAGCCTAAGCCATGTAAGCTATCTAAAATGCGTTGCTTATTGTACTTACGCTCATCACCAATGCGCTTAACATCATCCTCAGTATAAATACCGAGCTCTTGACCCATCTTAAGATCATAGTCAGACCACCAGCCTAATAAGGTTGGCATATCGTGAGTAGTAACTGCGCTTAAAGCCTGCTTTTCATAATCTTGTGGAGCAATATAGCCACCATCATGAGCCTTTTCACCAAAGAAGAGCTTGTAAGATAAAGCACCTACTTCCTTTAAGGCAATACGTAACTCTAAAGGAATAGTACCTAAATCTTCGGCAATAATCATACACTTATTACGTTGTGACTCTAGAGCTATGATGCCAAGCCAATCATGAATATTGTTATTAACATAAGCGCCTTCAGTTGCCTTATGTTCAACAGGCACCCACCAGAAACGATATAAACCAGCAGCATGATCAATACGTAAAGCACCGCATGATTGCATGTTGGCTCGGTAAAGCTCAATTAATTGCTTATAGCGACTACGACGTAAAGCATGAGGCTCTATAGTAGCAAGACCCCATGACTGGCCTAATGGGCCTAATGGATCAGGTGGAGCTCCAATCTCGGCACTGCCACGATAAATATCATCGCTATCGGCCCAAACATCACAGCTACCCTCACTAACACCTACAGCTAAATCACGATAGGTGCCCAATACCATGCCCTCATCACAGGCAGCTTGGTAAGCATCTTGTAACTGCTCTTGAGCTAAGAACTGTAAGTAGCAATAGAAATATACTAGCTCTTTATTAAGCTCACGCCACTTAATAACAAATGGGCCATGGCACTCTTGATACTCTTTAGGGAATTTCATCCATCCCCAAGCATTAATACCCTTTTGGTAGAAGGTACGCTGCATAGCATCATAAGTTGCCATGCTCATCAAGGATTCACCGCCCTGATTGATGAACTCTAAGAACTTCTTGCCACGATTAGATCTACGATCGGTCATACGATTGTAGTCAAAAATCATTTCTAAAACTTTAAGCTTTAGATCTAAAACTGACTTGTAATCAACATAATCACGATCTCTTAATGACTGAAGCTTTTTAGTAAAAGCACTGGATGCCACATAGTTTTTGGCCACACTACAAGTACTAAACTCAGGAACATCAGGAACACTAATATAGATAATATTGAGCCAGCGACGTGATGATGGGCTATATGGGCTTATCATGTCTGGATCAGGGTTGGCAGGATATCCAGCGTGCAGAGGATTTAAACCAACAAACTCACCGCCACGATCATGTACCGCCTTTAATAAGAGCTTGAGATCATGAAAATCGCCTACACCCCAGTTATTGCGTGAACGTAAAGAGTAAAGCTGTACTGAAACGCCCCAGAACTTACGTCCTTGCTTAATCTCCTCGGGCTCATAGCATTTAAGTGGAGTAATGATTAAGGATTGTTCAATGGAGTCATAATGCACAACCCCATCATCAATAGCTACCTTAAAGGTGTGATAGCCTAAAGGTAAAGAGGCGACCTCTTGAGGAAATTCATTAGGAATAATAAAACGACGAGTATCATAAACTCGACCTTGAACTTCCTCATAATCGGCAATTTCAATTTCGTTTAATGGGCAAGAGCCTTTATAGACTTCACCACTTTCTAAAGTTAATGTCCATGACAGAACAGCTGCTTCACTGAGCTTCTCTAGGGTGCGCATCATAATAAAAGGACGCTCACCTTCACGAATCACAGTTACTGGATCCAAAATTTCGTTATAAGGAGTAATTTCCTCTTTTAAGATAATATTTTGTAGGCCTTTTTCATCTTTGAGGTCATAACCCATAGCGCCTAAAGTAGCTAAACGCGCTTCTTTAGTAATCTGAGTATATTGACCATTGCAATCGTAATAATCACGAGCAATGCCTACATGATCAGCAAATTTTTCTAAATCAATCATCATAATTCTACGCAGAAACCTCCTCCTGACGAAGAGGAGGAAGAAGCGCCTTTCCCTTTCTTAGTTCTATTAACTCTTAATAAGTTTTAGTGTTTAAAGCATGGCCCCTATCTCTTATAGGCTGTCAATCACTTACCGCAGAAAAAGGAGCTAGAATAAACATCCTAAAGTTGTCTACCTATTACTTAACAAATAATATGAGCTCAGGATATTCCCTAAAGGCTTTTTTAGGGCTTTGCCTTGAGGCATGGCTGCCAAAAATTGTTTTTCAAGCAAATTCTAAAGCTATTTTTATAAATACTCTACCCTATTATCTAGAATAAGCCTCATAGAAAAATTCATAATTTAGGCAGCTATCAAACAAATTAGCGTTCTTATACCCAAGTAAATCCATGACGTAACTCATCTTGCCTTAAAAATTGCAAACTAACATCATTCAATGCTCAAAATACTCAACTACTATCTATATAAGTGCAAGCCACCTATCTAACGAACTATCATCCCTCACCCATTACTCTACCAACCAACCTACTTACCTTCCTACTTACCTACTTACTTACATACCCTCCTTCCTAACTTCATTGGGATGCAAGTTCAAGTTAATGTGCGCTGTACACTTTTTTAATAATGATTTGTTGTGGCGTGAAAAAAATTGTCGCTTTTTTGCAATAGCGTAGCCCTTATTCATTAAATATTATGGTTTTACTACCATCTTTTGTACTAAAAGTGATCCGACAATTGATTTTGCAAAGATAGCAAAAAAATTTTAAATAATTAGCTAAACCCTCAATAAAATTGATAGATATGCACTTTCTTAGCATGTTAATTTTGTGCGCCAAGTGCATTTTTTAAAAATATTTGTTTAAAAGTGATTGTACTTAACAAGTTCTTGCTTGAATTTCTCAATAAGTAGAGTATATTTAAATCACTTAATAACTAGTAACCACACAGATAGGACTTTATATTTTTATGACTATTAAAGTTGGTATTAATGGCTTTGGCCGTATCGGTCGTTTCGTTTTCCGCGCTTCCATCTACCGCCCAGAGCTCGGCATTCAGGTTGTAGGTATCAATGATTTATTACCACCTGAGTACATGGCTTACATGCTCAAGTACGACACCATGCACGGCGCTTTCAAGGGCACCGTTGACGTACAAGACGGCAACTTGGTTGTAAATGGCAACGTAGTTCGCGTAACCGCTGAGCGTGATCCTGCTCAATTAAAGTGGGGTGACATCGGTGCAGAGTATGTTGTTGAGTCTACTGGTTTATTCTTAACTGACGAGAAGGCACGTAAGCACATCGAGGCTGGTGCTAAGCGCGTCGTTATGTCCGCTCCTTCAAAGGACTCCACCCCAATGTTCGTAGTTGGTGTAAACGATCAGACCTATGCTGGTCAGGACATCGTTTCTAACGCTTCTTGCACCACCAACTGCTTGGCCCCATTAGCTAAGGTTGTTAACGACAACTTCGGTATCGACTTAGGCTTAATGACCACTGTTCACTCCACCACTGCAACCCAACGTACTGTTGACGGTCCTTCATTAAAGGATTGGCGTGGTGGCCGCGGTGCTTCTCAGAACATCATCCCATCCTCAACTGGCGCTGCCAAGGCTGTAGGTAAGGTTATTCCTGAGTTAAGCGGCAAGTTAACTGGTATGGCATTCCGTGTTCCTACCGCTGACGTTTCCGTTGTTGACTTAACTGTAACCTTAAAGAAGGCTGCTAAGTACTCCGAGATCTGTGAGTGCTTAAAGGAGGCTTCCGAGGGTGCTATGAAGGGTGTATTAGCTTACACCGCTGATGAAGTTGTTTCTTCTGACTTCTTAGGCAACACCCACACCTCTATCTTCGACGAGAAGGCTGGTATTGCTTTAACTGACAATTTCGTTAAGTTAGTATCTTGGTACGACAACGAGATTGGTTACTCCAACAAGGTATTAGAGTTAATCCGTTCCATCGTTGACTCTGGCAAATAATTTAGATTTTCTAAATTAATGCAAATACTCTTTTTAGAGTAAAAAAGGAAAGGGGCTATATGCCCCTTTCTTTTATTTCTACCTAAGCAACACTTATCTTTCAAACTATAGCCCTTTAATAGCTGCTTTTGTCCCATGCTAAGACACTTAATTGTTTGAAAAGATAGCTCTATCACTACTAGTGCTCATTTCCCAGCCTATCCCTGCCTTAATCTCTACCAATTATCAAGACATCCAAGCTAGTTTTGGCGTTGGAGCACCTGGCTATTGAGCTGAAATATGCGCTTATATCTTTAGTATAGAAACTATACTACCAAGCAAACTAGCCCCAGCTAACCGCAGCTAGCACTAGTTAGCCCCAGCAGCAGCGGTATCATCTGCCTCATTAGCAGTCTCATTAGCTGCAACAGCTAGCACCTGCTGCCCCGCAGCATACGCTAGCTTTAACCTTTTTTATCTGTGTGTTTTCAAGCGCCCTATACAGGGCGCTTTTTTTTTAGCCATACCAACACACAAGCCAATCAACCTGCCACCCTGCCACAATACTTTAGCAATAGCCCTACCCTATCCATTTAAAGCAGCGACTACCAATCATGGCTCAATCATGCCTTTAGCCCAGCCCAAGGAAAAGCAAGACCATGGCCTGTCTAGCCCTGGCCTGGACAAGCCTTGCCTTACCCTAGACTATAGCCGTAGCCATGGTATAGCCCTTGCCCTTGGCTTGGGCTTTAGTATTAGCCATGGACATAGCATCGCCAAGGCAGTGTCCTTGGCGGTGCTTGGGGATTGCTTAGCAAAGTTTTGCTTTTAGAGAGGATTTTCTTTTAGGGAAGCCTCGATTTGAGGGACTAAGCTCTTGATGGCTATATATGGTGTCTTATTGTTCTCCAAATACACCATGGTATTAAGATATGGCACCATAATCTTAAATAGCTCTTTATAGCCTTCGCAGAAATAGCTCTTACTTACTCCGTTTTGTAAGTCGATACGATGTTTAATACAACCACCATTACATAAAACTAAATAAGTACATTGCTTACAGTCATCACATAATTGCAATTTATGAGCGCTTAAACGAGAGGCCTTTAGTGCCTTGATGCTGCTAATGCTATTCTCTTCATTAGCTGCTTTTTGACCATTGACTGAACAAGGAATGACTCCTAAGTTAGCTGCCTTTTCAATATCCAGGATATTGGCTAACTTATATTTAGGATATACAGCCTGATCGCACTCGTAAATATCGCCATTAGCCTCTAGCACGAAATTATCAGGACAACAATTTTCCCATACGCAAGAATGATGGCCCATACCTAAGACTTGAGAAATGAGGCTCTCAAATTGGCGAATTACGATTTTGCCAATATCTTTAGCTATCCACTCTTTAAAAATAGCGCCCATAAAGGTGCCATAGGCTTTAGGAGTTAAAGAAAATGGTTTAACTTCATAGTTAGGAGCAATGTGGTCAAAATCAGTATTCTCAGGAGTAGTTTCTACTACCTCGGAAAATTGCATAAAGGTTGAGCCTAACTCTTTTAGATAATGATAAACCTCAAGAGGGTGCTCATAATTGCTTTCATTAATACAAGTTAAGGTATTAAAAGGGATTTGATGTTTTTTAAGCAGTTCAATGCCAGCTATCACATCCTTATGGGAGCCTTGCTGATGTTTATTTTTACGATACTTATCATGCAAATGCTCAGGACCATCGATAGACACTCCTAGCAATACCTTATGCTTTTTAAACAGCTCGCACCAATCATCATTAATCAAAGTGGCATTGGTCTGAATAGCATTTTCAATCACTTTGCCATTGGCATACTGACTTTGCAGGGCAAAAGCTTTTTCAAAGAACTTACGTCCTGCCATTAAAGGCTCACCACCTTGCCAGGTAAAATATACATGGTCAGTAGGACACTCTTTAATATAGCGAACAATAAAGGCCTCAAGCACCTCATCAGACATTATGCCCTTAGTGAGCATTCCCTGCTCTTGTCCTTTTGGCAGATAAAAACAGTAGTCGCAATCAAGATTACAAGTAAAAGAAACAGGTTTAATAGTAAAGTGCATGGTGCTAATCCTTGCCTTTTTTCATATCACTCTAAACAGACGCTCAGGAAGCATCTAAAAGAGAGCGAGAAATAATTATCCAAATACTAAAGCCTTTAAAGCTAAACTTACTAAATAATAAATTTAGCTTTGAAAACTTAGTTGTGACCACAAAAAACCGAGCAACCATTAGGCTCAGGCTCAACAGCTGCTCGGCTTTGGTATGGTAGGAGTTAAACCCTACCTCCATTAAATAAGCTTAGTAAAACTTATTTGTTTAAAGCATCAACAATCTTCTGATACTTAGGTTGGTTGATTGGCATGAGAGGTGGCTTAGACTCATTTAAGCGATCACGGGCAATCTTCTTTAACTGCTCAACTACCTGTGGCTTATCAAAGGTTAAGTCATTCTTCATCTGAAGATCACGTAAGTCGTAAAGACGAGTTGCATTATCCTCAGCAGTGTAGATTAACTGATACTCATTGGTACGAACGGTATAAGTAAACTCACTTAAGTTTTCAGTGTTTGGATTGTGTGGATAGTAGTCTGACTCGAAGCGAACATACTTATGGTAATTATCCCAGAATGGAATATTACGTACATCGAACCAGTGTGAGAAAGAGGTTAACCAAACTAAGGAATCGTGAGGATTGCCCTTGTCCTTGCCATTTACGTAAGGTAATAAGGAAACACCATCAAGCTTTAAGCTCTCTGGTACAGGAATACCAGCAGCATCTAAAGCAGTTGGGTAGAAGTCCATAGCAGAAACGAGCTTATCGTAATTACCAGTCTTTAACTTACCCTTCCAGTACATGAACATTGGAGTATGAACACCACCTGGGTAGGTTAAGGACTTATAACCAGCCTGAGCACCATTTAATGGTAATGGGCCGTCAATTACCGCACCATTATCAGAGGTGAAGAAAATTAAAGTATTGTCTAACTGACCATTAGCATCTAATTGCTCTAATAAGCGCTTTACGCCCTGGTCAACAGAGTAAACAGAAGCATAGTAGTTGTCAGCTGTTTGAGAGCCAGTATTAAACTTGGACTGATAAACATCTGGAGCAGCTACGTCATTTGGTAAGTGAGGTGCGCTATAGGCAAGATAGAGCATAAATGGTTGCTCAGTTGCCTTAGCACGGTTTACAGCCTTGATAGCAGCATCAGTAAGCTGATCGGAGATATAGCCCTCAGCCTTTACGTGCTCACGGTTTTCAAACAATGCTGGGCTGTTGTAATAAGCAGTTCCTGCAGGGTGGAAACCGAAGAAATAGGTAAAGCCACGGTTTTGAGGCTGACCAGGCTCATCACCATAGGTTACGAAGTTATCGTGATAATCACGGGTTTGTTGATCTTCTGGAACAGGAATATTAGTGATCTTGGATAAGTGCCACTTACCTACGCAAGCTGTGTAGTAGCCATAATTTTGGAATAATTCAGGTAAGAAGGTCTCGGAGGTAGGAATACCGTCTTGAGAGTCAGTATTACCATATACACCAAAACGAGATGGCTGACGAGCAGTCATGATAGCAGCACGTGAAGGGCCTGACATAGCGTGAGCTACATAGCCTTGGGTGAGGCGTACACCATCATCCATTAAGGTACGTAAGGTTGGAGTTGAATTTCTAGCAGCCTCAATAGCTTTTTCAGGAGTAATCTTAAAGGTTGCTACCTGCTCACGGTTCTCCATGGTCTTTGGATCAAAAGAGCTCTCGTCGTAAGGTAACTGGCCATAACCTAAATCGTCCATAGTAATTACGATTACGTTTGGCTTATCTTTAGTGGTGTACTCCACTGGTGTAAAGTCAGCAAAAGCTACATTGGTAGCGGTAGCCTTATCATTACCTGCAGCAAAAGCAGCAGAACCAAAAGTAGTTAAAGCTGCGCCCAAAGCAATGGCAGTTGCGCTAAGTTTTAAATTCTTCACAGACTTGTCCTCAAATTTAATTACAGCTTTCTTGTTTAATTGCTAAGACTTATTACTGATCTAAATGGGACTAATATTACAAACTAACCAACTAAAACTATTAACGACCAAATCTAAAGGGGAGACTAAATTATTAATAAGCAGTGTGTTTGTACAGGTAATTGTTACTATATATTGATCCAATTTAGCAATCAGATATATCCAAGCATTACCCTATCTAACCTATCTTCCTTAGTAAATTTCTAATACCATCAACTACAAAATTTCAGCTTAGGTAAGCATGTTAGAGTCAATGTTAGTATTACTTACTTAGAAGTGTTTTTTGGTTAGTACTAACAAGACAGCTTTATCAGATTATTACACTTAATAGCAAAAGACACAGACTAATTAGTCAAAGTGTGAATTTAGTCGAAAATTATTTTCTCTTTAAGAACAATGCACCTAAGCCCCTATCACACTTAGATCTTAGTTTACTATGATCGTGATCATAGTTAAAAATGGCTATTGCAAGCATGTCTTTGCTAGATGCTAAAATACCACTACCGCTCTTTTGGGCTCTTTACCCTTTTATACTCAACAACACATTTATCCCTATAAATGAAATAAATTTTCATGCACAAAAGCCTGTATTTAAGCCATTTTTCCATAAAAAAAGGGCAACTCCCAGAGCTGCCCTAAAAATTTGAAAATTCTTAACTACTAATTAGCGACCACGTGCTCTTAAAGCAGCGATACGCTTTTCAAGTGGAGGGTGGCTCATAAAGAGCTCAGATACGCTCACACCACCATTGATGCATAAAGCAGAGAACTGACCTTCTTTTTGTACAGTTATAGACTTCATTCTTTGTAAAGCCTGCAAAGCACCAATCATACGCTGGGTACCCTCTAAGTCAGCAGAACCAGCATCAGCACGATACTCACGATAACGTGAGAACCACATTGAGATTAAAGTAGCACCGATACCAAAGAGAATTTGGAATAAGCTATTAACTAAATAGAAGACAAAGAAGTTGCCACCGCTTGAACCCTCTTCACTATCAGAACGGCTCATAAAGCCAGATACGGCCTGAGCAGCAATATAGGAGAAGAAGTAAACAAAGGTATTTAACACACCTTGCAACAGAGTCATCGTTACCATATCGCCATTAGAAATATGGGAAATTTCATGACCTAATACGCCTCTTACTTCATCTTGGGACATATTGTTTAATAAGCCTGTAGAAACAGCTACTAAAGCATTGTCCTTAGAAGCGCCTGTAGCAAAAGCATTAGGCTCAGCTGAATGGTAAATACCAACCTCAGGCATTCCAATACCTGCACGTTGAGCCATAGAAGCAACCTCATTTAATAAGAAAGCTTCAGCATTGTTGCGAGGCTGGGTAATGATCTCTACACCATAGGCAGTTTTACACATGGTCTTTGACATGAACAAAGAAATCATTGAGCCTACACAGCCAAAAATGGCACACATTACGAATAATCCAGAATAAGCTCCTGGAGATAGTTTAATGCCAAATACAGCCATTAGAATTGAGCCGACAATGCCAACTACCACGAGCACGGCTACCTGCATGGCAATGAACAGCAAAATACGCATACCAACCTCATAAATATATGGAAACAATGGATATTGCTAAGTGTACTAAAAATTCCTTAGCTAAAAGATAGGTCTGATTATTATTGATCACAAATTAACCAAATTTTAGCCCACCAAACCCAAGCCCAGGCAAGCCCCAGTCTAAAGCCTTGGCTTTGCCCTGGGCCATGGCCTTAGCTTTAGCCTGGCTAAGGACTAAGTCCTGGGCTTAAGAATGGTACACACAAACTCAGCAGTGCGAGCCATGAGGCTAGCAAAAGCCAAGATATGAGTTTGACTAATAGCTTGCTATGCTAACACCTCCCTTGGATCCTTGAGCCATTGAGCCATTGGACAAGCCCAGTGGTTTTTGCCACTATCTTGATAACTAAACCTTAAAGTATAAAGGCCATTTAGCCTCTAGATTTTTAGCCAGATTATAGGCTAAGACACAAGGCACAGCATTGCCAATAATTTTGTAAGCATTGCTAGCTGATACGGCTACATTGGTAGTAGTTTTGCCTAAAATAAATTGGTAATCATTAGGAAAGGTTTGTATACGAGCACATTCCCTCACAGTCAGTCGTCGCTCAGGTAAACCAGCTAACAGCTCCTGACTATTAGTACCACCATGCTCACTACTTAAGCGTCGATACTCAATATTGCCATGATGCTCTGATCTGATAGTAGGCCCCACATCATGTAATTTAACCTCAGTCTGACCTTGGCAGTGGCTACCCATAAATTTTGCCTTAGAGTATTTTTGTTGGCTAGGATCATCACTGCAATCTGGTTCCTTTAAGTCAATAAAGGCATCTTTACAAGTTACTATAGACTCCAGGTGATTAAAATTTACATCACCCTTAGCACTATGAGTTTTAAGAGGATAAGGATCATATTTAGGATCAATGCTTTCTTGACTAAGGGCATAAAGAGCCTCTTTAGTTAAGGCACTTTTTTTAAAGCCTATAAAGAATACACGCTCACGAGATTGGGGAACGCCATAGTCAGGGGCATATAAAACTTTTGAGGGCACAATAAGATAGCCACCATTAGCTGCACTGGCAAAGTCATGCTCAATAATATCTTTAACATTATCAAGATTGGTTAGTCCTTTGACATTTTCAGCTATAAACATTTTAGGCTGAGTAATGGAAATCACTTCCCTTAGCCACATATAAAGCTTACCACGGCTCTCCTCTGTAGGCTCATCCTTATCTAACAACCCACCTAAATGACTTTTATGAGAGTTAAAGCCACGTCTTTTACCAGCTAATGAAAAGTCCTGACAAGGGAAGCCGCCAGTAACCATATCAATATTATCAGGAAAGCTAAATTGTCCTTGCTGATAGCTCTTTACCAAGTCAACTATACTATTCAAATGGTAAATTTCATTTGCATTTGCTCTAAAAGGCTCAAAGTAAGAGACCCATGCTGCTTTGGCATAGGGATTAATATCATTAGCAAAGACAGTCTCAAAGTTAGTTTTAGCAAGCTTTACCCAAGCACCATTATCTTGAGTGATCCACTCCTTGTGCATATCTGAGTTAATAGCTTTTTTGAGGCACCAAAAACCTCCCTCAAAACCTATGTCCATACCACCACAGCCAGAAAATAAGGATAGTAATCTCATAATACTAAATGCCCAGCAATTCCCATAAAATGCGCTTTGAGTGCCCTTGTTAACTATGTAAACTAATGCCTCAGTAAAGATAAAAAAATTATAAAGCCCCTACCACTACAATCTCAAGAATACTGTTTTATCTCCCCCTACTCTACCATCAACACTCACTATTTTACTTACCCCTAAAAAACACTTGCCTACCTTCCCAGGCTTTGTCACCTGCATTCAAGCACCCAATATAAGCCATGACCGTGGCCATGTATTGGCCATGCTAAGGCCAATGCCAGAGCTGACGCTTGCACTAGCGCTGCCAAGAGCTAGCGCTAGCATGCGCTAGTGTTGCGCTCATGGAGGTACCTGATTATGCCTGTTTTGCTGATAAAATCGAATTTATGGCTATACTATTGGCCTCAAACAGCTTTCAATAAGAGGCTGCTTTTTGCATACTCACTCACCTAAGATAGGTGCATGCTATAATCTTATTATTCAAAAAGGAGTTTTTTCATGAAAGGCACTATCATTGCTATTAATAAAGATAAAGGCTATTGCGATCTTTATAACAGCGAATTATCTGAAACCTATCGTAGCTCATTAGAGGGCTTTGCTAATGATGAGGCGCTAGCTGTAGGCGCTGACTGTGAGTTTGATGCTATGAAAAAGCCATCATTCTTTAGTCCTGGCAATGCTAACTTAACTAAGATTGAAGCTTTAAACCTGCATAATGAAAAAGTTGCTCTTACTACTAAGAACGCTTTTCCTGAGCATGAAATTATTAAAGAAGATCGTAATTACTTAATCGCAGCTGAGGGTGGCTTTGAGCGTGAATGCCGTGCTGCCTTAATTGAAAAAGCTATTGAGTGCCATGCTAATGGCTTATTAGATTTAAAGCTTGAAGTGGTAACCAGACCAGGCGTTAAAGCAGCTTTATTCCGTTATACTGCTCGTCCTGCCATTATTGATGGCCCTAAATATAAGCAAGAGCCAGGTCAAGGACTAACTATTCCAACTAAAGTTGCTCGTCGCAATAGCCCTAACGAGGCCATGGTACGCTATATTCGTGTACTCTTAATTTGCTTCTTATTTATTGCTATTCCATGCATTATGAGCCTCACTCAACAAGGAGTGATCCCATCACCTTTAGTAGGTCAAATGCTTACTGCTGGTATCTTAGTGCTAGTAATGTTTGTCTTTATGTTTATTTCCTTTAAGAAGAAACAAAGTTTCATTCTCAATCTTAAAAACATAAGAAATAGCTAATAGCCATAAGGGAAGCATAAGCTTCCCTTTTTCATATTCTTATAAGGCTAAGCAAACCTGCTTAGCCGTAATTCCCAATTGCCCTCACATCACGCCACTCAACAGTAAAGCCATCTGGCCATCTAGCTATATGGCCGCCATATTGCCGCCATATGGCCATATTGCAACCATACCAAGGCTACCATCTTGCGACCTACCTGGCTGGCTGCAGCAAGTGTAGCCCCATAGCTATATGGCCTCAGGCAAGAAGACGGCACTAGCAGGCAGCTCTAGATTGCCGCAGCAGGCAAGTAGGCGGCGCTTGCTGGCCACGCATGCTCTTTGCAGTCCAAATAGTGGCGTGGCGCTAGCCTTTAATCGGAGCTTGGGGTGTGATCTTGGGACTCTGAGTTCAGGTTGCCCTCAACTAATGATGGTAAGTTGTCCTGAGCACGGGCGGCAGCTTCAATTTCGGCCTTTAATGCTGCTTCATCGGCCTTTTGTTGAGCCTGCTGCTCACGTAAGGCTTTTTGCTCTTCTTCATAAAGCATGTCATCTTGAGATACTAGGTCGTTAACAGGAATATTATTCATGCTAACTTGCTTGCCCTCAAGCTTAATGAGCGAGAAGTACTTGCCATTTTTCTCAGTAATCTGTCCTGAGGATAAAGCTGCCATTAACGGCTTGGAGTAATCCTCACCTGCAATCTCCTCAACTAAGACTTTGTCAGCCTCGATGTTATATTCTGAATCAAAGCGTGAAATCTTTGGCTTAGGACTATGTTCATCAAAAGCTAAATAGGTTTTACCATTAATAACAAAACTTTGATTTTTATGGCTGTAGCCAAAGTTATCAATAGTAATAGCAATAGTATCAGTAAAGCCCTTTAAAATTTCTTTAAAGACCTTATTAGTTTCAAACTCCTCTCCAGCTCCCTTTAAGATATTTTTAGAGGCATTATAAAGATTAGGAATGGAAATACGCTCTAAAGATCCTGATAGCTTAAAGTTATCTAAGCTATAAAAAGGCTGTACCACATCATAACGAATGTAAGGGAAAGCAAAACCATAATTACCACTATTATCAAAAGATAGCTTAGCCATACCTTCACTATCAGGCTGAGATAAAGTAATCATGGTAGAAATATTAGAAAAAGAAATAGCATCTTGCAGCGATGGATCTCTTACCTCGTCATCAGGACTAAAGCCAATAGCATAGAGAGTGGAAAACTTAAAATCTAATTGCTTAAGATTAACAATTAAGCTTTCAAAGTGGGGCTTTTTATCAATAATACGTGGCAAGAACTTAACATCTAAGCCTAATAAATCTAAGCGATAATTAGGTTTGTCGTTATAGCGCTCCGCACCCTCACAAACCACACCAGCTGAGCTAAATGCTATATCTACATCTTCTGTGGAAGTAGCATGAAAACTTAAGGCATTTTGTCCTAACTTACAAAGACCTGTAGCAGTAGGCATTAAAAAGGAGTCGGTTTTAACACTGCCTTCAATTTTAGGACTAACAGCTGTAGCCTTAAAAGCACCTGTAAAGGCAATAGGCTCTACATTATATTGAGCTAAAATATGCTCTAAATTACCTACTCCAGCTACACTAGACATGGCTCCTGAGATACGTAATGGGCCAAACAATAAGCGTACATCGACGGCACCTGAGATAGCATCTACGCCTAAGTTATTACCCTTCTTTAATGGCAATTGATAAAACAATCTACCCTGACGAGCAGTAAAGCTATCCTCACCTGGAGTGTATTGCAAAGATAGTCCAGGCACTTTGCGCTCAATCTTATCCAACACACTATCTAATTTGCTGTCATAAAGATAAGTTGCGACCTTAATTTGTGCTACCAGGAGCAGTGAGCATACCGCTAAAATTACTAGAGACCAAAATAAAATCTTTTTTAGCAAAGCCAAATTAAACATGGCAACTTCCTTTGCAAAAGCTAAATTCTAAAGAAAAAACCCAACAAATCTTAACACAATGATTAAGCTAAATCCCCAAAGCTGATGCCTCTATCTTGAGATATCAACAGTCCCCTATATTAATCTTCCCTAATAGTGCTCATTCAACAGCATAACTCTTTTTTACCCAAGCTTTAACCTAAGCCCATGTCCAGCCAAGGGGCTCTGGGCCAGAGCCATGACCAGAGCCGTGGCCGTGGCCATGAGCCAGGGCCAGGGGCTGCTGACCGCAGATGCTGGGCCAAGACCATGGCATGAGCCATGGGCTGTGCAAGGCCATGCCAGGGGCATGGGCATGGGCATGGGTAAAAATCGATCTTATGGCTTGGGCTAAATATGATAAGTATCTTGTACCAAAGCTAAGATGGCACCACTTTCTTGTAAAAAGAGTTTAGCAAACTCTCCAAAAAATTGGGTGGTATCGTTAAAGTCTTGCACAAAGCCTACTTTGTCATCATTTTTGAGCTTATCTAAACATTGTTGAGCACAAGTAACATAACGCTCAATTAACTCAAAATTCTTTGGTGAAGAGCTAATAATTTCACAATATAAGCGTGGATCTTGGGCAAACAGACGGCCTACCATCATCAACTCTAGACGATAAATAGGAGAGCTTAGCTCTAATAGTCTTTCAATAAAGGAATTGTCCTTTTTAGCACCAAAACTTTCTTTTAAAAAGTTACCATAGGCAATGGTAGTAAAGTGACGCAATGCCTGAATAACTCTCATGGCATCATCATGCTCTTGAGCTGAGCATTCTACTACTCGAGCACCAAAGAGCTTTAATTGCTCCACAATAAAAGCACAGCGCTCATTGTCTCTACCTAAAACAGCTACTACTACCTGCTTTACCAAAGAAAAAGTATCAGGGCCAAACATTGGGTGCAAGCCCATTACAGGGCCCTTATGACAGCCTAACATGGCTTGCATAATGTCACTTTTAACTGAGGTAAGATCGCTTAAGACACAATCAGTCTTAAGTAAAGGTGCTACTTTATTGATAACAGCTACAGTAACATCAATAGGCACACTAACTATGCACCATTGGGCTTGAGATAAGTAGTAAGCAGCTTTAGAAAGCTTAATATCACTAACACTTTGCCCATCCAAATCTACAGTATAGTCATCCACATCTACTATACTGACTTCATAAGAGGCAGCAGCTAAATAACGGGCAAAAAAGCGACCCATAGCGCCTTTGCCACCGACGATACAAACTTTAAAATTATGCTCAGTATGGGCCTTATCAAAAACCATTACTTGGTCGGAGCTAACTGTTGCAGGGTAAATATGAGCCTGAGCATAAGCACCTGAGCCTTTTTGTACATAAGACTCACGTAAAATACGTCTTTGTAAGTCTTGCATTAAAGAAGCTGGCAAGTGGTATTTTTGCTCGAGAAAGGCACCATGCTCTAAAATACTTTTTTCACGCACAGGACTTACCGCTCCCTCGCCAGATACTGACTTTAAAGAAGCAGCTGAACTCACCAAGGCCATTCTTGCTTGAATAAGACAAGCAATTTCATCATCAATAGCATCAATTTGTCCTCTTAGCTCGTCTAATTGAACTTTGGATAGGACATTTTTATCTTTTTGATTAGTAGCTCCCACTAAGAGCTCTCCTCAACTTTTAGGATCTAACAGATAAATAAAGCCCCTAAGAGCGTTCTCTTAGGGGGCATTAGTAATTATTAGCCGTCAATTTCATCTAACAGGCTTTCATCAAAGTCGTCGCTACTTTCGACCTCGCCTTCGGCAATAGGATTAACCTTGTTTTCTCCATACATTAAATACACATCACGTGTTTGAATATATGGATCCACAGCATTATCAACTACTGATTCTTGATCAATTAGTTGAGCACGGTTATGAACACCCTCAAGGACAAATTTACCTACAGTTACAGGCCAAGAAAGAGCGTAGAAAGGTAAACCATCAATAGTATCACCATGGATATCACGTGCTGTAGTTGGACCATAAAAAGGCACCATTATAAATGGGCCCTGCTCAACCTTGCCTTTGCCTAATACTGTAGTCATAGCCATAGGAGTGTACTTAAGGCCAATATGAGAGGCGACATCAAAAAATCCTAATATGCCTATAGTACTGTTAATCACTAAGCGGGCTAAAGAGGTACCAGAGTCTGCAAAACGGCCTACTAACATATTATTAGGCACGTTATTAATCTCAGAAAGATTATTAAAGAAATTACCCATGGAATCTTGCACCCCACGAGGCAACATAGCATAACCATGAGCTACAGGACGCAATACATAGTGGTCTAAAATATCGTAATTTAAGTACCACATATAGCGATTAGGGCCCTCTAAAGTATCAATAGCATGGCCTGAGAGAATACTATAGCCATAAGTATAATCAGCAGATGCTGCCTGAGCACTAAGCTGTCTTGGCATCATAGGATTGTAATTGCCATGAGCTGCCTGAGCGCTAGGAATATTAAGTGCTGACACTAACAAAGTAGCACACAGAGCGCTTGCTCCAATAAATCGCTTAAACATATTAATCACCATTACCATCGTAGCTTACGAGTGTTCCTATTAATGGAGCAATAAAACTGTAAACAAGTAAAATATCAGTTTTAACCATTGATTATAGGAAAAATCTCTACTTTGCTACATTTTGGCTCTTAGCGCCCTGATTAGGGGCACTCCATCCATCTACTTAACTAAAACCTAATATTAGCCACTAAGACCAAACATTTAACCAAGAGCTATTTATGTTCACTATTTAGCCCCTAATGCCCCGATCTTAACTAAAACTAAGAGTTAGCCCTATATGTAACTTTGGTTTAGACAAGAGCTAATTTTAGCCATTCCTTGCTTTACTTTGTTAGAGCTAGATCGGCATTACTTAACTAAGCCCTACAGCACCATAGCCAGTCAGATAGCCAGCCAGTCAGTCAATAAACAAATAAGCAAACTTACTCCCAAGTTTTGTGCTATCCCCAGCCAACCAATCAAGCCCCTTTACTTTCCCTGCTCAGCTAAGCCCTGCCCAGACAACCAGCCCTAGCCACCTTAGCGTAAGCATTTCTCAGCTAAGCTAAGATTAGCTTAGCTTGAATGGCTTTAATAAGCTTTAACCTTGCTTGCACTCTCTAAGTGAAACTTAGCTTTAATGCGCTTGGCTAGGAGAAGCATGGCAAAGCTTGACTGAGCTTGGCTTTGCAGAGCATGGCGTAGATTGCAGAGCTTGTTAGTGCTGGAAACAGCTTGCTCTTAATTGGCTTGGCTAGCTTTGTAACTTGAGTTGGTTTGGCTAAGAGCTGCCAAATTGCTTATTGAACCGCTGCTCATTAGTAGCTTTATTAAAATTTAGGCACCTAACAATACTTATTAGGTGCCTATTGCTTATTATTTAATGAGCCTACTCATCTTCTTCGATGACCATTAAGTCCTCAAGAGAATGGGCATATTTAGGCTCTTCTTCCTCTTCACTCTTTTTCTTAGAGCGTTTTGGCTTACTTACATTAGCAACTTCAACTTCCTCGTCACTAACTACGCCTACCACCACGTCATTTTCATCTTCCACTAGAGCTTCTTGATGTAATGACTCTAAGAAATCAAGTTTAGATAAAGCGGCCTCAGTACGCTGTTGCTCACTAATCTTGCGCTGTTCTTTAATCTTAGTAGCATAAGCCTCAGCATCAAAATAATGACCCTGAGCATCCTTTAACTTAGACTGAGTTTGAGGTTGTGCCTCTACCATATCGTCATCGCTAAAGAGTGAACCTAACATTGACTGTTGAGTCAACTCAGAGCTATTTTCTTGGCTGTCTGACTGGCCTTTAGCTTGGTCTTTACCCTTGGCCTTAGTAGCACTCTTAGTAATAATGGCTTTAGCATCATCACTAATATCTGGTGTGGCTCGAGGGCCTGCAAACTTGCCTTGCTCATTTAAAATGCGCTCATCCAGCTTCTGATAGAGCTCATCTGCCTCCTCGGCACTTAAAGCACTAATAGCATCGCCTTGAGACTTAGCATTAGCACTCATGAACGGAGCTTTTGCTACCTGCTCTTTAAGCTTACGCTTAATAATGTAATCATCGAGCTCATAGTTAACTACTGTAGACTCGTGACTTTCTTCATCACGATAAACAAAAGCTACATGGTTAACATACTTCTCAATAATATCGAGCTTTTGCATTGGGGTAGCAATTAACAGCTGCAAATTAAACTTACTAAATAAAGTTAAAGCATAGTCTACAGACTGTGGAGAACCACGACCAAAGGCCTCATCGATAACTACAAAGCGGTAAGAGCGATCAGCGTAGTTATAAGATAATGAAGAATTATCTTGCTGTCCATGTACTTCATCTACGCTCATGCCACTATCAAGTGCGCTATTAACTAATAGACCACCCTTTTGACGGGCTTTAGAGCGATACTGATAAGCAATAGAAGAAGCTAATACTGTATAAGCAAGCTTTTCTTTCTGACCACCAGACTTACCACCTGAATCCTCATAGTAATCAGTTTGACTATCATCTATGCGGCTATGCTCAGAGGCTGCAAAATCGAACCACTGCTTAACATCGGTAACCTTATTTCTCCAGCGGCGATCAATGTCAGCACCGTTAACTTCACCCTTAAAGCGGTCAATCAAGGCTTTAACCTGATAGAATCGGCTTTCAGCATTTTCTAAGCTACCGTCAGCATTAGAGGTGCTAGTGCAGTTACGTAGGTCAATTCTAAATTGCTTAATTTCTACATCAGGATTTTCACGGGCCTCCATTTGGATATAACGATCCACATTGAAGTCCACATCCTTCATGATGATATTAATATCAGCAATACGCTCTTTGATCTTGCGGCAATGAGTAATTAAAGCTGCATTTAAAGTACCGAGCTGATCAATGGTCTCACGATTGAGCTTGTCCTTAAAAGCATCAACAAAGCGTGGTAAATCATCAGTCATTAACTTATCTAAGAAGACCTTAAAGTCCTCCCAGGCAGCAGCACGAGAAGCATCAAGATTTCTAGCAGCCACAACAAAGGTCTGGCTAAAGCGGCTTTGCATATTAACCAGCTCTTGAGCAATGCTAGACTCATTGGACTTAAGCTTACCAATTTCTTGCTTTAAGTTGTTTTGTACCTCAGACATAACTACGTCAATATACTCATACTCTAAGGTAGAGTGACGAAGACGTCTTAAGGCATTTTCAATTAACTTTTCAACACCGTGCTTAATGTTGTCGCTTAAGAACTTAACAGGCTCAGATAAGTCCATGGCGTTTTGAAATTCACGCACATTGGTCTCATTACGAGATTGCACCTGACCTAACTCTTTAGAATTAGTCTGGAGGCGCTCACGTAAGATAATACGATCTTGGTTGTATTGCTCTAAGCGCTTTTGCAAGGTAGCAAATACATCATTGGTACGTTGCAACTCAGCAATTTCATCCCTAACACGGGCAATACGCTCATCAATGCTTTGATAATCAATCTGGTTGTAAGACTGATAATCTTGTAAGTTCTTGATGACAGTAATCTGATTAGAGATAGTAGCACGTTCCTGTCTTAAGTTCTTAAGAGCCTCTTTGGCAGTAATATGCTGATTATTAAGTGCGCTAAATTCGCTCTTTAATAACTTAATCTTATCTTCGTTAGTCCAACCTAAGACATAATCATTGCCTGTACGGCTACGTCTATCGTCCTTTTCGTTACGTCCGCCAGTCTTGTTCATACCTGATGGGGTTAAAGCCATACGCTCTTGACGGTACTCATCAAGATCTTCGGTACAAACAAAGTTATAAGAGCGCTCTAAAAACTGTCTTAAATAATTTTGGAAAGTAGGATCGTTTTTAATCTCGATCTTTCTTGGTAAAGTTTCAGAACCACTGCGACGGCCAAAGCCATTAAGCTGACCGGCAAACTGAGAACCCAAGGAAGTGTTGATAGTATTCTTGTTATTAAAGTCATTCTCTTTAATACGGAAGAATACCAAGCGCATGCCTAAATCGTGCTTATTAACATACTCAGTTACAGCACGATAGTATTGCTCAGGTACCAACATGGAAATAGCAAAGCTATGTAAGACCTTTTCAATAGCTAATTCCCACTTCGCCTTTTCCTCGGCCTTGATTTGCATTAACTCACCAGCAAAAGGCAAGTCACTCTCTTTACAGCCAATATGGGAAACAATCTCTTTACGAATATCAATATAACGTGCAGGGATATTGTTTTTTCTATTAACTAAAGAGCTAATCTCAGTGCCTAACTCATTAAGACGGCTAGTTAGCTTATCGAGCTCCACTGTTCTTTCAGCAGTATGATTCTCAAAGCTATTTAACTTTTCATCTAAATTGTTATGCAGAGCATTAAGATCAGTATGTAACTTACTAAACTTCTGTTGAGTATCAACAGGAGGCATACCTACCTGAGCTAATAAGCGGCTAAACTTCTCATAAGCGTTATGGATACGGTCTCTATCAGCCTGATATTGCTTTAAATCCTGATTTAAGCTATCTAAGCGGTGACCACCTTGCTGCTCTAATTCTGATTTAGCCTCAATAATTTGATTATCAAGGCGCTCAAGATCAGCATTGATAGTTTGAGTCTCACTGTTAAGCTGGGCAATACGCTCTTGGCTCTTCTCAATCTCTACTTGTAAGAACTCAGACTTTTTCTTGTAAAGGTATGGAGGAGCACCCGCATCACACTTTTGTAAAAACTCAATTTGAGATTGGATGCTCTTATACTCTTCACCCTTTTGGCAAATAGGCTCTAGAGCTTCAACCTGCTTTTTAGCCTCCTCTACGCTCTTGTAGGAGGCATCAAGGTCATTAAAGCGCTCAACTAATTGCTCTACTAACTCATCACCATTAAAGTCCTCAAGCATTTGCTTGCGTACGAAGTCAGAAATATTGCTAATTGACTTCATGGAAATGGTCTTATAGAACAGGTCTAAAACTTTGGTATTCTCAATACCAAAGAGGCGCTGCATCTGGCTATAGTACTCACCAAATTGGTCAAAACGAGTAGCACCGAGCTTCTTAAGCTTTGCACCAAGCTCACGAATATCCTTAACAGGCAAGATATCTTGCTGTAAGTTAAAGTCTTTATTGGCAATAAAGTAATAACGTGAAGGGCTGGTCTTAGGCTTCATCATGACCAAGCACTGAATTAACACTACATGCTCATCTAACTTTTGGTTGTAGAAAGATGCCATGATAATGGTTAATACTGCTTTATCTTTAGAACGTAAACCCAGCTCAGTCTTAACGCCAGAGCTATTGTCGTTCTTATAAAGACCTAACACATAAGATGCCAGATTACGTTCACCCTTCTCAGCACCTGCTGCCTGGTTAAAAGTAATCTTCTTTACGTCATATAACAATACAGTGATAGCATCAATAATAGAAGACTTACCAGCGCCGTTATCACCAGTCATAAGTACATTTTGACCACCAAAATATACAGTCTTAACGTTATTATTAAAGCTACCCCAGTTATAAACATCAACACGCTCTAATCTAAAGCCATCGACATTAACAGGGCGACGTGCAAAGCGCTCAATTTCCTCTTGAGATAAAGAAAGTACATCTTGCCCATCTGCAATCTCAAGCAAGCTATCACTTCCAACCTCAACCATCTGTTCACTGCCCTTTTGCTCAGCTGCCCCTGCAGCAACTACTGCGGCCTCAGTGGCCCCAGCAGCCACAGCGGCCCCTGCTGCATCAGCTGCATCCGCAACACCCTGCTCCTGAGCATTCTCCTGCTCTACCATCTTAGTAGCATCGGCACCAGCGCTGGCACTAGCACTAGCACTATCGCTAGCACCATCACCGCCTTCGCTAGTGGTATGGGATTCATTTGCCTTTTGAATCTCAATTGCTTCATTAGAGCTAAAATCAAGCTCTAATGCCCCCATATTAGACTTAGCCATAGGCTCATCACCAATTAAAGATTGATCTTGCATAAATAAAACCTGTACTAGTCCTCTAAAGAGCCAAAGTCATAAGAAGCATCATTTTCGGTAGTAAGGCGATTCTTAGCACGACCACCATCTTGAATGTGCTTAACATAGCTGTCTAACAAGTCATCAGCTTGCTTGAGAATTTCAGGGGTAACAATCACACTAATAATGCGCTTAATCTCAATACGATCTAAGAGCTTATTTTCCTTTCTGGCACTGTTACCAGAATTGTTCTTACCTAATAAACCTAAAGAACATAAGTTATCAATGGCCTTGTTTAAGCTATCGTCTAAACGCTTCTCATTGGTAATGTTATGTACAAAGGTTTTTACTAAAGAAATAATCTCAGAGCGCTCTAATACTAAACGACCAAATTGTCCTGACATATCAAACTCTAATAGTCTTTGGCGTAAGATGATAAGCATAAAGCTCTCATAAAACGGTAATGGTCGCTTGCTTAATAGCTGAGGAGGTCTTTGGCCTGCATCAGTAGGCAATTCTTCATCAGTTAAGGAACGTACATAAGCATATCCTGCGTCCTGGTCTACTACTAAACGTAAGAATAGACGACGGCAGAATTCCTCAACTTCACGCTCTTGACGGATTAAGGACTCAAATAAAACCTTATCGTCTTCACGATCAATGTAGTTCTTTAATAAAAATACTACTAAAGCACCAGGCTTCACTAAACGTGTGGTATTTTTAGCACTGCTAGCATTAGCAGCAGCAGCTGCCTCAGCAGACTCAACCGCCTCTACAGACTGGTCTTCATCGCTATACTCACCAGCCATATCATCCTCATATGAGGAGGCAGGACTTAAAGTAAAGCCATCTGCATAGCCATGTTCACCGCCCTTATTTGTTTCTAGCTGACCTAAGAGCTCAGGATAATTTTGTCCATTGTGCTGATTGTTATTAGCACCATTTTCATCATAGATTGACATATAGCTTCCCAAAATCAGAGAAATACACCATTAGCGGCGCTTTAAAGTAAGATGTTTTAACTTTGCAACACGAGCTACTCTATTGCCATCAGGGTCTAATGCCTCCCAGCGATAGAGATCGTAGCGATCAGGATCTTCGATAAGGTCAAATCCCAGCATAGCTAACTTCACATAGGTTGTAAGCTCGGTAATACCATGATCTAAAGGATACTTTTGCACAATGTCGTATAAATCGACCTCGTCAGCGTTATCCATAAACTCACTAATACGGCTAGCTAACAACTCTGGGTTAACCACTACTTGATCAAAGAGCTTATGGTCATCAGCCTTAAATTCGTCCTTTTTAATTTCAGTATTAAACTCTAAACGATCTGATACTGAGGCCAATGGGCGATCATATGGCAAATTAATTTCTGCTCTTGGTATTTCAAGCTCAAATAACTCTGGCGGCAATACCTCTAAACCATCTTCTTTGGTTAAATCGGAAACCTTTTGGGTGATGGATTTAATACGCTCTTTTAAGAAACGATTAGCATCTAAATTAGCAGGCTGTAAGAAGCTCTTAATACGCTTAGTTGAGGCACCCATAATGCGCTCAATGTTTAAACGAGCATTTAGCCATGAATCATGGATATTATGAATACGCTCGTCCTTGTGCAAAGAGGCAACAGCTTTATGGTTAATTAAGTTGTCAATTCTCGTCATAATTAGCTCATCATCAGAGGATGACAGCAATAAACGAGAGAATGCCTTTACTGAGCGACCTTGATCAGTGTTTTCAATGTATTCATTTTGATCAAAGTACTTATCTAACAACTCGCCTCTAGGGCCTGTCCAGTTTAAGATGTCTTGCATAATCTCCTTATCAAGATTACACAAGTTAGCATCTACCTGCCTAAAATCGTCTAAAAGCTCAATGGCATCGTGCTGGAACTGTAAGAAACGCTCACGAATTTGTGAGTCAGAAAGACTGATAACTTCGCCCTTTTTGGCCTTTTCAATCTTTTCATCTAAAGCAGCTCTTTGTGCTAATAAATCGTCCAAGTACATTTGGGCATTGCCCTCAGTACTCATATGAACTTCTTTTAAAATCTCTAAAATTTCTTTAAAGCGGGACTCTGTTGGCACAAAGTTATTAGAGTACTCATTCATGCTCACTACAAAAGAATAGGCTTTTTGTAGTTCTGGAGTAATTTTGTATAAAGGCTCAGTACCTGTTTGACCATCATACTCACAGTAAAAGTAGCGTAGCGACTCTGATGACCATTGGCGTAAGTAGTAAATTGGATCGTCTTTAAGCTCTGCGCTATTTAAACGCTCTTCTTCTTTCTTCTTACGCTCAGCTATCTTTTGGGCTGATAACATAGCACTTTGCATAGCACCATTAGCGCTACCATCGAAACCCTCGCTACCTGCACTAGCCTCTTGTGGCACGCTATCGACATCAGCACCCGATTCTTCCAAATATTCTTGGTAGAAATTACTGTTATCTAAAGAACTACTCTCAACATTGAGATATCCACCATTAATAGTGAAAATAATGTCCTTTAAAATCTCTACTAACTCAGACTCAGGGGCACTAGTACGAGACTGCTTAATATAAGCCTCATGCACAAAAGTTAAAATCACTGGTGCATTATTAGCACAGAGCAAATTCCACGCAGCATTATTCGCTCTGTGGGAGACAAAGAAACGATAATCGATATCCATAAATCAATTTGCGAGACATCACCTTGTTACTTATAACAAGAGGAAAATCGCATCATTCTCCTTAAAAAAGACGACCTTAACAGCCCCTTACCAAACCAAACATAATCAGCTTAAGCTAATAGACTTATAATATGCCTACAGCCCCAATTACAACGCCCGCTCATCTGCCTTAAGCACTTTTTAATGAGCAAGTTATAAAAGCAAAACACCCAACCAAAGCACTTCTAAATGCAATAAACTCTTTTAAAAATCAGGTTGGATTCTATACTTTTGCAAAATGTACATTATATCATTTTTATACTAACCATGTAAAAATTGTGCGATCTTCCACACTATCCTTAAGCTATCTATCATCACCCCCTAAATCCCCCAGCACCTATAAATCAAAACTTTAAACGCCCGCACCTCATAGTATTGCTCATTTCAATGCTTTTCCCATGTCGACTAAAAACCAGACTCTAATACGATTTAAGCCTCTATCATTCAAAATAAAGTTTCACGTTTTTGTTAACATCTTGAGCAAAGCTTTGATCTTTTCAACCAATCTCTAAAACCAAGTTGTCACAACTCAAAATTTTGTGATTACATTAAAAAAATACTTATTTCATTGTGAGGATAATCCCGTAATTAGTACGTTTCCGTCCCTATGCTTAATATCTATATGCTATAATTATTATTATTATTATTTCTGAAACAGGCGTTTGGAGTAAGCAGTTAAATGGTTGCATTTCTTGGGATAACTTTTGTCTTATTAATTATTGTATGGCGTATCTATCGCTTTTTTAAGCCAAACCTTTATAAGTTACAAGATCTTTACTCATCCATCCCAGAGTATGCGCTGTATTATCAATCTGCTATTGAAGTCCCTTCTTATTTTAATGCCCAACAAAGCCCATCTTTTGCTAAAGATAAGGTAGAACAAACGATCTTTTATAGCACTGTCTTTAAGGCTCTATTAACCAATAATTGTCTTAAGACAAGGCTAATTAATCCTAACAATATGCACTTTGTTTGTTTAGCCGCAAATGCCGCTGCTAAAGCAATTGAGTATAAAAAAGGCTCCATTAGAGAACAATACAATTTTGCCTGTGCTATTGTGTGTCTTTTAGCTAAAAAAAGCGCTTTTAAGCATAATGTAGAAGGTTACTGCTCAAACAAGATCGCTGAAATATTAGATAATCAGATAAATATCCTGAGCATTTTTGAGTTTAGAAGCGAATACTATACAGAAGACTTGCAGGTAAATAATAGAAACCTTGCTTTAAGCTGCTCTAATTACGATGAAATATCGTTAAAATCAGAAGTTGATTCTGCCAAGTTACAGTCACAATCTACAGCTCATAATAACGGCAATAAAGAAAATAGCAATTTACCTACCCAGCAAACACCAGCTACAACTTTAAACACTCAAAGCACAAACCAAAATAAGCTTGATGACAGCTTAAGCTCTGACACCAAGAAAGATATTGTTTCTGGCAACAAAGAACTAGCAACTCAAAGAATCAGCCCTACAACAGCAAAAGATAGTGTTAGTGCAACGCCAAAACAATCTCCTGCCAAGGCACTATCTGACACAGTAAACGAACCAGTAATTAGCGATTGGTCATTAGAAAGCCACTATAAAGAAAAAGATGGCTCTCAAAGCTTTGCTAATACACAAGATACAAGCTCTACTTTATACCAAGAGCAAGAGCATGCCCGAGCTCAGTCCCTAGCCAAGGCTCAAGAGCAAGAGCAACGCTCAGCTCAAACTCAAACTCAAGAGTCTATTATCGTTCGTCAAAATGAAGAAGAACGTATTAAGAGTGCTTATGAGAATTTATCAAGCAATCGCAATAACTTTAGATTACTTGATGTTAGCTACTTTAATAAATCAGCATTAGAGGCTTTGGAGTATTTAGAAAAGAACATCAGATCCCTAAGTCGAGTTGGCTTATCCAACATGAGTGAAAATATTAAAAAACCCTTAGAGGACTTTGTTCGTGATGGTCTAAAGCAGAACAAACTCTATGAGGCTGCTCAAAAAATTGAAAAGCAAGATGAGATATTGTTGCAAACCATTTATGCTTTTTCATGGGCTATCTCTCATATTAATCCAAACCGCTATGAGCAGCAGATTTTCACGTTAGAGGCCATTATTGGTTGTCTGTACTTTAAGTGTTTTGATGATGCCTATTCATCAACAGCTGTCATTAAGTCTTACTTAAATGAGATTAAAGAGTCTGATGGCTTAAATGACAATCAAGCATCAAATACACAGCACTCAAATAGCTCTGATATTGGTAGTTCTTCTTATAATTACCCTGAGCAAGACTATGATTATGCGCAAGAAACGGTTAATCGCCTTAACATTAGAGATAGTAGCGTTAATAAGGTTGTTTATAATGCATTTAAGCAATTTACAGCCGAGCAACACAACTATATTGAGGATTTACAACACTACTCTTTACAAAAAGCCAAGGCTATGGAACTTCTTAAAACTAATCTTAGTTCCATTGTGTCTTTGAGCGAGCATATGCTTGATGAAGAGAGTAAAGCTAAGTTCATTCAATTCGTCCACGATAAACTCAATGAATACCATCTTTATGAAGATGCAAAAGAGCTATATTTAAAAGATAGTCTTAAACAACAAGTTGTTAACTACTTTTCCTTTGCCATGTTCTTAGCACAAGGAAATTTGCAGGAGCAAAAGATATTTGCTTTAGAGGCCATGCTAATTTGTTGCTTTTATGATGGCTTTGAGACTATTGAAGACTATATCAACTTAACCTTGTCTGAAAGTTTTGATTCTGAGAACGAGTTAGAAAGTGATGCCATTGCAAATCAAAATAACGAACCAGCTTCACAAGAAAGCTATGAGTTAAGCAGTGATCAATCTAACCAAGACATTAAGGATAGATTAGAGCCAGACATGTCTCTTGAGACTGCTACTAAACCAGAGCATGAACAAAATAAGGCTATGGAGCAAAGCTCAAGTCAAAGCTCCATTAGCAATCCAGACAGCGACTTAAAACCAAACTCTCAGGCATTAAATGCTAATAGCAGTTTAGAGAGTACGCAAACTATGGCTTCTGACAATAGAGATCAATCTAACCAAGACATTAAGGATAGATCAGAGCCTGACATGCCGCTTGAGACTGCTACTAAACCAGAGCACGAACAAACTAAGGCTATGGAGCAAAGCTCAAGTCAAAGCTCTATCAGTAAGCCTGACAGCGACTTAAAACCAAGCTCTCAGGCAATAAATGCTAATAGCAGTTTAGAGAGTGCGTCAACTACAGCATCTGACAATAGAGATCAATCTAACCAAGACATTAAGGATAGATTCGAGCCAGACATGCCGCTTGAGACTGCTACTAAACCAGAGCACGAACAAACTAAGGCTATGGAGCAAAGCTCAAGTCAAAGCTCTATCAGTAATCCTGACAGCGGCTTAAAACCAAACTCTCAGACATTAAATGCTAATAGTAGTTTAGAGAGTGCGCAAACTATAGCCTCTCAAACAAGCCATCAGCCAGAAAGCTATCTTACTGAAAGTTCCTCATCAAGCATTAGGCAAAGCTCAAACTCTGGCTCTGGCTATGGTTCTGGTTCTGGCTATAGATCCGTTTCTAATTTAGGGGCAAGCTCAGCTCATGGTAATAGCAATTCTTTAGCAAGAAATATGCATTCTAGTGCTAATAGCATTAGCAGTGGCAGTGGCAGTGGCAATAACAACAACAGAAATACTGTTGTTGTATTAAGGCGCAATATTTCTGCTAATAAGAAAGGTAGCTTAACTAATTTAGGCTTAAGTGAGCAGTATGATAAGTATGCTAATAGTGGACTGTCCATTACTCGTAGCCCACAAAAGCCATATAAGTATTTAAATCAACGTCAATACAATGATATACAGCATAAGAGTAATGATTTAGATACTCCACCAAAGACTGCCCCTCGAGTATTTACTGCTAATAAGCCATCAAGCTCTTTGTATGAGGACATTAGCAATGATATTCGCTCTAGCAAAGGCTACAACACCACTACTTTTAGACCTAAGCAAAACTTAGAGGCTTATGCTCCAAGTGAAGAGGAAATCTTTAAGCTCTCTAATAGTAATCCTACTTCTAAGAAGCATGATTTATCTAATATAAGAAGATTATGCATAGAGGAAAATCGCACCCCAAGCTGGTTTAGACGCAAACCAAGTTGGATTAAAGATAAAGATAACTCTGTGTTTGCTAATTGGCTTCATGATGTTTTGCGTGATCAATTTGATATTGACCTCAACAAATTGTCCATTGATCAACAACAGTTAATTGCACAAGTTGCCTTAGGCTTGGCTTCCAGTATGGAAAACGCAGGCGGTGAGCGTGAGGTTCAAATGATCTATATTAAGAACTTCTTTAGGCAAAAATTTACTAAAGAGCAAATAGAGTCTTTTAACAAGTTGCAAGATTATCTTGAGCATATATAAGGCCCAGCGAGCCCTGCTAAAACTCATACTCTTTTTCACATCAAAGAGCATGTAGATGCAAGCTAAAAACGTACTCTAAAAACTATCTAAAGGCCTTATTAATATGAGGCCTTTTTGATTATGTACCAAGATCTGAAAGCTCATAGAGAAGTATGTAAAGATGATACTTTACACATGGTTGCTGGTCGTACCGTACAGTTTTATACCAAAAAACTAGTCTCTTTCCTCAAAGAGCTAGACTATAACAATCTCTCTAAAGGTATTGTTCAAAATAGCTCAGGAAAAGTTTTGATGAGTAAAGCGGAAACTGTCTACAAAAAACCAATTTTTATAAAAAAATATTTAATCAGTAGGAATAGATACAGTTTTCAATATCTAGAGATCACTCATAAATGGCTTATATATCTTATTGGCACGGTTTTTGAAAAAAAAAAAAAAACTATGACAATAGTGGCGATAAAATTTATGTAAGCACAAAAAATCACCGCAAGAGATTTTGAGTGGTAATCAGCAAATTTTATTTCTGCTGTAAGTTTTGCTTAAGCAAATACCCCCCCCCTCAAGCTGGTGAGTTAATAAAAGGCATTAGCTGTTAATTGTTCTTGCCTTTAAACAACTATATAAAGTTAATAAGAAGGGTATAATTATGGCAGTTTACGTAAATACCAACGTTTCTTCCTTAAATGGCCGCCGCTATTTAAATAACGTCCAGAACCAACTCACTACTACTTACCAGCGCTTATCTTCTGGCATGCGTATTAACTCTGCAAAGGACGACGCAGCTGGTTTACAAATTGCTGACCGTTTAACCACTCAAATCAATGGTTTAAATCAAGGTAACCGTAATACTAATGATGGTATTGCTTTAGCTCAGACCATCGAAGGTGCTCTTGATGAGACCACCAATATGCTCCAAAAGATCCGCACCTTGGCTGTACAATCTGCTAACGGCACCAACACCTCAGATGATCGTGTTGCTTTAGCAAAAGAAGGCACTGCTTTAGTTGCTGAAATTACCCGTATTGCTGAGCAAACCAAGTTTGGTGGCAAGACTGTATTAAATGGTGCAACCAGTGCAAATACCATTTATGGCTCTCAAGTTGCTACAGCTGATAGAAGCAAAGGCGCTAAGATGACTATTCAAGTAGGTGCCAACAACAAAGATGAAATTTCTTTTGATGTTGCTGCATTTACCTTTAAAGACATTTTAGGTCAAGTTAAGGGTGCTGGCGGTGGTAATGCTACCAAGGCAGCTAACGCTACTGCTGTTTTATTAAGCACCGCATCAGGCGCAAAAGCTGCTATTGACCTTATGGACGCAATGATTGCAAAGGTAGATAGCCAGCGTTCAGGCTTAGGTGCCATCCAAAATCGTCTTGAGTCCTCAATCCGCAACCAGTCTAACGTAGCTGCTAACCAGTCTGATGCACGTGCACGTATTCGTGATGCTGATTTCGCTGAAGAGTCTGCAAACTTAAGCCAACAGTCTATCATTCAGCAAGCTGCTACCTCTATGTTAATGCAGGCTAACAGCCGTCCACAATTAGCCCTTTCAATGCTTGGCTAATTTAATTAAATATCCAAATTAATTTTGGATAGAAGGCATGAACCTATTTGAGTTCATGCCCTTTTAAAACCAACTATATAAAGTTAATAAGAAGGGCATAATTATGGCAGTTTATGTAAATACTAACGTTTCTTCCTTAAATGGCCGCCGCTATTTAAACAACGTTCAGAACCAGTTAACCACTACTTACCAGCGCTTAAGCTCTGGCATGCGTATTAACTCTGCAAAAGATGACGCAGCTGGCTTACAAATCGCAGACCGTTTAACCACTCAAATCAATGGTTTAAATCAAGGTAACCGTAACACTAATGATGGTATTGCTTTAGCTCAGACCATTGAAGGTGCTCTTGATGAGACCACCAACATGCTTCAGAAGATTCGTACTTTAGCTGTACAGTCTGCTAACGGCACCAATACCAAAGAAGATCGTGAAGCTTTAAAGGCTGAAGGCACTTCTTTAATGACCGAAATCACTCGTATTGCAAACCAGACAAAGTTTGGTGGCAAGACTGTTTTAGTTGGTGCAACAGCTGGCTCTATTTTCAACACAGCAGCACAAGGCGCAACTCACACTGCAGGAAAGATTACTTTACAAGTTGGTGCTAACAATAAGGATGAAATCTCCTTTGACGTTTCAAACTTCAGATTCTCTGCGATTTTAAGTGCTGTTGATAAAACCAACAAAACAGCTTTCACTGCTGCTAACGGACTTCAATTACAGACTGCTTCTGGTGCAAAGGCTGTTATCGATCTCATGGATAAGATGATTTCTTATGTTGATAACCAGCGTTCAGGCTTAGGTGCCATCCAGAATCGTCTTGAGTCTTCTATCCGCAATCAAGCTAATGTTGCCGCTAACCAGTCTGATGCACGTAGCCGTATTCGTGATGCTGATTTCGCTGAAGAGTCTGCAAACTTAAGCCAGCAGTCAATCATTCAGCAAGCTGCAACCTCTATGCTCATGCAGGCTAACAGCCGTCCACAATTAGCCCTTTCAATGCTTGGCTAATTTAATTAAATATCCAAATTAATTTTGGATAGAAGGCATGAACCTATTTGAGTTCATGCCTTTTAAAACCAACTATATAAAGTTAATAAGAAGGGCATAATTATGGCAGTTTATGTAAATACTAACGTTTCTTCCTTAAATGGCCGCCGCTATTTAAACAACGTTCAGAACCAGTTAACTACTACTTACCAGCGCTTAAGCTCTGGCATGCGTATTAACTCTGCTAAAGACGACGCAGCTGGCTTACAAATCGCTGACCGTTTAACCACTCAAATCAATGGTTTAAATCAAGGTAACCGTAATACTAATGATGGTATTGCTTTAGCTCAGACCATCGAAGGCGCTCTTGATGAGACCACCAACATGCTTCAGAAGATTCGTACTTTAGCTGTACAGTCTGCTAACGGTACCAATACTAAAGAAGATCGCACCGCACTTCAAAGCGAAGGCAACCAATTATTATCTGAAATTACTCGTATTGCTGAGCAAACTAAGTTTGGTGGCAAGACCATTCTCAATGGCGCAACCAGTGCAGATACCATTTATGGCTCTCAGGCTGATAAGGCATCTAAAGGTGCCAAAATGACACTTCAAGTTGGCGCTAATAATAAGGATGAAATTTCTTTTGATGTAGGCTATTTTACATTCAAGGGAATTTATGATCAGGTTAAAGGCACTACAGGTACAAAGGGCGTTAACCAAAATGTAAATTCATTGAATCTTGATACCGCCTCTGGTGCTAAAGAAGTAATCACCCTTATGGATGCTATGATTGCAAAGGTTGATAATCAGCGTTCAGGCTTAGGTGCTATCCAGAATCGTCTTGAGTCATCTATCCGTAACCAGTCCAACGTTGCTGCTAATCAGTCTGACGCTCGCAGCCGTATTCGTGACGCTGACTTTGCTGAGGAGTCTGCAAACTTAAGCCAGCAGTCTATCATTCAGCAAGCTGCTACCTCTATGTTAATGCAGGCTAACAGCCGTCCACAATTAGCTCTCTCAATGTTAGGCTAATTGTAAGAGTCAGATGAACTTAAAAAATCAGTTTAAACGCTGATTTTATACCGATTACCTCTATATACCTAGGCTCTTACATAAATTATGTGGGGGCCTTATTTATTCTTATTATTTAATTTATAGCTAACGTTTAAATCTTTAAAAAGTTCTAAACATACTTCTTCTTCGGATTTAGCACTGCCTTAGTTCTTATATAAAGATTTGTTTAGCAAATCTCTTCTAGCAGTTATTGCTGTTATTTGAAGGCATGAGATTGTAGTTTGTTTTAATCATTTTGCTCATGTCTTTATTCTACTATGCACATAAGAGGCGAATATTATGGCAGTTTATGTAAATACTAACGTTTCATCCTTAAATGGCCGCCGCTATTTAAATAACGTTCAGAACCAATTAACCACTACTTACCAGCGCTTAAGCTCTGGCATGCGTATTAACTCTGCTAAAGACGACGCAGCAGGCTTACAAATTGCTGATCGTTTAACCACTCAAATCAATGGTTTAAATCAAGGTAACCGTAATTCAAACGATGGTATCGCCCTTGCTCAGACCGTCGAAGGTGCTCTTGATGAAACCTCTAATATGCTCCAAAAAATTCGTACCTTAGCTGTTCAAGCAGCAAACGGCACCAATACTGCTGATGACCGTGGTGCTCTAAGCAAGGAAGCTAATTCATTAGTACAAGAAATTACTCGTATTGCTGAAGATACCAAGTTCGGTGGCAAACATATGTTAATTGGCGCTACTGCTGGCTCTATTTACAATACAGCAGCTCAAGGTGCTACACATGAAAAAGGCTCTGTTACCTTACAAGTTGGCGCTAATAATGGAGATGAAATTTCATTTACTGTAAATAACATGAAATTTAGTGTTATTGCAGAAAGAGCTGGCGCTGATGGCGGCGACGGTTTCGATGCAGGTGCTGTTGTTCTTAGCACTGCCAGTGCTGCTAAAGATGTTATTGACATGATGGACAAGATGATTGCTGATGTTGATTCACAACGTTCAGGCTTAGGTGCCATCCAGAATCGTCTTGAGTCCTCTATCCGTAACCAAGCTAATGTAGCTGCTAACCAGTCTGACGCTCGCAGCCGTATTCGTGATGCTGACTTTGCTGAAGAGTCTGCAAACTTAAGCCAGCAGTCAATCATTCAGCAAGCTGCTACCTCTATGTTAATGCAGGCTAACAGCCGTCCACAATTAGCCCTTTCAATGCTTGGCTAATTTAATTAAATATCCAAATTAATTTTGGATAGAAGGCATGAACCTATTTTAGTTCATGCCTTTTAAAACCAACTATATAAAGTTAATAAGAAGGCATAATTATGGCAGTTTATGTAAATACTAACGTTTCTTCCCTAAATGGCCGCCGCTATTTAAATAACGTTCAGAACCAATTAACCACTACTTACCAGCGTTTAAGCTCTGGCATGCGTATTAACTCTGCTAAAGACGACGCAGCAGGCTTACAAATTGCTGACCGTTTAACCACTCAAATCAACGGTTTAAATCAAGGTAACCGTAACACTAATGATGGTATTGCTTTAGCTCAGACCATTGAAGGTGCTCTTGATGAGACCTCAAATATGCTTCAAAAGATTCGTACTTTAGCTGTACAATCTGCTAACGGCACCAATACTAAAGAAGATCGTGATGCATTAAATGCAGAAGCACAATCTCTTCAAGCTGAAATTACCCGTATTGCACAACAAACAAAGTTTGGTGGAAAGACTGTTCTTAATGGTGCATCAAGCGCTGACACTATTTACGGCACTCAAGCTAATGGTTCAAAAGGTGGCAAAATGAACATTCAGGTTGGTGCTAACAATAAGGATGAAATTTCATTTAGTGTTGGAGTTTTTACATTCAGTAAGATCGTATCAGCAGCTATTGCAGGTAATGCAAATATTGGCTTCTCAGCTGGTAAAGTTGTTTTAGGTGCAGCTTCTAAGGCTAAAGCAGTAATTGATCTTATGGATGCAATGATCGCTAAAGTTGATAACCAACGCTCAGGCTTAGGTGCCATCCAGAATCGTCTTGAGTCCTCAATCCGCAACCAGTCTAACGTAGCTGCTAACCAGTCTGACGCTCGCAGCCGTATTCGTGACGCTGACTTTGCTGAGGAATCTGCAAACTTAAGCCAGCAGTCAATCATTCAGCAAGCTGCTACTTCCATGTTAATGCAGGCTAACAGCCGTCCACAATTAGCTCTCTCAATGTTAGGCTAATTGTAAGAATCAGTAAGACTTAAAAATCAGTTTAAACGCTGATTTATAACCGATTACCTCTATATACATAGGCTCTTACATAAATTATGTGGGGGCCTTCTTAGTTTTTATAGTCTTATTAAGTTTTTAATTGTATTTGCTTTCGATTAAATTCCTTGTCTTTGTACTTGCCCTAAAGATTTAAGTTTTTATATGAAGTTTTGCTTATTAACCTCTCCTAACCAGTGGTTTATTAGCTATGCAGAGAAGTTTTCCTCTGATGCCAATATCCCTTTGTTTTTCAAGCATGAAGACATCCCAAATGACTTCGATACTGTGTTCATTCTTTCTTATCACCGCATCATTAGTCAAGAATTTCTATCCAAGCATAAGCACAATATCGTAGTGCATGCAGCTGATTTACCTCAAGGTAAAGGCTGGGCTCCTATTGCTTGGCAAATTTTAGAGGGAAAGAACGAGATAGTCTTTACTCTTTTTGAAGCTGATGCAAGTGCCGATAACGGACCTTTCTATTTGAAAAAGACAGTTAAATTGACTGGCTATGAGCTCAATGATGAGATTAGAGCCATACAGGCACAAACCTGTATCGATTTATGCCAAGAATTTATTAATAGCTATCCAAACATTACAGCTACTGAGCAGTCAGGCATAGAGAGCTTTTATCGCAAGCGCAATGCTCAAGATAGTGAGCTTGATATCAACAAGAGTATTAATGAGCAGTTTAACCTTTTACGTGTTGTGGATAACGATAACTACCCTGCCTTCTTTTACAAAGACAATCACAAATACATCGTAAAAATCTATCAGGCAGATTAGCCATAGTTTATGGCAGCTAATCATTTTTGAGGCAATTAGTATAATATGGTAGGCAATATGTATCTTGATTAATGTGTATTAGTTCTTTCACTAGCCTCAATTTAAACTCATGAACAAAGTGATGTCCTGTCTTAATCCTCAAGCTCTATTTGATGAGCTTTTCCCTTTATGCCGTTCGCTTACTGGCGTAGGCTACGAGCAATCATTAGCTATTTTGCAGCGTTATATTCCTTTTAAGATTGAGGAGTATCCTTGTGGCAGCCAAGTTTTTGATTGGACAGTACCTCAATATTGGACGCTAAATCGAGCTACTTTAAAAGATTTACAGGGCAATATCATTCTTGATACTGATGTTAACCCAATGCATGTCGTTAACTATTCTGAGCCTTTTAAAGGCGAGGTAAGTTTAGACGAGTTACAAAAGCATCTTTACTCTGACCCTAAAAATCCTAGTGCTATTCCTTATGTTTTCTCTTATTACAATAAGAGATGGGGCTTTTGCTTAAGCCACAACCAAAGAGAGCAGCTCTGTGACGATCGCTATATAGTTGAAATTGATACTATTAAGAGTGATCAAGGTGCTGTAAAGATTGGTGTATGTGATCTACCAGGACAAAGCGATAAGATAGTACAGATATCAGCTTATTTATGCCATCCAAACATGATGAATAATGAGCTGTCAGGGCCTATTGGACAAGTATTTTTGTACCACTTACTAAAGGCCATGCCTAATCGCAAATACACCTATCGCTTTGTAATTAATCCAGAAACCATTGGTGCTATTTGCTACCTTTCTGCACATGCTCAAGAGCTTAAAGACAAGCTCTCTTATGGCATGGTACTTACCTGCATTGCCTCTCCTTATAATACTCACACCCAAAATCTTGATGCTATTGCCAAGAATATCCAGCCTATTAATTTAGAACAACCTTATTTTGAATTAGTAGATGCTATTTCTAAGAGCTATGAGCATAACTTCTTAGAGCTTCCTCTGTCCTTTAAAATGACCAGACAGAGTATGATTGATGAATTTAAGGCCTATCTTGAGCAATTAAAGGACAATAAGCAGCACCTTAATACTCAAGTTAATACCAATAAGGGCTCCATTAAGGCAAAAGAACTCACCAAGAGTTTACAAAAAGCTACTAGTACAGAGATTAAGTCGTGTGAAAACAATCAATCAAATGAAAGCTATATTTGTCCTGAGCTTTTTGATAAAAATATCTCTGATGAGCAAAAACTATCCTTGTATGCTCAAAGTGATAGGATGTATGACGTCCTTTGGTGCCCTAATTATCATGATTTAGACAGTGTAGTACCTCATGGTAGTCAGTATCAATTTAACTACAGCTACGATATTGATAATTCTCTGGCAACCTTGGCAAATTCTTGTAAAGATCGCATTTCTCTTCGTCGTTTTAGTCCAACCTCTGGCTCTGATGAGCGCCAATATTGCTCAGCTTTACTAAATCTACCTATGGTACAAGTAACCCGTACCCAATATGCTAGCTATTATGAGTACCATACTTCTAATGACAACCAAAGTATTTTCTCTTTAGATAGTATTGTAGATTCAGCCTTAGGTATTTTCCGATGTTTGCAATATTTAGAGAGACATGATGAAAAACCATGTATTAGCGTTTATTGTGAGCCACAATTAGGCAAACGTGGTTTATATCCTGATATTAATTGTCCTAAGGTAAGAGCTGCTCGTAATAGCCGTATTAATAGTTTCGAAACCTTACTCACTCTGCTTAATATGAGCGATGGATCGTTTACTATCGATGAATTAGCTATTTTTGCTCAAGTAAGCCCCCTCGATCTTATTGAGTTGATTGAACATCTTGATAAGGGTGGCGTATTAAGACCATCAACTTAAGCTTAAACTAAATTGCTAAAACATTGTTAGCTAATAATATGAGAGTCTTACAGTTAATACTGCATCATTTAAGGAATTGCCCTCATGTCTGTTGTTATCATTACTGGAGACCATCCACGTCACTTATACTTTGCTCATGAGCTTTGTAACAGTGGCAAAGTTTGCGGCATTATTTACGAAAAACGAGCCCCTTTTATTCAGACTGCTGATGATTTTGGCGTGTTGGATGCACACCTGGCCACCCTTACCAATCATCACTTTAAGGCTCGTGCCGAGGCTGAGGAGCACTTCTTTGGCACTTGTAGCAAGGTAAGCTCTATCCCTACCTTAACTGTAGAGCAAAGTGAGCTTAACTCTGATAAGGTTATTGCCTTTTTACAAGCTCAAAAGCCAAGCTTAGTTCTATCTTATGGCTGTCATAAGCTTAGCGCCGAACTAATGGCCAGTGTAGCCACTTGTCGCTTTTGGAATACCCATGGAGGCTTCTCTCCTGACTATAGAGGCGTGGCCACTCATTTTTGGCCAAGCTATATGTTGGAAGTTGAAATGACTGGTATGACTTTACATGAGACTACTGACTTTATTGATGGTGGCTCAGTAATTTACCAGACAGGCTATGATTTGACTAAAGATGATACTTTACACATGGTAGCTGGTCGTACCGTACAGTTTTATACCAAAAAACTAGTATCTTTCCTCCAAGATCTAGACTACAACCATCTACCTCAAGGTATTGTTCAAAAGAGCTCAGGAAAAGTTTGGATGAGTAATGACTGGCGACCAGAGCACTTAAGACTGATTTATGATTTTTATCAGGATAATATTGTAAATCTCACCATTAATGGTGAGCTTAAAGGACGTAAGCCTAAGCTAGTTAATGCTCTAAGCGAGCAAATTAAGATTTAAGTTTACAAAATTACTACTCCCTAAGCCCATTTAACTGTATCAGGATAAGTGGGCTTTTTTGACTTTAGCCTAACCACTAGGGCTAGTTTGATAGGTAAAAGCGTGATTAAGCTCAATTAAGTACATTACAAACTATTACAAAACTTGTTTTAATTAACCATAAGCTGCACAATGAGGGCGTTTTGTTTTAGTAGTCAGCTATTATGTTAATTTCGGTCAAGGAGTGCATTTGTGAGTAAGCATGCTGTAATTTTATATACCATAGGATCACCTGATACCTTAACTCCTGCCTGTACCAGGGATTTTTTAAACCGCTTCTTATCTGATAAGTTAGTAGTAAAACTTCCTAGATTCTTATGGCAGCCTATTTTACAGACCATGATTTTGCGCTCTCGTCCAGCTCGATTAGTTGACCGTTACCAAAAAATTTTTGTTGATGGCAAAAACCCTTATTTAGCTGATATGGAGCTTTTATGCTCTAAGCTCAAAGCATATCTGGAAAACTTACCTCAATCCCCTAAAGATAACGACGAGCTAGCCTCTGACCCTAGCTCTGAGTATACAGTTGTTCCTGCTTATGCTTATACAGGTGAGGGTCTTAGTGCTATTGCTGAAAACTTTTTAAATCAGGGCATTAACAAGATCACTGTTATTCCGCTTTTTCCTCAATACTCTGATACTACCTCTAAGCGTCCTCGCCTAGAGTTATTGGATTTAAAGAATACCAATCCTCAGGCCAATTTATCTATTGTTCATAGCTACCCAACTAATGACATTTACATTAAGGCTGTAGCTCAAATGGCTAAGAGCCATTTAGAAGACGAGCGCACCCACTTACTTATTACTTACCATAGCTTGCCTCAAAGCTACATTACAATGGGTGATCCTTATGTCAATGAAACTAGCGCTACTACCAACGCTATTGTAAAAGAATTAGGTTTACCAAAAGAGCGTTACTCGGTAGCTTTCCAAAGCAAGATGGGCCCAATGCCTTGGCTTAAGCCATACCTCGAGGATCATGTTGATGATATTCAAGCTAAAGGCGTTAATAAGCTAGTGGTACTAGCACCAGGCTTTAGCACCGACTGTTTAGAAACCCTTTATGATTTAGATATTAATTTGAAAGAGCAGTTTTTAAATCATGGAGGAGAGAGCTTTACTTATGTTCCATGTCTTAATGCTACCGATGAACAAGTAAAGTTGATGGCTGATTTACTGTTAAATCACGCAACTAAGCTGTAGTATTAAAAGAATGCGACATATCTTACTGTGAGAATGTCGCATTTTGTTTTTTGGGGTGGTTATTGCTAATTGCCACGCTCGAGTGACTTTACATAGCGTCGGCTTAGCTCATCAGCCTGGGCTAAATTATCACAACTTACAAAGATAAAGCCTCGATATATGTCATGGCCACAGGTCATAGTGCCATAGCTTTGCCCTAATACTAGATTATTTTCATAATCTACTACCAATTTTTGCTCTTGCTCATTAAAGACAGCACTTAGCTTACCAAAATCATTATCTTTAGCTTGCTCTTGGTTGCGGCCATAGATTATTTCTTTATCAAAATCAAAGAAGCGTACACAAGCTGGCTTAATAGTCTTATTAAGCACCAGTTCTTTTTTATCCACTACGCAGCGCTTATACACAGCTAAAGGATTGTTTCCTAAGTAGCAAATAAGTTGTAAAACATTGTTGCCTGTTAAACGAGGGGAAATATCAATAATATAAGGCTTATTATCCTTTCCTACAAAGGCATCTGCTGATAAGAAACATGACTTTAAATTCAGTAATTTAGCCACTTCATTAAAGAGCTCTAAGAGCTTAAGACCATCTTTGGAATAGTCATCTACGTAATACGCTGTTTCCTGGCGATAAGGCGGTTTAGTAATATCTTTTTGGAAGAGAGCTAAAATATGGCACACCCCCTTGTCATCTACAAAGGTATTAATATTGTATTCAGTGCCATCAATATATTTTTCTACTAACAAAGTGTCGTTAATAAAGCGCTCTGGAGCCTGGTAGGCTAAAAGCTCCTGGCGATTATTAATCAATGCTGCGCCTAATGATCCTGAGCCATAGGTTGGCTTGATAATCATGGGATAGCCTAAAGTTTTTTCTATAAGGTCAAGTTTTGCTTTTCTTTGCTCAATTGAGCAATCTTCTAGCAATACATAAGGGCAATCATTGAGCTTATACTGACTACAAAATTCATGAAATTTGTTTTTATCAGTTAAAGTATCAATTGCTTTAAAAGAAGGGCCAGCAATATGGCATTGCTCATTAATGGTTCCTAAGTGAACTAGAGCACGCCCTACTGGAAGAGCGATAGAATGAGAGATATGTTCTTTAGCCACTATCTCTATTACTTTTTGCGTATCAGAAAAATCAATAGGATAGCAAGTAAGCTGGTCTTTGTGCAGCTCAACGTAATCATTAGGTAGCGCAATATTTTTATCAAAACAAACTACCGATAAGCCTTCTTCCATAAGCCTATCTAAAAATGGTACAAACTCAGCACTTGCGCCTAGCACCAAAACTTTAGGCTGCGACCGTTCAATAGGGCAAATAGTACTCATAGCGCATCCTTAAAGAGATGCACTCTTTGTTTTCCAATAAACAACATTTATTTCCTCTATATACACTAGCCCCCTACTGTTAACTAATAGTTAAACTAATAGTCTTATACCTATCATGGGGGCTATGTTTGCTAGCATCGAAAAAGAGTGCTCATGACCAATAATTCACGAGGCACAAATCTTGATGCGCAAATTGCATGTGATCTAGTAATTGAACCTACTACATCACCTTTCCTTTATATATACGCTTATATGATACTGTAGAAATATGCGCCAAATAAACTTATTTGCAAATGTTGTTAGTTAGATGGATGTCGTTTTTTTATCGCCGTGGTGAAACAACAGCTTGCCGCAATAGTAATAGGCAGCTATGGCACTAAGAGCTTGCCATGATCTTTGCTAAAGATACTATTTTTACCTAATAAGACCCAATGGTATTGGGCCTTATAAAGTACTAATAGCTTTTTTCAGCCTTTGGTAACTTCTAATACGGCTTTTTAAAGACATTGTTGATATCAATGCTTGGAGCGCTTAGGCCAGTAGTATTAGCCTCTTGCTCTGAGTTTGAGCTTGCACTGCTCTTAGGCTCCTGAGCTTGCGCCTGCGCTTGAGCTTGCGCCTGCTCCTGCGCTGGCAGCTGTTCTGGCTCTTGGGACGGCCTGTTAGCTTGAGCTGGTGATAGAGCTGCGCTAAACACAGAGGCAGCGTCCTTAGCACTGTGGGTAACGACAGTGGCAGGATCTGGGCTTGTTTTAGCTTCTGTGGCGCTGTTGGTTTTAGTAATTGCTTGAGCTTGCGCAGCAGAGAGCTCTTTGTTGTAGTCTGGGAGTTGAGATGGGTTAAACTTCAAGTCTTGAGCTTGCTCTAGAGCTGAGGTTGGTGAAACCTCGACCTCTTTTTGCTCTGTCTCTTGGGTTGATTTGTGCATTTGATCGCGCTCTTGTTGAGAATAGTACTCTAAGCGGCGGCCATCACGCATAGAAACAGGGCGACCCTTACGTTTTTCTAAATAAACTTTTAGCTGAGCATAGTTTTCTTTACGATGGGCATCTTTATAAGCCTGCATACGCACATCAGCACGCTCAATAGTAGCATGTAAGGTGTCTTGTTCTAATTCGCCCAGCCAAGCACAGCCAAAGCCCACAAATGTTGGCATCACATTTTGTGAACTGTTATGGCGGTCTATATAGTCAATCAACTCTTGCATTAAGGCCTTACATTCATGCTCGTCACAATTGGTCATAATAACCACAAACTCGTCACCAGCTAAACGCATAATATCGCATGGACGGGTAATAACAGTGGTTAAAGCCTCTGTTACGGTCAGGAGCAAAATATCACCATCGGCATGGCCTAATACATCGTTAGTGATTTTTAAGCCTGTAACGTCAGCATAAATTACACCTATAGGCTTAACCTTTTCATCTTGCCACTTAGCGCTATTGTTTTGGAAATAAGAGCGGTTTTTCAGACCTGTTAGAGTATCGGTATAGAGCATTTGCTTGATATTATCGAAATTATCTTGCACCAGATTAATATCAGAAAAGCTACCAATCAAACTGAGGGCATAGCCCTGCTCATTACGGGCTAAAACAATACCCCTACCTATAGTCCAAATATAGTGGCCATCATAATGACGTAAACGCAGGCAAAATTCAAAACTATCGCCATAACGAGGAGATTCCATAATATGGCGCTCTACAGCCATCATATCTCTATCGTCAGGATGAACAATATTAGCCCACTGTTCCCAAGTTTGAGGAAATTCCTGTTCATCATAGCCTAATAAATGGCAATAGTTTGCTGAAAATCTAAAACGGTTGGTTTCAAAATCCCAGGAAAAGAAATCATCTCCAGCAATTTCACGAGCAATAAACTCAGAGAAGGTACTTTGAGCATTAACCATATAGCCTGTAGCATGTTTTACTTTACCATCAGAAAAACGTGCTAACACCGATCCATTAATCACATAGGCCTTTCCTGCATTAGGGCCACGAGTAATTAAAACATCCTCAAAAATAATGCTACCTAAATCATGAGTGTCCATTACTCTAAAGAAGCGCTCCATATTACGCAGAGTAATGTGCTCTAAGATTTCATCTTGAGAAATCCAAACATTGATTTTATTTATGCCGAAACTAGCAGCGCAGTTTTCATCCAGCATAAACTCTCTAGTGTCACCCCTAAAAATCCAATAGCCAGGAACCTGCCTGCCATCAAGTAAGTTTGGCTTTGTATTCTGACTATTGTTCATGGCAACCTCATAATTTGTCTAAATAAACAATCATTGGGCTCATAAATGATGAGCATTTTTTAGGGGCTTATAGCTTGTGGCTTACAACTTATAGAGCTATTGGGGTTTAGCATCCTGAAGCTTATTTAAGAAGGCTTGGGCCTCATGTAAAGCACTTTTTGCCTCATAAGAGGAAACCTGCTCACCAACTTCTAGCGTAGCACTATCTCTAAGATTAGGGCCATTATCGATTTGATCGCCATCTTGCAGACGAGCAGCTTTAGCAATCTTATGGGCTTTATCTAAGATCTTACTCTCTTTGTTGAGATCGGAGGCTCCCACCTCTAAAGAACCAAAGCCAGCTATTAAGTCATCAGGCATGGTAACTGAGTTTTGAGCATATCTCATATCATCCAAGGCAGCTTGCTCTGCTGCTAAAATTAATAAGCGCTCTTGCTCAGCACTAATCTTAGATTGAGCGCTCATAGAGCTGGTATTAGCATTATCTTGATCCCAAGACATAGTAAGGCTATTTTTATTGACCAACTCATCAGGGACAGAGCTTTTAGCAACCTGATAGACATCACCTGAGCCATAAGAGCCTTGAGCTCCCTCTGATTTAATGTCAAAGGCAGAGTTTTCCTTGAGCGGCTCTTTAATAGCACTAGCACTATCTACTAGACCTACCTTTTCTTGAGCATCATTACGAGCATCAATTTGTTTTTGAGCCTGGGCTAGCTCTTGAGCAAAATCAAGCTCAATCTTTTGTAGGCCAGCCGCCATAAACACCTCAGCTGAGGCCTCTGCATGTCCTGGCTGATATTGCATGCGAGACATAGCCGCTAGAGGTGACTGCTTATGGAAAGTATTATTGATATAAGAAGACTCACTAGCTACCTTATTATTTTGAATAGTATCAATATTACTATGCTTAGCAAACTTTAGTTCGTAAGCCTTCATAGCCTTGAGCTGTTGCTCAGCAAGTTTATTTCTTGCCTCTAGTGATTGCTCTACTTTGGCTGCACTAGCAATTAGTGATGGGTGAACACTATTAAATCTAACTCCATAAGGAGAGCCCTGATAATGCGGTACTTTACCTGATGAGCCAAAAGAAGGCACTAAACCTATAGTTTCAGTATTTGGGGCATTAAGCTTACGCTCTTGCTTGTCCTCATCCTTAAGCTGATTGCTAGGCACTACATCAGGCTGATCGTTCTCGTCCTTATCTAAGTACTCTAAACGACGGTTATCATTAAATACAACCTTTTGACCAAGAGCATTTTCAATGAAAGATTGCAACTCAGTATAAATGCGTGTTCTATGGGCAGTCTTATATTCTTGCAAGCGCACGTCAGCACGAGCCTCACAGCGCAAGAAAGTATCGCCATCATCAATTTCATTTAAAGTAGCAATACCAAAACCAAAATAAATTGGTAAAGGGAACTCACGATTGCGATTACGTTCATCTAAGGTACAGGCAAACTTATTGATAAAGCTCTTACACTGCTCGTCAGAGCAATTAGTAAAGATCAATAAGAACTCATCACCAGATAAGCGTACTACCTCATGATCCAAATAAACATCATTAGAGAGGATTTGGGCTGATAACTTAACCAGCTCATCACCCTTAGCGTGGCCTAAATAATCATTAATAACCTTAAGACCAGAAATATCTACATATACTAAGGATAAAGGCTGACTTTCCTCCATAGTAAAGTACTTATAACGAGTATTAAGGTAGAAGCGATTATGTAAGCCAGTTAATGGGTCTTGGTAGATAGAACGCTTTAAGCGCTCAAAATTAGAGCGCACCACATCAATGTTGGTAGTGGTACCAATAATACGAGATGCCATACCTGAGCTCTTACGCTCAATTACTAAGCCTCTATCGATACACCAAATATAATAACCACCACTGTGTTTAATACGATAAATACTTTCGTAATAATCACCTAAATTTGGGTTGTAGATAATATCGTTTTGCTTACGATATACCATGAGATCTTCAGGGTGAATAAAGTTTTCTTCAAACTGTTTTACTGTTCTTGGCATGCAGTCATTATCTTCTAAACCTAGCATGACATGATATGCAGCGCCGTACTGAACTTCACCAGTAAAGGTATCAATATCAAAAGAAGAGGAGTGATTCATAAACTTACACAAGCACTCCATATACTTAGATTGTACTTGAGTAAAGTAACCTGAAACCAACATAGCAATGCCAGTATCATCTCGCTGAATCACAGAGCCTGAAATATAAAGACGCTCGCCTTTATGAGGGCCTTGTTGAATCTTTACATGGGAAAAGATCTTATTACCCTCTGATGGATTGAAAAAGACACTAAACAGCTGCTCTTCATCAATTAAGGACAATTGATTATTAATATAAGAGCTCGGGATCCAATCTCCAGTGTAAGTAATACCAATGAGACGGCAACTACCCTGATCAAGCAAATAGCGATCTTCACCATTATCATATAAGAAGTAGCAAGGCATATAGCCACCACGATAGTGGGACATACTATTGTCTACTATCCTATGATGGGAAACTAATCCTTGTACTCCCAAGCGCTCATGAGCACTAACGCCAACCTCAGCAACATCCACATGTTTATGCATTTTAAATGGAATGTTATGCTCATTATGGCTCTTAGGCTTAATGCCAGGCACGCCAAGGCATTTTACTTGGCTAGAGTTATTGTTTAGCACCACCCCGTCTTCAGGGCCATCACTAGAAAAGGCACTAGCTGGCAGAGTGCTTTCCTCATGAGCCTCGACACCACCTTGAGCCCAATAGCTAGGATCATCATGGCGTACTTGGCTTTCATTAACATCCTGCTCTAAATCAGACTTTGGTGTATCTACCAGCGCTGCTAGTGGGTCAAATGGGGTGTCAATTTTGCTCGGATCCAGTCTCTCGTCATGATGCTCTACAGGCAAATGATGGTTATCGCCACCAAATACATCATCATAAGCAGAGTGGCGCTGTGTTACCCCAACCACACTATTGCCATTAGCACCAGCGCTAACGCCAGAGCTAGCGCTGCTAACGCTAACGCTAGCGTCTGCTCCAGCAGCGCTAGCGCCTAAAGCCGCCCCAGTGTCCTTACTCTTAGTTGCTAAGCCTTGGTTTTCTTGGGTGGAGCTGAGGTCTTTATTTGTATAGCTATTAGCATGAGAGGTAAAGCCAGCCCTAGTGTCGCCATGAACTGAATCAATATAAAAACGATCTTTAGGCACAACACGCTCTAAAGAGGTTTTGATATAGGAAAAAGGCGACTTGGTGCTATTAAATTGGTAAGCACCTTGGGAACTTATACTAATTGGAGCCTTACTGTCATCAACTTGGCACGTAATATCTTTAGTAGCAGCTTCGTTATTTTGGGCAATAGACTGCTTATCAATGCCATCTTTCATAGCTAAGTCAGCTATAGCTTTGGCATTTTCAAACAAAGCATCCTTGCGATCTTGAGGTTGGGCATTGTTCTTAAATTGAAATTCACTATCTTCAATCAGCTCGTGCTTTTTCATGGCATTAATACGAGCTTGCTCAATAGCATTTTGAATTTCATCTTTAGAGTGCTCAGCAAAAGGATCGAACTCAAAATTATCACAAGACTCAGCAATATTTTCTTTAATATCTTGATCTAAAGTTGATAGCTCTACTTTCTTAGGGGTAAGAGGCTCACTTACGGTAGCATGCGTGGTTAGTGGTTCTTCTTTTAAAACAATCTCAATATTTTGCTCTACTTTCGGATGCTGGGCACCTTGAAAAGCCTTGGTATGATGCAAAATCATCAATGACTGTGCATTATGTTTTAAAACATTGCGTGCAGAAGGCTTTAACAAGTCAGGCAATGGCTCGTCTATATTATTTTTTGAGCGCTCACAAGTATCGACCTTGCCAGACACACTACTGGCAAAGTTAGCTCCTTTATCATCAACAATTTTAGAGCGATTTTGTGAGTCAGCCATGACGCTCTCCTCTGCTAGCATTGGTAGGGTAGCTTTGTTACAAAAATAATTTTAGCTACGAAACTAAGGCTCTAAGCCTTTGATTAGGCTTAATAAAACAACTATAAAACGGCTTACACCTATTTTAACTAAATTACTGCTCAAGACTTTAACCTTGTGCCTTGGCTACTTTGGACGGACAACACAATCCAACAGCACTAAAATAGCTTGTCTCCCCTAGTGTTTGCGACTAATAAAAGCTTCTAAAACAAACAAATTTTGAGCTAAATTAGCTCTCAGTCTCAGGACATTGTGTAGTCCTTGCTTAGTAAAAGATGTAAGGTGTCTTATTATCATTATAGCAACTCGCCCTTTAAATGGCTAATTATATGCGCCACTCTTAATGGCTCTACGCCAAGGACAGACGTTTGAGGCATGATAGGCTTTTGATCTTAATCATCGCTATAATCAATCAATCAGTGACCTATCAAGTATGATAAAAGTTGGTTTAATACCAATATTGGCTTGTCTAGCATAATAAGCACTACTAAGTTAACCCATAGCCCCTACTTTTTTCGTATCATATTAAAGTGTTGGGCATTTCTTTTTTGTAGGGCAAGTTTCGTTCTTATGAGCTTTGAGTTTCGTGATCCTGTTACATATTGCTATGACAAGGTCTATTTATTAGTAGATTGCAATAATTTTTTTTGCAGTTGCGAACGCTTATTTCGCCCTGATTTAGAGGGTCGCCCGCTCCTAGTTCTATCCAATAATGATGGTTGTGTTATCGCTCGCTCTCAAGAGGCGAAAGATTTAGGCATTCCTATGGGCATAGCTGTCTTTAAGATTAAAAATCTGATTAGACGACATCATATTGTAACTTTTTCCTCCAACTTCTCTTTGTATTTGGATATCTCAAGACGTGTTATGGAGGTTTTAGAGCATCTTTGCGATGATACCCAAGTTTACTCGGTTGACGAGGCCTTTTTATGCTTTAAACACATCAGCGAAAAAGAAGCTTTAGATAAAGCAATCTTAGTGCGCAATGCCGTATTTAACCTCATAGGCATTAATGTCGGTGTTGGTATTGCCCATACCAAGACCTTAGCTAAGCTGGCTAACCATCATGCTAAAAAGCATCGTCAAGAAACTTACGGCTTGTACTCCATTTTGCAAGATATGCCTAGGATTAATTTACTAAAAAACAATCCTATCTCAGAGGTATGGGGCATAGGCCGTCGCCTTAACGAACGCTTAAATGAACAAGGCATTCATACTGCCTACCAGCTATCGGTGCAAAATTATGAAGCCATTAAAAAAGAATACAACATTGTCCTGATGCGTACGGTACAAGAGCTCAATGATTTAGATGTAATTGAGGATGAGTCTGATATCAACCACACTATGCAAATTATGTGGTCTCGCTCCTTTACCAAAAGACTTACCACTCTTGATGAGCTTCACCAGGCCTTGGCTAACTTTGTAGCCTCTGCCTGTCACAAATTACGTAATCAAAATAAGTACTGCTCTCAAATCACTGTCTTTATTAGAACCTCTTACTTTGGCAATGATCCAAAATTTGCTGCCGATAAAACAGCCAACTTAAAGGTTCCAACCAGTGATACCAGAGAAATTTTGTATGTAGCCACCCAGCTTTTAAAAATGATTTTTGCCCCTGGCTATAAATACAATAAGGCAGGAATAATCTTAGGCAATCTCACCGCTACTCGCAGCTTCCAAAGTGATCTCTTTACCAAGGCTAAAACCCCACAAGAGCAAGAAAAGTCCGATCAACTAATGAAAGCTATTGACCAAATCAACCACCAAGGCCACGAGCAAAACATCTTTATTGCCTCCCAAGGCCCACAAAAGGCCGAAGCCTTTTCCAACAAAAACTCCCTCTCCCCAAGTTACACTACCTCTTGGGATGACTTGCCTAAACTAATATAAGGGCCTAAGGGCACAAGCCCAGAGGGCTAGGCCCAGGTTTAAGCCTCAAGGGGTGTGGCCTTGGGCTGTGGCTATTAGCCTGCTTTAGACTTATGGAGTTTATTACTTTTTAGGAAATATTATGAGGTAGGCCTATGATTTACTAATGAGTAGTAGTCTGGTACGTGCTATTATTTAGCTTACAGAGGTTGTATTAATTGTTTCTAGCAACTCGTGATTAACTAGGGCTGCTTTTTTGTCTTCTTTTTTACCCTCTTAAGAGTTTATGTTTCTTTGGTTGTCGTCATATTTAGGAGAGAATCGTGCATAGTTGGAACATGGGATACGATACAGGCACTAATTATACCTACCATTTTTTTAGCCAACTTAATCCCTATGGTCTGAGATTTAACTTTTTATCTCAAGGTTTAGCCTTTCCTAAAATTGACCATAACTTTACAGCCTGTGAACTTGGTTTTGGCAATGGCCTGAGCATTATCATGAACCAAGCAGCCACTCAGGCTCAATGGTATGGCAATGACTTTAATCCCTCTCAGGTAAACTATGCTGACTTATTAGCTCAACATGGAGCAATCAAGGTTCATCTTAGTGATGATGCCTTTGATGAGTTTTTAGGACGTGACGACCTACCTATGTTTGACTATATCTGTTTACATGGTATTTGGTCATGGATTTCTCCTCAAAACCAAGATGTAATTGTTGAATTTGTCAAAAATAAGCTCAAAGTGGGCGGTATTTTGTATGTTTCTTACAATACTACAGGCTATTTTGACAATCTAAGACCATTTAGAACCATACTAAACTCCTATATCCAAACCTTAGGCGATCCTAATAAGAATAGTGAAGAGCAATTGCCTGATGCTTTAGCTTTTATTGACAAACTACTTGCAACCAAGCCTGCTTATATTAAAAAGGCTCCTTGGGCACAAGAGAGCTATAAGAACTTGATTTGCCAAAAAGACCAGCGCTATGTTTCTCATGAGTACACCAATGATTATTGGTTCTTAGAAAACTTTGATAAGGTGGCTCATAAATTTGAGCAGGCCAAGCTTAGCTATGTTTGCCAGGCAAAATTGGTCAATAATTTAAATAGCTACTACCTTGAACCTAAGCAGTTTGAGGCCTTAAAACCTTTTATTGGCACCCCTATGTACGAGCAATTGCGTGATTTTATTAGCCGCAATAATTTCCGCTCAGATGTTTATGTAAAAGGCGCAGTCAAACTAAGCACTAAGCAGCAAGATAAAGAGCTCGATGCTACCTACTTTATCTGTGATAAGAATCTTAAGCACGAGAACTTTACTGCTATGATTCATGGCTTTGACAAGAAAGTTGACCTGAAAGAAATTGAGCCTATCTTAGGCATTTTTAAGGACAACAAGTGCCACTCTTACCAAGAGCTAAGAACTACCTTATGCTCTGAGCAAGATAATGGCACCACCACTCTTACAGAGGAAGAGCTCTTTTGTAAGATGGTCTATGCTGTATCCCATGGCATGCTACAAGTAGCTGTGCCTCCTGAGCAAATTACTAAGGAGCTAGTAGAGCGCTGCTTAAAGCTCAACTACCACTTATTAGGTGGCAACCAGAATGAAGATATTAGAGCCTTAGTATCTCCTGTATTAGGTGGCGGCGTATTTGTTAGCGATTTGGATAAGGTACTACTTAGCATTGCTCTTAAGCGTAAAGATCTCAGCACTGAACTGATTACTGATATTATTTTAGAAATACGTACTAGTTCTAATCCTGATAGCAGCATCACTTCACAAGAGTCTTATGATTTAGCGCAAAAGTATGCTCAGGAATTTATGCAATTTTCTTTACCTTTGTATCGCACATTGATGGTCATTTAACATTAAGGGCACCATAATTGCTTACTAAAGCTATACTTTAAGTAGGTGATCATGTTTTTATCATAAGATAATTGCGCCCTTTGGCTTAAACATCTACATTGTTAACTTACTAAATTACGAACTAGCCTTTTAAGAGCAAATACTTAAGAGGCACAGAATTTACTATTAGTCATAATAACGCCAGACATTTTTTAGGAGAGATAGCTGTGCACAGTTGGAATATGGGTTACGACACTGAGACCAACTATAATTATTTATATTTTGGTCAGTTAAATCCTCACCGCATTCGTTTTAACTTCATTTCTCAAGGCTTAGCCTTTCCTAAAATAGATCAAAACTTTAATGCTTGTGAATTAGGTTTTGGTAATGGCCTAAGCATTATTTTGCATAGCGCAGCTTCTATTGAAAGTTGGTATGGCAATGACTTTAACCCATCTCAGGTTAATTATGCTAAGCAATTAGCCAAACATGGTGATGTGAACGCTAATCTTAGCGATGATGCCTTTGATGAGTTTTTAAAGCGTGATGACCTACCTATGTTTGACTATATTTGTCTACATGGTATTTGGTCATGGATCTCACCTGAAAACCAAGATGTCATTGTTGAATTTGTTAAAAACAAACTCAAAGTAGGCGGTATTCTTTATATTTCTTACAATAACAAGCAGGTTTACTCTAGCATTGAGCCTTTCCGCTGCATCATTAACTCCTATATCCAAAACTTAGGAGATCCAGCCAAGAACAATGTACAAAGCATTCCAGATGCTCTTGCCTTTGTTAACAAACTTGTTGCCACTAAACCTGGCTACACTAAGCATACCCCATGGGCACTAGATCGCTATACCAACAATGTTATCAAGCAAGATCAAGAATATGTTGGCCACGAGTATGCTAATGGTTATTGGCTTTTACAAAACTTTGAGCAGGTGGCTGCCAAATTTGAACAAGCTAAGCTTTCCTACGTTTGCCAAGCTCACTTGCCTGATAATCTTACTGACTACTTCCTTTCTGATGAGCAAAAAGCACTCTATAAACAATATGTTAATACCCCACTTGCCAACGAGGTATTAGATTTTATTAGCGAAAATAGCTTCCGCTCTGACATCTACGTTAAGGGTGCCGTAAAGCTTAGCACCAAGCAACAGTTAAAAGAGCTTGATGATACTTATTTCATCTGCACTCGCCCAATTGATGGTAATGATTACCAATGTAAATTTAGAGGCCGTGATCATAAGATTGATTTAAAGCGCATTGAGCCTATCATAAACATTTTTAAGGACAATAAGTGTCACTCTTACAAGGAACTAAGAGAAACCTTATGCTCAGAGTCTAATACTAAAGGGAAGAATGCCCCAGTAATCAGCGAAGGCGAGCTCTTTTCACAAGTAGTATATGCAACTGCTTGCGGTATGATTTTCCCTGCTACTAATCCAGAATTTATTAACGAGCAAATGGTTGAGCGCTGCATTAAGCTCAATAAGTACATTCTCAACGGCAATCAAAACGAGTCTATTATGGCTTTAGCCTCACCTGTCTTAGGTGGTGGTATCTCTATTGATGATGTTGATAAGGTGCTTATGAACTTAACCCTTAAGCTTCAAGACATCACTCCTGAGGTATTAGCGTTTGCTATTAAAGATATTCTCATTGATAAGAATAGTAACGAAAGCGAACAGGCAAAAATTGAAGAGCAAGCCATTATTTACGCTACCAATTTCTTGAACTTTAAGATGCCTCTTTATCGCACCTTGATGTTGGTTTAATTTAATCCAACACCTAAGTAAGCTAGCTTACAGATATAAGCTAGCTTGCTGATAGCAGCTTTTGAATATTTGTCTACTAAACGCAAGGATTGTTTTCTATGAGTAGTTGGAGCATGGGCTATACCACGGATACAAGCTACGAGGCTAAGTATTTTGGTATGCTCAATCCTTATTTATTGCGCCTACTCTTTTTATCTCAGGGTTTAGCTTTTCCTAAACTAGGGGCTCAAACTACAGCCTGTGAACTAGGTTTTGGTCAGGGGCTTAGCGTAGTACTCCATGGTGCTGCTACTAAAGTACAGTGGTATGGCAATGACTTTATGCCTTCCCAAGTGCTCTTTGCTAACCATTTAGCAAAGCAAGGAGAGGTTAAGGTTAATCTTAGTGATGATGCCTTTGATGAGTTTTTAAAGCGTGATGACTTGCCTATGTTTGACTATATTTGTCTACATGGCATTTGGTCTTGGATCTCCAAGTCTAACCAAGACGTAATTGTTGAATTTATCAAGAAAAAACTCAAAGTAGGTGGTGTACTTTACATTTCCTACAACGTCACTGCTGTTAACGAAACTATAGAGCCAATACGCTTTCTATTGAAAAGCTACATTGACACTAAAGGCTCCCCTAACTTAACCAATGTCCAAAATTTGCCTGCTGCTTTTAACTTTGTAAGTGAACTTATTAAGCTTAAGCCGCAATATATCAAGCACAATCCTCACGCTAGCGACCTCTTCCAAAACAAAATGTACTCTAGAGATCACAACTATATTGCTCATGAGTACCTTAATAATTCATGGCAATTAGAAAGTTTTGCTAAGGTAGCTAAAAAGCTTGAGAGTGCTAAATTAAGCTATGTTTGTCAGGCCTTGCCTTTAGAGAACATGGATAACTTGCAATTTAGCCCTGATGAGATTGCCTTATTTAAAGAGCAAAGTGATCTGGGTGTACAACTGCAGCTTAAAGATTACTTCCGTCAGGCATCTTTCCGTACTGATGTTTATACTAAGGGTATAGTCAAACTTAGTGCTAAGCAGCAATTAGAGCAGCTTGATGATACCTACTTTATCCTAATACACAATCTAAGCAGTAAAGAGCCTAAGACCGTTAACTGTAGAGTTGGTAACAATACTAAAGTTAATCTTGAGGCATTTAAGCCTATTCTTGACCTAATGTCAGATTATCAAGTGCATTCTTATAAGGAGTTGCGTCAAGCCCTGTGCCAGGAAAGCAACCCTATTATGAGCACTAGTGAGCTGACTGATTTAATAGTTTATGCCACTGCTGCCAGTATTCTTGATGTAGCCATTAATCCTCAAGAGATTGATGAGGCTACTATTGATAGTTGTCGTAAGCTCAATTTGTTCTTAACTGAACACAATAGCCAAAGTAGTATTGAAGTTTTAGCCTCACCTATTACTGGTGGAGGTGTTTTTGCCGACAACCTAACTCAAAAACTATTACATGCTTTTATGCTCAATGAGAACCTTACTAAACCTCAGCTAATTGAGCTTATGAAAGAAAGCTTGAAACAAAATAGTGACAATCAAGATCTCGATCTTGATACCCAAGCCATTACCGATACTTTAGATGAGTTTGCTCAGACTTTCCTTAAGTTTAATTTACCTTTATTTAAAAGTCTCAAGATCATCTAAAGTCAAAGAATTTTTCTAATCGTTTTACCATTATAGAGAGATCGTTGCATGTCTAACTGGAACCAAAAATACAAGTACGATTTACCTTCTACTTTTGCTAGCAGCAAAGAAATAAATCCTCTTTACTTGCACTATGTACTATCTTCAAAAGGCTTTGCTTGTCCTGATTTTAAAGAGGGTAATACCTTATTTATCGGCTGTGGTAATGGTTTATCTTTAAGCATGCACACTGCCTGCAATAGCTCTCATTGGAAAGGCATTGAGTTTAACCCTGTTTCAGTTAACTCAGCCAAGAGACGTGCTAAGCAATGCCATATTGCTATTGATTTATGCGCTGACGATTTGGAAGCATTGGCCCAACGAGATGATTTGCCAAAGTTTGATCTTATCTGCGTACCTGCTGTATGGTCTTGGATTGCCAAAGAAGATCAAGAGCGCTTAATTGATATTATTTCCAAGCACTTAAACGATGGTGGTGTGTTATTTATGTCCTACAACTGTACTGTAGGTATGATTAACTACGAGTCAGTGCGTGAATTACTTAAGCTCTATGACACTACCCATCACATTGATTCTTTAAACGACCAGGAAAGAATGATGAGCTTAAGCAAGTTCTTATTCCCTGTAGTGGAGAAAAACGCAATTTTTGTGTGCTCTCAACCTGATTTTTCTGATCGCTTAATTGAGGCCAACCATAATCCAAAGCCATTTTTATCTGAAAGCTTAAACACCTATTGGTCTATGGATCACTTTAGTGAGGTATCTAAGCGCTTAGAGCGTGCTGATGTAGGCTATGTTTGCTCTGCTAACAGTATTGATAACTTAGATAACATTAATTTAACTAAAGAGCAGCGTGATTTCTTAGAGCCTTTATTAGGCACCAACTTATATGAAGAAACTCGTGACTTTATGGTCAACCAGCGCTCTCGCTTTGATATTTATATTAAAGGAGCTGTACCTTTAAATCCTAATGAGTACTTAGCAGAAGTGTCCTCCCACTTTATCACTCTTATGATTGATATTAGTGGCTTTGACTATGTATTAGAGGGCAATCAAGGCCCAGTTGAGCTTGATAAGAGTATTTATGAGCCTTTATTAGCTATCTTATCTGATAATAGCCCTAAGAATATCGGCGCTATGATTGATGCCATGCTCCAGCACAATGCTGAGCTTAATGTTACTGACATTATTGAAGCTATTAATACTTTAATCTTTGCAGGCGTTTGCTCTTTAGCTCAAGATCCTCGCACTATTAGTGAAGAGACCTTAAACCAGTGCTTAATGCTTAACATCAATACCATCAATAACTTCCAAGAAAAGGAAACTATTAACTTATGTTCTCCTTTACTTCAAGATCTTGTAACCATTGATCCTATGGATGCCTACATGTTAAGAATGGTAATTGCCAATCCAAATTGCAACTACCTCCACATTGTTGAAGGCCTCCTTACCCTCAATGTACAAGGTGTTATTTCTATTAACTCTCAAGACGGTACTGTCAGCGAAGACCAAATCATTGAAAGTGCCACTAACCTCGCCCAGACCTTCTTAGAGAACACCTTAGTGACCTACAAGAACCTAATGCTCATCTAAACCAAGCCAAAGAGAGGGCCTCTGCTCAGCCCTAGCCCCAGCACCTGGTTCTATCCTAGAACCAGGCGCTGAGGCAGAGGCAGAGGCAGAGCTAATACCTATAGCAGAGCTACCCTACTCTTTATCCCATACGCTCAGGACTACCAAGCACCACTTGCTAGTCCTGAACTTTTTTCTCTCTTGCCTCTTGCCTCAACCCACCTCTCCTAGCACTACGTGCTTAGCGCCTGCACCAAGGGAATAGCACAATACGCCCTGTGCATAGCCACCGCACAGCATGCTTAGCGCCCGCACCTACAGCTTGGATGCCCTCTTTGTCCAAAATTGACATAACTTTAGGTATTAACAGGCAGCTAAGATTAAGCTGTTGCCTACTTAAAAGTGCCATATAGTATGGCTAGGCTACTTTTAGGTTTGAAGTTTGAGACGCTGGCTCACCAGCAAAGGCATGGGAACAAAGCTTTACGATTAACCAAGCAACTAAACAGCTAGCGAAAGTTTCCGAAAGTTCGTTTACTGTCTAAAACAACATCATTAAAGATAATGCCTGCTCCAAGGCAGGTATAGTTGTTAACGAACTTTGGGAAAATTTCACTAGGTTTTGATTTTGTCTCTATTTAAAGAGCAGTAAATAAGAGGCATGGCTATTACCTAAGCTTTAGCTAACTAATTAGCGCTAGTATACTGTGCTAGAACCTATGAGAATTTTTGCTTAAATATTTTGGCTTAGCTCAAAAAAAATGCTTTTAATTGGCATTTTTTAGCAATAATTTGCGATAATGCTACGATATTTTTCTTTTTTAATTTTCTTTAAACCCTGGAAAACCAATGCTCGCTAAGATCTTAGATTTTGCACCTGCAATTGCCTTTTTTGTCACTTACCGTTGGTCTGGAGATCTGGTTTTAGCCACCAGCGTGATCATCGCCTGCTGTTTACTATCATTTTTAACTCAATACATTTTGTGGCGTAAAGCCTCACGTATGCAGGTCTTTTTAACCATTGCAGTATTACTCTTTGGTCTGCCTACTATTTTGCTAAAAGATCCAGCCATTATTATGTGGAAGCCAAGTATTGTTAACTGGATTTTAGCTGTTACTATTTTTGTCTGCCAATTTATCCTACATCGTAATCCATTTGCTTACTTATTTGGTCGTGAAATGCCAATACCTGAGCACATCTGGTTTAAACTTGGTACCTACTTTATGGTGTACTTTGTTTTTGCTGGCTTGCTTAACATGGTAATTGCATTCCACTTACCACAAATCTTTAATATTGATGCCAAGACCGCTGAATCTTATTGGGTAGACTATAAGACCTTTGGTAGCACCATTATTAATGTTACCTTTACTCTCTTTGTCTTTATGGTAATTATGCGCCGTCATCCTGAGGCTTTAGCAGCTTTTAAGGATGTTCATAAGGCTAAAACAGCCGCTGCTCAAAATAGCGCTACTACCAACAATCCAGCAGAGTTTGATGCTAATGCTCCTATTGTTAACAACTCTGATGCAGCAGCTAATAACAATAAAGAGCGCAGCAATTAAATTTATTTTTATTTCTCATTAATCACTAAAGGCCCCTCAAGGGCCTTTTTAATGATATTAGCCATATCATTGTGGCATAATGTAGGAAGATAGATATTTGTAATTAAAGGATGGATTTATGCCTGACATGAACTACGGCAACATCAAGTATGCCATTATCCCAGTTGCAGGTTTAGGAACCAGATTACTTCCAGCTACTAAGGCTATTCCAAAAGAGATGATGCCGCTAGTTGACCGTCCTTTGATCCAATTTGTGGTTAATGAGGCGGTAGCTGCTGGTATTAAGAATATTGTATTAGTAACCCACTCCTCTAAAAACGCCATTGAAAACCACTTTGATACCTCATTTGAGCTGGAAGCTACTTTAGAGAAGCGTGTTAAAAGACAGCTCCTCTCTGAGGTACAAAACATTATTCCTAAAGACGTAACCATTATGCACGTTCGTCAAGGTGAGGCAAAAGGTCTGGCTCATGCCATTATGTGCGCCTACCCTATTGTGGGCAAAAATCCTTTTGCTGTGCTCTTGCCAGATGTGATCCTTGATCCTATTCATGCTGACTTACAGAAAGAAAACTTAGCCGCTATGGTTAAGCGCTTTGAAGAGACAGGCGTTGCGCAGATTATGGTCGAAAAGATCCCTCACGAGGATGTTTTTGCCTATGGTATTGTTGATGTAGGTGGCAAGGAGTTAGCCCCAGGCGAAGATCTTCCTATCAATAGCATTGTTGAAAAGCCAGAGGTTGAGGAAGCTCCTTCTGATTATGCTGTAGTGGGCAGATATGTCTTACCTGCTGAAATTTGGCCACTATTTAGACGTACTCCTTTAGGCGCAGGCGGCGAGTTCCAACTTACTGATACTATTGATTTGCTTATGAACATTGAAAATGTTCATGCCTATGCGGCTGTAGGTCATAGCCATGACTGTGGCAATAAGCTTGGCTATACTCAAACCTTTATTGAGGTTGCTTTACGTCACCCAGACATTGGCCCTCAAGTAGCAGAATTTATCAAGAACATTGCTAAAACCTTATAATCCTTTCACAGGCACTCATAACGAGTGCCTTATTTTTTATAACAAATAATCTTAGCTATTTAACAAATCCCGCTTTTTTACTAGATATCAAAACACAATATTTTGTTAAATTCTATTATTTATCCCAAACTCCCAGAACCAAATACCACCACAGCAACCTCAACACCAGCCGCCTCTCCCTATGACAAACCCAATCTGCCAACCTACCAACACCCCTACTACGCCCAATAGCTTAACTATTAGCTCTAAGCCCTAACAATTTGCACTACCCTATAAGCTAACACCCCCTTACCAGCACTAGCCACCTATGAAGCTCAGTTTAGATACTCCTAAGATAAATATTTTATTGCAGCATTTAGACATTACAGCCTGAGCAGCTCTCTTAGATTGCAACTTGCAGCCTCTATAGCAACTGCTAAGCAGACTTTACATCTTTACCACGCTTTTGGATTGTACCTTTAATGCTTAGTAGCTGCTGTAGCAACAGTTAAGCTGGTATTACATCTTTGCTCTACTGTTGGATTGAACCTTTAATGCTTAGTAGCTGCTGTAGCAACAGCTAAGCTGGTATTACATCTTTACCCTACTGTTGGATTGTACCTTTATAGCTTTGCTGCATAGCAGATGCGGGATCATTTTTAGGCTGGTGGTGCAAGAGCATAGCTCCAAGAGCGAAGCCCCAAAAGCGAAGCGCCAAAAGCGTAGGTTATGGATGATGGGAGTTTGATTGAGCCTTGGTATTTTTTGAGGCTGAGGATGATGATTGGGGAGTAAACTTTGCAAAAGTTGCATGAAATTATCTATTAGCAAAACTTAATTAAGTAAATGGTTTTTCTAATTATTTGGCTTAAATATAGGAATAGCTCATTAT